>JBDTTU010000001.1:0-133190 GCA_039930465.1 Burkholderiales bacterium
CACGCTGGTCTGCCTGCTGCCCGAGTTCCTGGTCCTGAAGTACAACGTGCCGTTCAATTTCGGCGGCACATCGCTCCTGATCATCGTCGTCGTGACGATGGACTTCTGGGCTCAGGTGCAGAGTTATGTGATGAGCCAGCAGTACGAGTCACTGCTCAAGAAGGCCAACTTCAAAGCGAGCTGATTGAGTACATGGCAAAAGACGATGTGATTCAGATGCAGGGCGAGATTCTCGAGAATCTGCCCAATGCAACGTTTCGAGTGAAGCTGGAAAACGGGCACGTCGTGCTCGGCCACATCTCCGGCAAGATGCGCATGCACTACATCCGCATCCTGCCTGGCGACAAGGTCACGGTTGAGTTGACGCCCTACGATCTGAGCCGAGCACGCATCGTGTTCCGGGCAAAGTGAGCAGCGGTCTTAAGGTTTAGGAGAAGAGAATGAAAGTCGCAGCATCGGTCAAGAAAATGTGCCGCAATTGCAAGGTGATCCGTCGCAAGGGCGTCGTGCGCGTCATTTGCACCGACCCGCGTCACAAGCAGCGTCAAGGTTAAGAGAGAACGAACATGGCACGTATTGCTGGTATCAACATTCCGCCGCACAAGCACACCGAAATCGGTCTGACTTCGATCTACGGCATCGGCCGCACCACGGCGCAGAAGATCTGCACGAACAGCAATGTGCCGTTCGATCGCAAGGTCAAGGACCTGACCGACACCGATCTCGAAAAGATCCGGGAAGAAATCGGCCGCCTGACGATCGAAGGCGACCTGCGTCGCGAAATGTCGATCAACATCAAGCGCCTGATGGACCTGGGCTGCTACCGTGGCTTTCGCCATCGCCGCGGCCTGCCGGTCCGCGGCCAGCGCACCAAGACGAACGCTCGCACCCGCAAGGGCCCGCGCAAGTCGGGCGTCGTGAAGAAGTGATCTGACGGTCTTTCGTCGAATCACATCTACAGAATAAGCAAAGGTCAACATGGCTAAGTCACCCGTCAACACCGCCGCCCAGCGCGTGCGCAAGAAAGTCCGCAAGAACGTTGCGGACGGTGTCGCGCACGTCCACGCGTCGTTCAACAACACGATCATCACCATCACCGATCGTCAGGGCGGCGCGCTGTCCTGGGCATCGAGCGGTGGCCAGGGTTTCAAGGGCTCCCGCAAGAGCACGCCGTTCGCTGCGCAGGTCGCCGCCGAAGTGGCGGGTCGCGCAGCGCAAGACCAGGGCATCAAGAACCTCGACGTGCGGATCAAGGGCCCCGGCCCGGGCCGCGAGTCGTCGGTTCGCGCACTGGCATCACTGGGTATCCGCATCAACTCGATTTCCGATGTGACGCCAGTGCCGCACAACGGTTGCCGCCCGCAAAAGCGTCGCCGTATCTGATCGATTCACGGTGACGTCGAAGTCACCGTGATCCCGCGTCGGTGCTGCTTTCGGGCTGCGCCGACTTTTTCGTTGAAGCCGGCTGAACTCGCAGAGCCAGTCCGGACTTCTTGAAGCCCACCGTCTGAGCGCACAAAACAACACTCGCCAGACTCGCGCAAGCCGCGCCGCACACCGGCAGCCTGCGTCAGATTGAACACAAGGACACAACGTGGCACGTTATCTCGGCCCCAAGGGCAAACTTTCCCGCCGTGAAGGCACCGACCTTTTCCTGAAGAGCGCTCGCCGCCCGATCGGGGACAAGGTCAAGTTCGACAGCAAACCCGGCCAGCATGGCCGCACTTCGGGCACCCGCACCTCCGACTTCGGACTTCAGCTTCGCGAGAAGCAGAAGGTCAAGCGCATGTACGGCATCCTCGAAAAGCAGTTCCGCCGCTACTTCGCCGAAGCCGAACGCCGCAAGGGCAACACCGGTGCGAACCTGTTGCTGCTGCTGGAATCGCGCCTCGACAACGTCGTCTACCGCATGGGCTTCGGCTCCACGCGCGCCGAAGCGCGCCAGATGGTGTCGCACAAGTCGATCACCGTGAACGGTGCCTCGGTCAACATCGCTTCGTTCCTGGTCAAGGCCGGTGACGTGGTGGCGGTGCGCGAGAAGTCGAAGAAGCAGTTGCGCATCATCGACGCCGTGAAGCTGGCCGAAGGCCAAGGCATGCCGAACTGGGTGAGCGTCGACGCTGCCAAGCTCGAAGGCATCTTCAAGAAGGCCCCCGACCGCGACGAATTCGGCGCCGACATCAAGGAAGCGCTGATCGTCGAGTTGTACTCGCGATAAACGCTCAGACGAGCGGGGTGGCGGCGAACGCCGGCACCTCCTCCCGGTTTTATTGCTCCATATGCCGGCAGTGGAGCAGCTATCTTTCTCGCCCGGCGCTGTCCATCAGCCTTATCGGCGTAACGAGCCGAGGGTATTGAGACTCACAGGACTTCAATGCAAACCAATCTGCTGAAACCCAAAGCCATCCATGTCGAGCCGCTTGGCGGCAACCGTGCCAAGGCCACGCTCGAACCTTTCGAGCGCGGTTACGGCCACACTCTGGGCAACGCGCTGCGCCGCGTGTTGCTGTCTTCGATGGTTGGCTACGCGCCCACCGAAGTCACGATCGCCGGCGTGTTGCACGAATACTCCGCCATCGATGGCGTGCAGGAAGACGTCGTCCACATCATGCTGAACCTGAAGGGCGTGGTGTTCCGCCTTCACAACCGCGATGAAGTGACGCTGGTGCTGCGCAAGGAAGGCGAAGGCCCGGTCACGGCCGGCGACATCCAGACCCCGCACGACGTGGAAATCATCAACCCCGAGCACGTGATCGCGCACCTGTCGCACGGCGGCAAGCTCGACATGCAGATCAAGGTCGAAAAGGGCCGTGGTTATGTGCCGGGCACGATGCGCCGTTTCGGCGACGAGCCGACCAAGTCGATCGGCCGCATCGTTCTCGATGCGTCGTTCTCGCCGGTCGCTCGTGTGAGCTACACGGTTGAAAGCGCCCGTGTCGAGCAGCGTACCGACCTCGACAAGCTGGTGATGGAGATCGTGACCAACGGCGCGATCACGCCCGAAGAAGCGATCCGCAATTCGGCCAAGATTCTGGTCGAGCAGCTTGCCGTGTTCGCGCAGCTCGATGTCAACGACATCCCGGCTTTCGATGCGCCGCAACAGCGCAACACGCAGTTCGACCCGATCCTGCTGCGCCCGGTCGACGAGCTCGAGCTCACGGTGCGTTCGGCCAACTGCCTGAAGGCCGAGAACATCTACTACATCGGCGACCTGATCCAGCGCACCGAGACCGAGCTGCTGAAGACCCCGAACCTGGGTCGCAAGTCGCTCAACGAAATCAAGGAAGTGCTGGCTTCGCGCGGGCTCACGCTCGGAGCGCGCCTCGAGAATTGGCCGCCGCAAGGTTTGGACAAGCGATAACAAGAACAGGGCCGCCACGACGGCCCGGTGCACCCGGCAGTACCTGATACGGCTGCCGGTATTCAAAACAGTCAGAAAGGTAAAGCACCATGCGTCACCGTCACGGACTTCGCAAACTCAACCGCACTTCGGAGCACCGCCAGGCGATGCTGCGCAACATGTGCAACTCGCTGCTGCAGCACGAAGCGATCAAGACCACGGTCCCCAAGGCCAAGGAACTGCGCCGCGTCGTCGAGCCGCTCATCACGCTCGCCAAGGAAGCCACGCTGTCGAACCGCCGCCTCGCGTTCAACCGCCTGCGCGACCGCGACATCGTCACCAAGCTGTTCAACGAACTGGGCCCGCGCTACAAGGCGCGCCCGGGCGGCTACACGCGCATCCTGAAAATGGGTTTCCGCGTGGGTGACAACGCACCCATGGCCTTCGTCGAGTTGGTCGACCGCCCCGAGCCCGTGGCCGTCGAAGCCAAGGCCGAAGAGTAAACACTCGGCAGGCGCAACGCGTCTGGAAGACAAGGGCCGGCACATGCTGGCCTTTGTCGTTTCTGGCGATGGCGATGGCGCCAGCACGAATCAACCGCCTTTGGCACACTCCACCGCCATGCCCCAACCGCTGCTGCGCCTGTCGCACCTCGTGAAGAAGTTCGGCGATGCCACCGTCGTCGACGACTTGTCGCTCGAGATCCAGCCCGGCGAGTGCCTGGGCGTGATCGGGCCGAATGGCGCCGGCAAGACGACCACGATCCGCATGTGCCTGGGCCTGACCGGCCCCGACGCCGGCAGCATCGAAGCCTTCGGCCTGCCGATCCCGCAGCGCGTGCGTGAGGCGAAAAGCCGCATCGGCGTCGTGACGCAGTTCGACAGCCTCGACCCCGATTTCACCTGCGCCGAAAACCTGCGGGTCTACGGCAGCTACTTCGGGCTGCCCAAGGCCACCATCGAAGAGCGCATTCCAAAGTTGCTCGCGTTCGCGCACCTGCAAGCCAAGGCTGCCGCCAAACCTGGCGAACTCTCGGGCGGTATGAAACGCCGCCTGAGCCTGGGCCGCGCGCTCATCAATGACCCCGACCTGCTGCTGCTCGACGAGCCCACCACCGGCCTCGACCCGCAAGCGCGCCACCTGATGTGGGAGCGCCTGCAAGACCTGCTCAAACAGGGCAAGGCGATTCTGCTGACCACGCATTTCATGGACGAAGCCGAGCGCTTGTGCGACCGCCTGATCGTGCTCGACCACGGCCGCAAGATCGCGGAAGGCACGCCGCGCGGCCTGATCCGCGAACATCTTGAAACCGATGTGGTCGAGGTCTACGGTGAGGGCGCCGCTGCGCTGGCTGCGACCCACTCCGCCTTGGCCGAGCGGGTCGAAGCCAGTGGCGAAACCGTGTTTTTCTACCTGCACGATACCAAGCCCCTGCTCGCCGCGCTGGCCGAGAATCACAGCGTGCGCTACCTGCACCGCCCGGCCAACCTCGAAGACCTGTTCCTGAAGCTCACCGGCCGGCAGATTCGCGACGACGCCTGAGCCACTGCCCACCCACCATGCTCGTTTCGTTCACCGCCCCGCCCAGCATCTCGCGCCGCTTCTGGCCGGTTTTCATGCGCAACCTGCTGGTGTGGCGCAAGCTCGCCGTGCCCAGCGTGATCGGCAACATCGCCGAGCCACTGATCACGCTCGTCGCTTTCGGATACGGCCTCGGTTCGATGATCGGGCAGATCGACGGCCGGCCCTACATCCAGTTCCTCGCTTCCGGCAGCATCGTCGTCAGCGCCGCATTGGCAGCGACTTTCGAAGCGCTGTACTCGGCCTATTCGCGCATGCAGATGCAGAAGACCTGGGACAGCATCATGAACGCGCCGATCGCGCTCGACGACATCGTCTTTGCCGAAATGTTGTGGGCTGCTTTCAAGTCGCTGTTTTCGGTGGCTGCGATCATGCTCGTGATCTGGGTGCTGGGCATCAGCCGCGAGCCGACGATGCTGCTGGCCCTGCCCTTGCTCGGCCTGGTGGGCATCACCTTTGCATCGGTTGCGCTCGTCTTCAACGCGCTGGCCAAAGGCTACGACTTCTTCACCTACTACTTCACGCTCGTCATCACGCCGATGACGTTCTTGTCGGGAGTGTATTTTCCGATCGAGCAGATGCCTGGCTGGCTGCAGACGGTTGCGCACGCGCTGCCACTCACCGCCGCCGTGGAACTGGTGCGCCCGCTCATCCTGGGCACGCCTACCGGCGATGTGCTGTGGCCGGTGGGCGTGCTCGCGGTGTATGCGGTCGGCGGCTACTATCTCGCGCTGGTGCTTACGCGACGGCGCTTCTTCAAGTAATCGGGAACCTCGGCAAGCGACGAAGGTCTTTCCGGGTACACGAAACATCCACGACAACATGCAGACGCGAACCTTCCCCACCTGGTGGCTGCGGCTCATCGCAGCGCTGATGCTCGTGTTCGCGGGCATGCAGGCCGTGCATGCGGCCGACGAGTTCCTCGACCCGAACGTGGCGTTCAAGCTCGCCGCCCGTGCCGTCGACGAGCGCACGGTCGAGGTCACGTTCACGGTCGCGCCGGCCTACTATCTTTACCGCGACCAGTTCAAGTTCGCGGCCAACGGCGCCACGCTCGGCACACCCGACATCCCGAAGGGCAAGGTCAAGTTCGACGAAACCTTCCAGAAGAACGTCGAGACCCACCGCGACCTGGTGCGCATCACCGTGCCGGTGCAACAGGCCGAGCCGAAGTTCCAGCTGCTGGTGTCGAACCAGGGCTGCGCCGACCAGGGCCTGTGCTACCCACCGATGCAGCGCGGCCTGATCGTGAGCCTGGCCGGCTACGGCGGCGACGGCACGGCACGCCTCATGACGGCGGCCGAAACCGCCGCGCTCGACCCGAGCGCTCCGCCCGCCGCGGCAACGAGCGCGGCCGTGGAAGGCACGGCTTCTTCGGCCGATGGCTCAGGCATGGACGCGGCGCTGCGCGGTGGCAAGTTCTGGCCCGTGGTCGGCGTGTTCTTCATTGCCGGCGTGCTGCTCTCGCTCACGCCTTGCGTATTGCCGATGTTGCCGATCCTGTCTTCGATCATCGTCGGCCAAGGCACGCAGGTGTCGCGTGGCCGCGGGTTTTCGCTCGCGCTCAGTTATTCGCTCGGCATGGCGATGGTCTACACCGCGCTCGGCGTGGCGGCCGGCCTGGCGGGCGAAGGCCTGGCTGCGACGCTGCAAAACCCCTGGGTGCTGTCGCTGTTCGCGGCCGGGCTGGTGGCGCTGTCGCTGTCGATGTTCGGTGCCTACGAACTGCAGTTGCCGAGCGCTTTGACCGGCCGGCTCACGCAGGCCTCGCAGCGCCTGCCGGCCGGTCGTTTCGCCAGCGTGTTTGCGATGGGCGGTGTCTCGGCGTTGATCGTCAGCCCGTGCGTGGCGGCGCCGCTGGCCGGTGCGCTGGTCTACCTGAGCCAGACGCGTGACGTGTGGCTCGGTGGCACGGCCTTGTTTTCGCTGGCGGCCGGCATGAGCATTCCGCTGCTGCTGGTCGGTGCTTCCGCGGGCGCTCTGCTGCCGCGCGCGGGTGGCTGGATGACCGAAGTGAAACGCCTGTTCGGCCTGCTGCTGCTCGGCGTGGCGCTCTGGACCGTGCAGTCGATCTTGCCCGCCGGCCTGGTGTTGGCGCTGTGGGGCGCGCTGCTGATCTGCTCGGCCGTGATGCTGGTGTCGTACCACCAGCACCGAGGGCACCGCGGCGAGTTGTCGAAGAGTTTGTGGCGCCGATCGGTGGCTGCCGTGCTGGCGATTTGTGGCCTGCTGCAGTTGGCGGGGGCGGCTTCGGGCGGCATCGATCCGCTGCAACCTTTGTCGCACCTCGCAGCCCGTGGGGGCGCGGCGGGCAGTCACGTGGGCCCGGTGTTCAATGCCGTGCGCAGCGTGGCCGAACTCGACAACGCGCTGCGCACCAGCGGCCGCCCCGTGATGCTCGACTTCTATGCCGACTGGTGCGTCTCGTGCAAGGAGATGGAACGCTTCACCTTCGTCGACCCGGAGGTGCAGAAAAAACTCGCCGGCGCGTTGCTGCTCAAAGCCGATGTGACCGCCAACAACGCAGAAGACCGCGAGCTTCTCAAGCGCTTTCAGTTGTTCGGCCCACCCGGCACGATCTTCTTCGACGCACAAGGCCGCGAGATCGCCGACACGCGCGTCATTGGCTACCAGAACAGCCCGCGATTCCTGCAGACCTTGAGCCGTGCCGGCCTCTGAAACTCGGCACCGCGGTGCGTCTGTGCTATAGTCACAGGCTCAGTCGCGAGGTGGAGCAGTCTGGTAGCTCGTTGGGCTCATAACCCAAAGGTCGCAGGTTCAAATCCTGCCCTCGCAACCACGGTTAAAGGCATCACCCCGCCAACGGCAATTAGCTGTTCGGCGGGGTTTTTCATTTCCGCGTAGATCGCGCCGTCGTAATCTCTCACGAGCGTGATCGGCCCGAGCATCTCGCGCAATATCTGACGGGTTCGTTCGCGATCGGGCTCGGACTCCAGTCTGCGCTGGAGCTCCGTGAGCATGTCTCGGTATCGCGAGACGATGTCGCTGATACTGGGCGTCGGTGTCGAATCTGCAACCGAAACAGCGCTTTCAAGCGCCACCATCTCTGTCTCTAGTAGTCGAAGGCGCTGCATTAGAGCCGCGCTACCGCCCATGCTCGCGACGGCGTCTACGAGGCGATTGATCTCCGCTTGCACTTGGGGCAACCGCTGGCGCGCCCCCTTCGATTCATCGCCTTCGCGCTCGCTGTCGGCCGCGAGCTGGGCGCCTACCTCTCTTTGAAATTCGACGATGGCGTCGGGCCGTTCCAACTCATAACGGACGACCGCGAGCAGTCGTGAATCGACTATCTCGCGGCGCACCTGAAGGCCACTCGGGCACGCCGCCTGACCGCGGTCCTTATGAACGCTGCAACTTTACACGCGAGCGTCCGTGGCAACGATGGGCCCCCCACAGTCAGCGCACCGAAGCAACCCGCCAAACAATGTGCGGGGCGGCCGACCTCCCTTGCGAGCCTGCGCAATGGCGTGCCCGCGAATCGCCTTCCGCGCCATCCGTTCGCGGGCCAAATCCCAAGTCCGCGCATCGACGATCCGTAAGTCCGGCTGCTCTCGGACTTGCCACTCTGCACGTGGTCGATCCACATAGCGGCGCTTGCCCGAGTCGGGCTCCTTCAGCCATTGCCGACGATTCCAGTAAACGCGGCCGACGTACATCTCGTTGTTCAGCAGACCAAGACCGCGTGCCGCGCTCCCATGGACCGCGCTGATGGCCCACCGCTTTCCTCTTGGGCTGGGGATGTCGCGCCGGTTCAGCTCGTGGACGATGGAAATCGGAGACCAGCCATCCACGAAGCGCTCGAATATCCACCGCACGTGCTCGGCCTCCGACTCGTCGATCACAAGTCGACGTCCGCTTGGGTCCGCCTCGGTTCGGTAACCGTAGCTCCGGCCACCTGCGCTCATTCCCCGCACGAACTGCCCGGCAAGGCCCCGATGAGTCTTGTCCCGAAGGTCGTCGAGGTATAACTCGTTCACGAGCCCACGCGCGACCCGCATGACCTTGCGGCCCTTTGCAAGGCTGTCGTAGCCATCGCTGGTTCCTATGATGCGAATACCCCAGAACTCCAGTCGCTTCACGACTTGGTCTTGCTCACCCATGTCGCGGCTGATGCGATCCAGCCCTTCGACGATCAGGACCTCAAAGCGCCCCGCCAAAGCGTCGCCCAGCAGTGCCTTGCCGCCCGTACGGTACGTCACCGGCACGGCACCGCTGACTCCCTCGTCGCCATGTTCGACAACGACGGACCAGCCCTCGTTCGCTGCGCGGGCGCGTGCGGCAACGAGTTGATCAACGATCGACGTCTGCCGCTGCAGGTCGGTGCTGAAGCGTGCGTACAGAGCGACGCGGATTGAAGGTTTCGATGTCATCGGAAAACCTGTTCGGATTGGTCGTTGGCGCGTGCGCCTCGCGGACGATCTGCGCGGCCAGCAGCTTGATCAAACGGGAGCGTGCCACTCCCGGCTGAGCGCCACTGTAGACCAGGTCTGCCTCCGGGTAAACCGGCCTACGGTGTGCTCGTCTCGGCGCACCGCGCTTGCGCGATGTCAGGTTTGACATCAAGGTGAATGGCTTCGCGAAGGATTGAGTTTCCATGCTGTCCTTACCCCGGTGAACGTCGCGCATCGGATCGCTGCTCGTTGAGTTGAGCATGGAGCGCGATTCATGGACGCGCTGAAATTCCCCCCGGATTCATCGCGCGGCACTGCGCCGATCAGCGCGACCATGCAAGTCCTGTTCGGACCATGCCATGAACAAACTTCCGCCCGTGAACAGCGAACAGCCGTGGCATCAGCTCGCTCTGGATGGCGACGGAGTCGCAGCATCCTTACGTAGGCGCTCACGCGACCGTGTCACCATCGACCTGCGAGGCATCGGTGCCCGTCTGCACTCCTTCTGTGCCGCCCGCGGCACGGCCGTCTCGGCAGCGGTCCGTTTGGCGGTACTGTCATTTTTGGACCGCGAAGCGCGGTTGCCGCCACCTACGGTTTCCGCCGCGTCGGGCTTCTCCCCCGTCGCGAAGCTGTCGCTGCGCCTGGATGCCCGCCACGCCGCGCAGCTGACAGAGCGCGCGCACGTCGCGGCCGTTTCGCGCGGTACGTACATAGCATCACTGCTCGACGCCATGCCTCCCAGCCCCAGGTCCCCAGACCACCGCGAAGCGGTTGCGTCGCTTGTGCGCTCGACCCAGCAGCTCGCCAAGTTTGGTACTGACCTCAACGCGTGCCTTCGACATTTGGATCAATGCAACCAGCCCTCGGAGACCGCCGCCTTGTTGACTTCGCTGAGCGACGAGACCCGGCACCACCTGCGGATTGCATCGGCACTGCTGGCCTCGCTGACCGTTCCTCCTCGCGCCGTTGTGAATCGTGACCAGGCCCTCAACGGCACCTGCTCCCCGCAATGACCTTGGCTCCTACCGTTGACGGCATCCTTGTGCAATGGGGCGAGCGCCTGTTCTACCCCAGCAACCGTATCGTCAAGTCGCCACCGCCGACCCGCCTGGATGCGCTTCCGAAACGGGCCGGCGCGATCCGGGCCCGGATCGTTGCCACGGTGAGCCGGCGTGCGCCGCAGGTCATGGTCAAGGTGACGGGTGGTGGGCGCGGCATGGCGGCCATCGCGGCCCACTTTCGCTATATCAGCAAGAACGGCCGGCTACAGATGGAGGATGAGCGTGGTGTGGTGTCCACCGGCAAGGACGTGATGCTCGACCTGCTCGACGAATGGCGACACGGCGGATCGTTCATCGACGAGGTCAGTCCGCGTCGCGAGGCCTTCAACCTGATGCTGTCCATGCCGCAGGGCACCGATCCGGCGATCCTGCAGAAGGCGGCGCGCGAGTTCATCCGGGCCGAACTCAAGGACCACCTCTGCGTGATGGTGCTGCACGAGCACCAGGCCAACCCGCACGTGCACATCGCGGTGCGCGCCGAGTCGAGGTTCGGCACGCGTCTGAACCCGCGCAAGGCCGATCTGCACCGCTGGCGCGAGACCTTCGCCGAGAAGCTGCGTGGCTGGGGCGTCGAGGCCGAGGCGACACGGCAGGCCACGCGCGGCGCGAACCGGCAATCGGACCCGCTGTGGCGCATCAAGGCCAGGGAGGCGGCCCGCCTGCGACACGATGGCAACCCGGGCAATTCCGGTGGTCGCCACAGCGCCAGCCGCGCTGGCGCGCTGGAGGCCTGGGCACACATCGCCCGCGCGCTCGGCGAGTCGGACCGGCCGGAGGATCGCCGCCTGGCGGGGGACATCGCCCGTTTCGTTCGCGCGTCGCCGATGGTGCGTCAATGGGCGGCCGAGCCACATCGCGGCGTGCGCACACCGGTGGACGTGTCGCCGCAGCGTCAGACTCAGGACCCGGGCCGCGACATCGGTCGCTGAGCCCGCCTCGATCGAACCCTTTGCGGAAGCGGCCCGTTCCCGTGCCCGGGGACCGCGCGCATTCTTCCTTCATGCCATGCATGAACGAGCGCGCTTGGCGAACTGACCGGCGCTCCGTTCACGCCGCTGCGCTTCGTTCGCTGCAAGCCGGCCAGCTAGCCACCCCGGTCACCCGCCACGCCCGATGCCGGGCCGCTGAAGCATGGAGGTGATCGAGCCGGCTCGGCCCACGCGCCAGTCGTTCGCCTTCGGCTCCCTTGGTGTCACGCGTGCCGCGGAGTCGCCGGCTCTCAGGGGGTGGTGCGGGCGCCTGCGCGCAGCCGCTGCGCCAGGGGACCTGGCACAGCGTCCGCCGTTGCTGCGGGCCCTCTCCATTTCCTTGCAGCCTGCAGCGCCAGTGCGACCCACCGCGCTCCCCCCAGCTGCGCCCCCGTCTTTGGCGAGGGGGACTTGTGGGGGGATCTTCAAGCGGTGGGCCGGGTGACTGGCTCATCGCTTCGGCTGCTGAACCCCCAAACACGGACACCACCCATCTCCCACCTCTTCCCGTGAGGGAAGAGGCCGTGCCCACCCCCCGCCCGCCCGTGGGCGGGAGCGAGGAAGTCCGAGCAGAAGGATCAGTTCAGAGGAATGCCGCAACGGCTTCCGGCTGGTCGTTCTGACTGGAGATTCATCATGGCTTACGCACGAGTGGAACAACGCAATGGTCGCCTCGCCTCGGCTGTCCGGGTCGAGTTCGTCAAGGGGCGCGACGGAGAGGTCGCCAAGGGCACGGTGACCATCATCAGCAACACGCGCCGGGGTTCGGGGGACGACAAGTCCGAGGAGGCCACGGCCATCCAGTGGACGCTCTGGGGCAAGCAGGCCGAGAACGCCGCCGAGTACCTGGGCAAGGGGTCGCGGGTGAACGTGGTCGGCCGTCTGCGCAACAACAACTACGACAAGGACGGCGCGACCGTCTACGGTTTCCAGTTCACCTGCGAGGAGCTGGACTACCTCGACACCCGGGCCGATGCGGACGCACGCCGGGCGCAGCAGGACGGCAAGCCGCCGCAGGGCCACAAGCCCGCAGCCGCGAAGCGGCCTCCGGCCCGCCAGGGCCGAAGCAACGCCGCCACCCACTGAGTCCACGGCAGGGCGCGCTGCGCCCTGCGTCCGTCCATCGCACACACATTCAAGGAGTCACCATGTATTCCAATCAATCCACACCGAGTCTTGCCACGCGCTTTGCGCGCAACACGTCGGTCTTTCGCAGCGAGACACCGCTGGCGGAAGACCAGATGCGGCAGGCCGCGCCATCGATCTTTGCCGGCGGCAAGCACGCCAGCCGATCCGAGCGCTACAGCTACATACCGACCATCGAGGTCCTGCGCGGGCTGCGCAGGGAAGGGTTCGAGCCATTCATGGTCGCGCAGGGCGGCAGCCGCGTCGAAGGCAAGGCCGAGTTCACCAAGCACCTGATCCGCATGCGTCACGCCGGGCAGCAGGCCGACGCGAAGGCAGAGGCCAACGAGATCATCCTGATCAACAGCCATGACGGGGCGAGCTCGTACCAGATGCTGGCGGGCGTGATCAGGTACGTCTGTTGCAACGGCCTGGTCGTCGGCGACATCTCGAACGACATTCGCGTTCCTCACCGGGGCGACATCCAGGCCGAAGTGATCGAGGGCGCGTTCCGCGTGCTGAAGGACTTCGAGGCGGTCGACGCATCGATCGACGGCATGAAGTCGCTGCAGCTGAAGGATGAGGAGGAGCGCGCATTGGCGACGGCTGCACTCGCGCTGCGCTACGGCGAGCGCGCAGAAGGTCAACCCACGGCGCCGGTCACGGCCGAGCAGCTGATCGAGGCCCGTCGTCCGGAAGACCTGGGGCACAGCCTTTGGGTGTCGATGAATCGCCTGCAGGAGAACATGCTAAGAGGTGGCCAGCGCGGACGCAGCACGCAGGGCCGGCGAATGCAGACGCGTCCGGTCGGCAGCATCGATCGCAGCGTCAGTCTGAACCGGGCGCTGTGGGTGCTGGCCGAAGAGATGCGCCGGCTGAAGGCCTGACGCCACGGCCCGCTAAACGTCTGAAGCCGAGGTCCGCTGGCAGTCCGCCACGGACCCTCACGGCCTCCAGGCGCCAGTCGTCACGAGCCACGTGCACACGGAGGCCACGGCCGCTGTCGCCGCGTGGGTCAGCCAGCCATCCCAGGGCCGTGCGTTCTGCCGGACGACCTCCTGCACGCGCAGCAGCGGTTGCACCAACCCTTGCAGCGCCGGGCCGAGTTCCTTGACGAAGAGTGCCCGAGCGGCTTCTTCCATGGCCCGCACGTGAAGGTCGATTGACTGTCGAGTCGCCTGGGCGGTGCGTTGAGCGATGTAGTTGACGGCATGGGTCTTCGCGGCTTCGGCCGCGGCGGCCATGCGGACCTCGAGCGTTCCCACTTGCGTAGCGAGCTTGGCGTGCGCTTCCTCCGCCCGCCGCTGACCCGTCTCCAGCGTCGGGATGAGCGTGTTCACCCGGTCCAGCACGTCGACCATTTCGGCGATGGCCTCGATGAGGAGGGCTTCGCGACCGGTGACGGGCGGGTTCACGCCATGTCTCCGTGAATGGCTTCCGCGGTAGGGAGGTCGGCGGCGACCGGTAACCTCAATGCCTTGAAGCACCGATCGAGCTCGACCAGGACGCTGCCAGCGAGACGCCGCGTGGCGAGCTTGTGGCCGAGTTCCATCCTCTCGGCAGGGTTCGTTGCGCGTGCGATCAGGCGCTTGTAGTCCGTCGTGTCCTGCGACAGCGTGACCAGGTCGGTATCGAGTCCGCGAACGCGGGCGTAGATCTCGTTCCTGCGCAGGCAGCAGTCGGGGTTGACGATGGCCAGGGGGTGTTCGCGCAAGAAGCTGGTCACCAAGTAGAACGCCTGGTCCACGGTGACGCCCAGCCCCATGGTGTTGAAGACGACCCTCAATCGCTCCGGGGGCACCCCGAGTCGTGCCAGGTCGACCAGCGTCGCGATGGTGTCCTGCTGCTGCTTGGGGTCGGGCACAGTGGGCACGATGAAGCAGTCGAAGTCCTCGTGGCTGCCGCCGTATTGCGCCATCAGGTCCATCAGGTCGTCCACGGTACTGGCGCCGATGTCGACCACCGCACTGTCGATCGAGTGCAGGTACTCCTGCAGCATCGCGAATTGGTCGCCACGCAGCGATGTCTGGCCTTCGGCGCCGGCGTTGATGGTTTCTACCGCGATGTATTCGGCGCCGGGGATGCGGGGCAGCAGGAGGTGGCGAGCGAGCGTGGTCTTGCCGACGTTGCCGGAGAAGTTGATGACGGCGAGTTTCATGGGGTCTCCTTGGCGCGGGTGAGGGGGTTGGCGCTCTTGCTTTGGGCGTAGGCGGCGGCGATGTCCTTGGCGGATTCGGCACTGCCGGTGATGGTGGGAGTGGCGCAGCCGGGGATCGCGGAAGCAGGGGCGAGCACCGTGAAACTGTGCGCTGTCGCTGCGCGCGCGACGCTTGGCGCCGGGCCGGGTCCGTGCATGAGCGGCAGAGGACGCAGGGCCTCGCGTCGAACGGTGCTGATGCTGACCGTGACACCGACGGCGGCCAGGGCCTGCTGGATCGTCTCGAGCGTGTAGCCCTGCGCACGAAGGTGCAGGATCTGCGGGAGGTAGTGACGGGCTTTGCGGGTGAGCCGGCCCGGGGGTTGGGTCGGCTGGAGCGTCTCGACGACCGTCGTCGCCGTTCCGGTTCGCTCGCCTGGGCGATGTTCACCCGATGCCGGGGAATGTTGCGTGTGAGGTCGCATCTTGCGCTCCTTGTTCGCGCAGGCGTCAGTCAGTGCGGTGTTTGGTCCGGGTTGACGCTGCCTGCGGGCCGCTGATTCAGTGCGTTCATGTTGAACGAATCAACGCGGTGCGACGCGATGATTTAGGGGCTCGAATTCAGCGCCATTGTCCAATTGGATCTGGCCAATTTGGAAGGAAAGGATGAGTGCAGGATAGGCTGCGCGCCAGCAAATGGCTGCCATGCAGCGTGGTCGAGAGATTCGACGAGTAGTTGGCACTTCGCCAACAGGTATGTTTGCCGCCAAGGAGTGGAAAACTGGGCTGGCTGCTGGTCTTTCAGCGAATGAGTCGTGAGTGTGGCCATGCGAGAAAGCACCGAATCCTTCATTGATGCCAAGGCCGCGGGCCATACGTGGGAGAGGCGCTCACCCAGTCCGGAGGACGACCAGATTCTCGGGCACACGTGGAACTTTGCCTCTTCAGGCTGTTGGCTCGAATGTTGTTCTGGGCCCTGTGAGGATCGAGAGTGCGGCAACGCACAGACGGCGATCGATAGATCCTATACAAGCATTCTCTCTGGGACAGACGTACATGCAGGCAAAGTAGGAAAGGCACGCCTGAAAAAAAGAGCGCTCGCCGGCACACTGCAGGGGTGTCACGCCCCAGATCGTGCTTGAGGATGGGGAGGGTGGAATGAACAAGTCGGCCGAGGATCAATCGACGCCATTTAGTGAAAGCGAGTGTCGGCGCCTGATGCTGACCCAGGCAACGTTGCTCGACGCAGTTCCCGCGTGCGTTGCTTTGGTCGATGAAGCAGCCTTGATTCTGGCCGTCAACCGAAACTGGGCGGAGCTTGTGCGCTCCGACGCCTCCTGGCCTCCGGCGGCACTGCCAGGAGACAACTACCTGTCGCTGTGCGAGTCATTCCCGGGCGAGGCGGGTGACGATGGCCGGCAGGCCGCCCTCGGAATTCGCTCCGTACTGGATGGCGCAGCGGCGGATTTCTCTTTCGACTTTGTCAGGCGGGATGCGCTGGGAGATCATCGGTACCGGATGCAAGTTGGCAATACCGGCCTCGGTGCCCTGATTTCGCATACCGACATCACGCAGAAGCCCGAAGCCCCGGAAGCGGCGCAACTCATAGAGGGCTTGCAGCGCCAGCGCGCTCGAGAGCATCGACTGCTGCGCACTCTCATCGACGTGTTGCCCGACGCGGTCTACACGTTGGATGCCAACGGTGCCTTCACCCTGTGCAACCGCGCGACGCTGCAGGCATTCGGCGTCGACCGAGAGCGCGACCTGGCCGGCAAAACGGTTTTCGACCTGATGTCGGCCGCTGCGGCAGAGCGAGCAGACGCGGAGAATCGTCGTGTGATGGCCGGTCAACCCATGCTGGATCGCGAGGAGCGGCATATCGACCGAGCTGGCGTGTGGCAGTGGAGGAGGTCGACCAAGGTGCCCTTGCGCGATGCCGAGAACGGCATCGTCGGCATGGTCGCGATCGATCGCAATATTACCGAACGGAAGCGAGCACAGCAGGAGTCACGGGAACTCGTCGAGCGGCTTGGCAATACGCTCGAAGGGCTTATCGAAGGGTTCTGCACCATCGACAGGGAGTGGCGCCTGACGTACGTGAATCGCCAGGCAGAACGTCTGCTCGGGCGGCCGCGAGTCGAGTTGCTCGGGCGGACGGTGTGGGAGCGGATGCCAGCGCTCGTCGGCACGGCATTCGAAGCCGCGCTGCGTCGTGCGCTTGAGCACGACGAAGTGGTCGAAATCGTTGAGTTCCTCGCAACGCGGCGGCGCTGGTATGAAGTCCGGATCCACCCTTCGCGCAGCGGCATCGCTGTCTATCTTCGCGATGTCAGCCGTCAGAAGTGGCTGGCGGCGAGGCTCGAGGCCAAGCGCCTCCGATTTGCTGTTGCACAAGAGGTGGCCATGATCGGTAGTTGGGCAACCGACCTCACGACCGGCGCGCTCGAGTGGTCGGTCGGTACGCATCTGATTTTTGAGACCGACAGACAGCGATTCCACCCCAGCCATGAGGGCTTGCCGGCGCTGATTCATCCCGACGACCGCAGAGCGCGTTCAGACGCCTTCGCCAAATCGCTGACGCAGCGAACGGCCCAGGTGCTCGAGTATCGACTGCTGCTGCCCGGCGGCATCGAGAAGTATGTGGAAGAGCGGTGGCAAGTCTACTTCGACCCCCAGGGAGAGGCGATAAGGGCGCTTGGCACGATCCAGGACATCACCCGGCGAAAGCGAGCCGAGCAAAAGCTGTTGGACAAACAGGCCATGCTGGACCTTTCCGGTCGGCTCGGGCGAATCGGCGCGTGGACGGTCGAGCTCGCGGGACTCACGCTGGTGTGGTCGGACGAGGTCTGCAACATTCACGAGGTTCCGCCAGGAACCTCGCACAGCCTCGCCGAGGCCCTCGCGTTCTACCCCTCCGAGTGGATTGACATTTCTACCCGTGCCTTCAAGGCTTGTGTAGAGCAGGGGATCGCTTACGACCTCGAACTCGAGATCGTTACGGCCAAGGGTCGACGCATATGGGTGCGCACGATCGGGGAAGCGATTCGCGATGAGGCCGGTACGATTCGCCGTGTGCAAGGCGCGTTCCAGGATCTCTCGGAACGAAAAATGGCCGAAGAAGAAACCCGGCGCCTGGCCGCGCGACTGACAAACACCGTCGAAAGCATCACCGACGGCTTCTTCACGCTCGACCGCGACTGGCACTTCACCTACGTCAATGGTGAGGCTGAGAACCTGCTGAAGCGCAAACGCGCAGAACTGATAGGCCACACCTTGTGGGAGGCCTTCCCGCTGGCGCTCGGCACCGAATTCGAACGTGGCTATCGCCGTGCCATGGAAGATGGCGTCGCGGTCACGTTCGAAGCCCTCTACGCGCCATTCGAGAGTTGGAACCGCGTCAACGTGTTTCCCTCCGATGAAGGACTGTCGATCTATTTCCGCGACGTGACGCTCGACCGTGCTGCGCGGCAGCAACTGGAGTTGCTTGAAGCCAGCGTTGCGCAACTCAACGACATCGTTCTGATCACGGAGGCGGCGCCACTCGATGCGCCCGGGCCGAGAATCGTGTTCGTCAACGATGCTTTCGAACGCACGACTGGCTACGGTCGAGACGAGGTACTCGGACAAACCCCCCGCCTCCTGCAGGGCGCACTGACCGATCGGGCCGAACTGGATCGCGTCCGTGCAGCGCTGGAGCGCTTCAAACCGGTCCACGCCGAATTGCTCAATTACCCCAAAGCCGGTGAGCCGTTCTGGGTGGAAATGGACATCGTTCCAGTCGGCAGCGACGGCGCGAATCCGACGCACTTCGTTGCCGTTGCGCGCGACATCACCGAGCGCAGGCGCGATCATCTCGAGCTTCGCGAACTGAACAGCGACCTTGAGGCGAGGGTGCGGAGCCGAACCGCCGAACTGAGCCTGGCGCGCGACGCCGCGGAGCACGCGAACGGTGCGAAGTCCAGGTTCCTGGCGGCCATGAGCCACGAGATCCGCACGCCGATGAACGGGGTGATCGGCATGATCGACGTCCTGGCGCAGGGCAAGCTCGAGCCCGATCAGCGCGAGATCGTCAGGGTCGCGCACGAGTCGGCATTTGCACTGCTGGCAACGCTTGACGACGTACTCGATTTTTCCAAGATCGAAGCCGGGCAGTTTCAGATTGATTCGGAGCCGATGGGCATCGAGCGGCTGGTCGAAGGCGCATGCGGCATGCTCGGCCCAGTAGCCCGAAAGAGTGGCGTCGCAATCACCGTGTTCACGGACCCGGCGTTGCCCAGCTTCGTTCGCGGCGACCCCGCGAGGTTGCGTCAGGTGCTGCTCAACTTGCTGGCCAATGCCATCAAATTCAGCAGCGCGGAGCGGCACTCGGGCCGGGTCGAGGTGCGCGCATCGCTCGTCGAAGCCGTCGGGCATTTCCCGGCCGTCGAGTTGGTCGTCGCCGACAACGGCATCGGCATGGACGAGTCCATGTTGGGGCGTCTCTTCACCCCTTTCAGTCAGGCCGATGCCAGCACCACACGACTCTATGGTGGAACGGGGCTCGGCCTGAGCATTTCACATGCGCTGGTAGAAATGATGGGAGGGAAGATCGAGGTTGTCAGCAAACTCGGCCGAGGCGCGACCTTCACCGTGCGGCTGCCACTTTTGATGGCGCCCGCGCCGGCCGAATCGGAGCCGGTTTCGATCGCGCTCTCCGGACTCTGCTGCCTCGTGCTCGGCTCTGCTCAAGCGGCGGACGACGCTCGAGCCTACCTCGCCCACAGCGGAGCCGACGTTCATCTCGCGAGCGACGTGGCAGCGGGCTGCGACTGGTTACGAACCGCTCCGCCTGGCCCGTGCATTGTCGTGATCACCGGTCTCAGTCTCGATGCGACGGCGCTGGACGAATTGCGAAGCGCAGCGGTCGCCGGCAAGGGTCTGTCAGTCGCATTTGTCGTGGTCCAGGGAAGACCGTTCCCGCTTCCACCTACACCCGAGTCGGGCGGCGATCTGTTGGTCTTGTCGCAGGACATCGTCTACCGCAACGACTTCCTTGAGGCGGTCGCTTCCGCCGCGAACTTGACGCACCGGCCACAAGTGCCACCGGCCACATCGCCAGCCGTGAGCGAGGCCCGAGCGACAGCATCGAACCAAGCATCCTCCGTACGCCACGAGATCTTGGTGGCCGAGGACAACGAGACAAACCAGATCGTCTTGCGCAAGCAACTTGATTTGCTGGGATTCGCCGCTCGTATCAGTCGCGACGGCATGGAGGCGTTGGAATGCCTGCGGGACCGCGAGTACCCCTTGTTGCTGACGGACCTGCACATGCCGCGCATGGACGGCTACGAGCTCGCCGCAGCGGTGCGTGCATCCGAGACCGGCTCGCGGCGCATGCCCATCGTTGCGCTGACCGCCAATGTGCTCAGAAGCGATACCGATCGGTGCCGGGATGTGGGCATGGACGACTGCCTGATCAAGCCCGTGAAGCTCGCGACGCTCAAAGCCATGCTTTCGAAGTTCCTGCCCGACGCGTTCGTCAGCTCGGCTTCACCGGGCGATCCGCACGGTTCGCAGGGTCCGCGCGTGGAGCCGGAGCCAATCGCTGCGGCGGCGGACCTCGACGTCTTGATCGCATTGATCGGAGACGACCCGGCAGCGATCGACGAGGTGCTGAAGGCGTTTCGGGTCAGCGCGGTGCAGGCGAGCCGCGATCTGAATCTCAGTGCGCGGACGGGATCGCTGCGAATCGCATCCGAGACCGCACATCGGCTCAAGTCGGGCGCCAGCGCACTCGGTGCCACTCGGCTCGCCGATGTTTGCTCTGTGATCGAAGCGACTGCAGAGACAGGCGGCGCTGCAGTGCTCTCCGCACTGCTACCGCGCTTCGAGCTCGAACTGAACGCGGTGTACCGTTTTCTTGATTCGATCCCGTCGAGGACGCGATGACATCCGCCGGTCAAAGGGCCCCAGCGAAGCGCAGCGCGGGCGCGCGGGTTTTGGTTGTTGATGACGATGAGGTCATGCGGACGGTGCTGCGGCGCATTTTTCTCGATGCCGGGATGCAGGTGGAGACGTACGCCTCGGCAAAACAATTGCTCGACACGGCCAATCTGAGCCAACCGGGGGTGCTGCTGCTGGACGTTCAGTTGCCAGGCATGTCGGGCATCGAACTGCAGGCGGTGCTGCGCGTCCGGGGTGTGGATCTCCCCGTGCTGTTTCTCACTGGAGGTTCCGACATTCCGAAAGCAGTCCAGACCATGCGCAACGGCGCACTGGATTTTCTTGAGAAGCCGTTCAGCCCTGCCGTGTTGATTCACCGGGTCGGGCAGGCGTTCGAGCAGTCCCTTCGGGCTTCCGAGGTCGTGGCGCCTGCTGCTTTGTCCTTGGACTACACGCGGCGGCTGGCGACCCTCACGCCTCGGGAACGAGATGTCCACGGTCGGATGGTTGCAGGCATGACGAGCAAGTCGATCGCACTCGAGCTCGGTGGCAGCTTCCGTACGGTGGAAATCCACCGTGCGCGCGTGATGACCAAGATGGCGGCATCTCACCTCGCAGAGTTGGTGCGCCTGGCGGTCGATGCAGAGGCCTTCGATCGAGCGGCCTCCCTCGTCAAGCGTGACGCTCCGGACTCGGATACGTAAGCGCACGTATTGCCGCGCCAGTTGTCGAGCTCGAAGATCCAACTCGCAACACGGCCTCGGAGGGCTCCTTCCAGGCATGCCTCACCTGCGCGGCCAACCTTGCATGCCCCGGCAAGAGAACCGGCCCCATTTCATCCCTCACGAAGAACGCATCGCACATGGACATGTGGCCCGGCTATGCAGACTCCCTGCCCGTCCCACTCGAGACAACCGTGCACGAGCCGCAGCCGGTCGGACGGACTGCGGTTCCTCCGACCCAGCCACGCATTCTGCTGGTCGATGACGATCCGTTCATGCTGGGCATGCAGTCACGCACGCTCCGGGGCATGGGGTACAAGATGATCGGCACTGTCGGCAGCGCGGATGTCGCGCTCACCATGTTGGGGAGCGAACCCGAGGCGGTCGACGTTGTCGTCTGCGACCTGAACATGCCCGGCGTCGACGGTATCGAGTTCCTGCAGCGGCTCAATGCCAGTGCGTTTCGCGGCAGCGTGATCCTGCTCAGCGGCGAGGGTGCTGGCATCATGCACTCGGTGCGCAAGCTCCTCGCGGGCGGTAGGCTCGTGATTCTGGGCGCGCTCGAAAAGCCCGCCGCACGCAGTGCGATCCGAACGCTACTGGATCGGTGGACGCCTCGCGTGGACCCGCGTGAGGAGCCCCCGGTCTTCCGAATCACCGAGGTGGAACTTTGCACTGCCATTCGAGAGAGGTAGTGGTTGCTCCACTATCAACCCAAGGTCGACCTGACGACCGGGGCGTTTGTCGGCACGGAGGCGCTCATTCGCTGGAACCATCCGATTCACGATCTGATCTACCCGGACCGCTTCATTGGTCCAGCCGAAGAGTTGGGTGCCATCGACGCCCTGACAGACTGGGTCCTGAGGGAGGCGGTGCAACAACTCTCTCGCTGGCACACGGGCAAGCTCCGCATTCAGATGGCGGTCAACGTGTCCGTGGAGAACCTGCGGTCTCCGAGTTTTGTGCATCGTCTCAGCGCGCTGGTGCGCGGTAGTTGTGTCTCGCCACAGGACCTGACGCTGGAGTTGACCGAAAGTCGTCTGATGTCACCGGGCCCAACCCCGCTTGAAAGCCTGGTTCGGCTGCGCCTGCAGCGATTCGGCCTTTCGATCGACGACTTCGGCACGGGCCATTCGTCACTGGCGCAACTGCGAGACGTGCCATTCACCGAACTGAAGATCGATCGCGGCTTCGTCCAGGGCGCCCGTGACAATCGTTTGATTCGGCCCATTCTCGAAGGCAGCATCAGCATCGCAAAAAGAATGGGACTTCGATCGGTGGCCGAAGGGGTGGAAACCGAAGACGACTGGCGTCTCCTGCGCGAGCTCGGCTGCGAGCACGCCCAAGGCTATTTCATAGGTCGCCCGATGCCCAGCAAGGACATCCCGGCATGGCATGAAGACTGGAAGCTGAAGGTCAGACAGTCTGGGCTGGTCGGGTCATGAAGAAGAATCTGTCCAGTGCTCGCGTTCTGGTGGCCACCGACAACGTGGACGACGCGAAGGTGATCCTACATATGCTGGAAGCTGAGTCCATGCAGCTGCGAGCGTCCACAGCACCGGCGATGGCTGTACGCGACTTCGATGAGTTCCAGCCTGACGTTTTGGTACTCGCCTTTGAGACGCTCGACAAGGCGCAGCGCTATTACCTCGGGCTGTACCGGGCAACCCAGACGCTACGCCCGCACCGCACCGTGATCCTCTGCGACAAAAGCGAGGTTCATGCTGTCGTCGACCTCTGCAAGAAGGAATACTTCGACGACTACGTGCTCTACTGGCCTCTGGCACACGACGGTCTTCGCCTGGGAATGAGCGTCTGGAACGCTTGCCGCGAGATGGCGCGTCGGGTCGATCAGCCCCAACCGGCGACGCTTCACGCGCATGTCAAGCACTTGGGCGATCTCGAGGCTGTACTTGACCGTGAATTGTCAGAGGGAATAGACGAGCTGAAGCGCGCACAGAGCGCGCAGACGCCGCAAGCCGACGCGGCCGGCGTTCAGCCGATCGACGCGTGGGCTCGGAAGTTGAGGGATGAGATCGAACCTGCCATGGCAGGTACGCGTGAGCTCACCAAGATGACCCACACGTTGCGAAAGGTGGTGATGGTCGTGGATGACGACCCCGTGGTTCGCGCGTTGATCGGCCGAATGCTCGATCCAGCCGTCTATGAGGTTCGTTGTGCGGCCGATGCCGACGCGGCGCTCATTCAGCTTCGGCGGGGCTGTCCGGATGTTGTGCTGATGGACGTGCAGCTGCCTGGCCTGGACGGCGTGGCGCTGACGCACCGCATGAAGCGCTCGACGTTCCTGGCGAACATCCCGGTCGTCATGATGACCGGTGACGCCAGACGCGAGACGGTGGCCAGCAGCATGGAGGCCGGAGCCGCCGGATTTGTCGTCAAACCCGTCTCGCGAGCCGCACTCAACGAGAAGCTGGCGAAGGTGCTGTCTCGTCAAGAGCTGCCCGGTCGAGTCGAATGAGCGCCAAAAGCGCAGATCCCGAGCGGGGCCCGAAGGACGTTGGCCGAGCTGGCGCAGATACCGCAGCAGCGGACGGCGCTTCCAATGGCCGCCGCTTGAGCCGGAGAGGCCATTTCTTTGTGAGGCTGCTCGGCACCATCGTGGTGGTCGCATTGCCGCTGCTGGCGTTGGAGGCATGGACGCTGTTCCGCGAACTGAAGACAGCCCGGGAAACGGCATACGAGGAAGTGGCAGCCAAATCCGCCAGAACAACACTCACCGTGGAGGCCGCGATCGACAGCGCCGAACGGCTGCTGAAATTCGTCGCACGCCACGGCGAGATTCGCAGCCTTGATCCCTCACGATGTGCCGAGTTCCTTCGCGGGCTCCATGGCGTCAACCCGCTGCATGCGGTCGTGTCGGTTCTCGACCTGAGCGGGCAGGCTTATTGCATTTCGGTCCCGGACTCTCCGGCTCCGCGGAGCGCGGGCAAGTCAGACTGGTTCACCCGTGCTCTGGCCAGCGAGGGCATTTTTCTCGGCAAGCCGGCCATCGGCCGAATCACGCAAAGGCCGGTGGTACCACTTTCGTTGGCAGTGCGTGACGCCAATGGCGCAAAGGTCGCCATCGTTGTCGTCTCGATCGATCTGAAGGAACTCGAGCAAGCGATGGTGGGCGATTGGTCGGCATCCCGCGGCGTGTTGGCATTGGTAGACAAGGACTTCGACTTTCTGGTGCGAAGCCCGGACACGACCGGCTGGCTGGGCCGCCGTGCATCGAACCCCGTTCAGTCGATGCGCCGTGGCTCACCGGTGGGCGTCATAGGGGCCGTCGGTGTCGACGGCGTCGAACGCATCTACGCCATGACGAACCTGTCGAAGCACCAGTTGAGGGTCGCCGCCAGCATCCCGACAGCCGATGTCTTCTTGCGGGTGAACGCAGAGATCCGGCACGCATTGATCGTTGCCAGCTCGGCACTGGCTCTGGCGGGCCTGCTTGCCTATCTCGGCGCCCGGGTTCTCGCCAGACCGGTGCGCAGTCTTGCGGCTTCTGCCAGAGCCTTCGCGGCGGACGGCGCCGCCTGGGCCGACGAGGCGCTGCCGGGTGAATTCCGGGATCTCGCTTTCGAGATGAATGCGATGCAGACCGCGCGGAGGATCAGCGAGCAAAAGGCGCGCTCATCCGAGCAAAGGGCGGTTCGCCTGTCAAGGTTCTATGAAGCCAGGTCGCGGACCAACCAGGCCATCGTTCGACTGAGCACGGCGACCGACCTCTACGACACGATCTGCGCACTCTGCGTGGACACCGGACAGGCAAGCATGGCGTGGGTCGGGACCATCGAAAACCTCGTGCTGGTTCCCGTGGCCTGGGGCGGTCGCGCCAAGGAATACACGAAAGACATGCACCTCGATCTTCGACCGCTCGCAGCGCTGGCCGGCGGACGATTCGGCGCATCGGTTCTCGAAGGCCAGTCCCGCGTGGTCAACGACTACATGAACGATCCGCGAACTCTGCCATTCCGGGGAAATGCCACGCCCTTCGGCATCATGTCGTCGGCCATCGTGCCGTTTTTTCACGGCGGAGTCGTGGTGGGCACACTGAACCTCTACGCCGACCAACTGGCATTCTTCGACGAGCCTTTGATGCGACTGCTGGGTGAGATGGCCGCGGACGTCTCGTTCGCTCTCGACAACTTCGACAACGCGGCGATTCACGCACGCACTGTTGCCGAACTGGCGAAACGCGAAGGCCAGCTGTCAGGGATCATCGAGTCTGCCAGGGACGCGATCGTCACGATCGACAAGGGCCGCCGTATACGTCTCTTCAACACCGCGGCGTCGCGGATGTTCGGCGTGGCAGTGGATGCTGCCTTGGGTCAGGACCTGGACTCGCTTCTGCCAGATTGGTCTGCCACGGCTCAGGCGCTGCAGCTCGACACGACCGGGTCTGCGGCCCCCGGCACCGGCACCGATGCGAATCAACCACCGTGCGAGCTCATCGGACGGTGTGGCGACGAGGCCGCGATTCCTGTCGAGGTCAACAGCTTTCGAACGCACGATGGTTTGGAGACCCTCACCACGTTGATCATCAGGGACATCTCGGGCGCTCGCGACGCCGAATTGGCGCGGGTCGCCGCAGCAACCGCCGATGCAGCGAATCGCGCAAAGACAGGGTTTCTGTCACGCATGAGCCACGAGCTACGCACCCCGTTGAATGCCGTGCTCGGTTTCTCGCAGATCTTGCGAGAAGGCGGGCCGGACAGGTTCACTGAATCCGAGCGCAACCAGCTCGACCTGATCTATCTGGCCGGGGCGCAACTCCGTGCGCTGGTGGACGACGTGCTCGATGTTTCCATCGTCGAGTCCGGGCAGCTTGCGCTGTCACTGAGTGACGTCGAGCTCGTCGACTTGCTCGACGGTGTGATGCGCATGAGCGAGACAGGGGCCAGCCAGGGCAGGATCCGACTCGTCGGGAACTACGCTGCCAGCAGACCGGTGTCCCTCAATACAGACCCCGTTCGGCTGCGACAGGTGATGCTGAATCTGGTCTCCAACGCCATCAAGTACAACAAGCCCGGCGGTACCGTGGCGATCGACATCGAGGTCTTGCCTGCTGGCGTGCGCATCGGCGTGACGGACACGGGCATGGGCATGACCCCGGAGCAACTCGCCGGCTTGTTCGAGCCATTCAACCGACTCGGGCGCGAGCACAGCGCGATCGATGGCACCGGAATCGGCATGGCGTTGGTTCGACAATTGGTTCGGCTGATGGGGGGAGCGCTCTCGGTCACGAGCACCGCAGGCGCAGGAACCGCCGTCCAAGTCGAATTGTCCCGGAACCTGTGTGCGATGGTGACGGCAGCACCTGTCCGGCTGCTTGTTGACGCGGTCAACGAGCGGTCATCGACGGGCTCCGATCCTTCGGGGCTGGTGCTGTACATCGAGGACAACCCGGTCAACGTTCTCGTTGTGAAGAACATGCTCCGCTGCTGGCCGCAGGTGCAGCTCGTCGTGGCGGAGAACGGTGCTTCCGGCATCCGGCAGGCGGTGTTGCTGCGCCCTGATGTCGTTCTGCTCGACATGGGGCTGCCTGACATGTCCGGATTGGACGTTCTCAAGGCGCTTCGCGCGGGCGACTCGACGAAAGGCCTGTGCGTCATTGCGCTCTCGGCCAGTGCCATGGGCGGCGATGTCGCCGTCGCGAAAGCTGCGGGTGCCCAGGACTACTGGACCAAGCCGATCGACCTGCCGTCGTTTCGCGGCGGCATGTCTCGGGCGCTGCAGCGAAGAAAGCCAACCCTCGCCGCTAGGCCCGGCGCTGTGCTCAACAGTGTGTTCTAGAGCCGGTCCAGTACGTGAGCGCACGTATTTCGGGAGCTTTGAATGCCCCGTATTCTCCCAGTCACCGATCCAACCTGATCGTTGCCCCCGGTCAGGGTAACCAACACGTTCGCGGACTTGGAGCATCGCCTTGATCACATCTGCCAGTCGTTCGCCTCCGCTTCCAGACTACGCAAGCTTTCGCGGAAAGGCGGCGCACCCTACTGATCGTACGGGCCTGCGTTCCATCCCTCTCGTGTCAGACAGCCCGGTCAATCTGGTGGCGGCCGCGGGAGCTCACATCGGGAGCGATCCATTCGTTGATCCAGACGTTGTACCGAGGTTTCCGTGGGTGAGCAGGCGATCGCTGGCGCTCGAAGATGCCGCGAGAAGGGCGGCCGCGTTCTCAGCCGCGCCGTCTCTGGGCCACCGCCTCGACGCAGCCGCCTGACGCCCATACCGCACTGAAACCTCAAATCGCATCGTGGGCTGCCGCACAGACGGCGCCACCCGAATGCCGGAGCCTTGATTCATGTCCTCGCCGCTCGTTGCTGACCGTAGCCGCTTCGTCATTGCCAACGGCATGGTCGGCGAGGTGCGCGAAGCCTTTCGCAGCCGTCCCCATCACGTCGATGCGGCGCCAGGGTTCATCCGAATGGAAGTGCTCAGTCCAACGGATCGACCCGAGGAGGTCTGGCTGATGACCTACTGGATCGATGCGAAGAGCTATGGCGACTGGCACGGCAGCCACATGTACCGCGACTCGCACGCGGGCATCCCGAAGGGGTTGAAACTCATTGGTCGAGAAACGGAAATCCGGCAGCTCGACGTCATCTGCGAATGAGCCAGCTCTCGCGACAGTGGTCCGAGAGCCTCGGCTCGAAGAAGGCCGAAATTGCCGGCGCAGTTGTCGAGCGCGAGATCGCGCTTCGCCCGGACCTCGGAGCCCGCTACGGAGCGCTCGGCCGGCAGCGCTCCCTGGAAGACGCACAGTGCCACCTGTCGTCCCTGTCGGCGGCGATTCAGGCTGAACGTGCCGAGCTGTTCTGCGACCACATCGCCTGGGCCAAGGTGACGCTGTTGTCGCGCGGCGTGCCGCCGGACGTTCTCGCGCATCACCTCGTTCTGATGCGCGAGGAGGTCTGCGATGCCTTGCCTGGCGAGGTGGCGATGGTGGCGAACGCGATGCTCGAACGCAGCTTGCTGGAATTGCCGCAGATGCCGGTCGAGATCCCCACCTTTCTCGACGAGTCCGCCGCACTGGCCGAGTTTGCGCGGGAGTACCTCGATCGCTTGCTGAGCGGTGACCGCCAGCTTGCCAGCCAACTCGTCCTGGCCAAGGCTCATGCCGGCACGCCGATACGCCAGATCTACCTCGACGTGTTCCAGCCCGTTCAGCGCGAACTCGGCCGACTTTGGCAGATGAACCGCATCTCGGTCGGCCAGGAACACTACTGTAGCGCAGCGACGCAGATGGCGATGTCGCAGCTTTATCCGCTCCTCTTCGACGGCACCAGGCACGCTCACACCATCGTCGCCACCTGCGTTTCGGGCGATCTGCACGACATCGGTGTGCGCATGCTGTCCGACTTGTTCGAACTGGATGGGTGGAACACGTACTACGTCGGCGCCAGCATGCCGGCGGGCGCCATCGTCCAGGCGCTCGTCGAGCGGCAGGCGCAAATCCTGGCCATCTCGGTGACGATCGCAACCCACCTGCCGAATGTGGAAGCGCTGATCACCGACGTGCGCGCCAACCCGGCCTGCAACACAGTAAAGATCATCGTCGGCGGGTATCCGTTCAATCTGGTGCCCGGACTGTGGCAGCGGGTTGGGGCCGACGGATACGCGCGCGACGCGGATCAGGCGGTGGCCGTGGCGCGCACGCTACTGTCGGCGCACTGACTCCCGGCGGCACCGGTGAGCACTGAACCCGGCGACCGGGCGCTCTACGAGGACCTGGCGCGGATGAACAATGAGCTTGCCACGCTGCACCGCGAGGCGGTCAGAAGCAACATCGAACGCCAGCGTGACCAGGAGGCGCTGCGCCAGCTCAACGCGGAACTCGAGGATCGTGTGCGTGCACGCACGCTTGATCTCGAGGCGTCGCGGGACGAAGCCGAGCGGGCCAATCGTGTCAAGACCGACTTCATCGCAACGATGAGCCATGAGCTGCGCACGCCAATGAATGGCGTGATCGGCATGATCGAGTTGTTGCAACACTCCGGCTTGACGCCAGAGCAATTCGACATGCTCGGGCTGGCCAGTGATTCGGCTACATCGCTGCTCGAGATCATCGAGGGCATCCTCGATTTCTCGAGGCTCGAATCGGACGCACTCGAACTCAAGTGCGAGCCGATCTCGGTCGCGGCGGTGGTGGCCGAAGCGTTCTCACTCGTCGCGGAAACGGCTGAGGGCAAGTCAGTCACCCTGTCGTCGAAGGTGGCGCAGGGAACTCCCGAGGCCATTCTCGGGGATGCCCTGCGCCTCCGTCAGGTTCTGGTTCACATTCTCTCGAACGCGATCAAGTTCTCGAGCGCGGCCGGACGCGCCGCGCACGTGTTGGTGCGGGTCATTGCGCGTTGGCAGCATCTGGAAAGGCCCGTGCTCGATCTCGAGATCGAGGACAACGGCATCGGAATGGATTCGAAGATGCTCGCCTCCCTCTTCGTGCCGTTTTCCCAAGGCGATTCGTCGACGACGCGGCGCTTCGGAGGCACCGGGCTCGGTTTGGCGATCTCGCAGCGGTTGATCGATCTCATGGGCGGGGAGATTCTGGTCTCGAGCACACCCGACACCGGCTCGGTCTTCACGATTCGCCTCCCCTTCGACGCAGTCCCAGGAATTCCGTGCGAAGGAGAGAGATCGTGATGCGCATGGGAGAGATGACGGTCGAGTCCGCGTTCGGCGAGGGATCGACACGCCCCGTGACGCTCGTTGCGGCCAAGGACGCGGGACCTTCGGCGTGCGAGGCTGGCTTGACATCCCCGCTCGTGCCACGGGTGACTCGTCACAGGAAACTGCTCAGGGTGCTTTCCATCGAGGATGATCCATTCAACGCCCTGTTGCTCGAATACATGATGCGGCATCTCGGGGTGGTTCACCTGCACCATGCGGCAAGCCCCTTGCAGGGAATACAGATGGCTTCGAAGCTGCCACTGGATCTGATCCTTCTGGACATGGACCTCCCGGACGGACACGCCCTCGATGCTCTTGCCGCGCTGCGAATGGGCTCCGGAGGGGCGGCGGTGCCTATCGTGGCACTCAGCGGAGACACACGTCCTGAGTCGATCCGCGCCGCTCGCATCGCTGGCTGCGACGACTACGTGACCAAGCCAGTGGCGTTCGCAAGACTGTCCACGCTGCTGGATCACTACCGTGATGGCAACGCCCGCAAGCGGCCTTGAGCGTCAGTCCGAGTGCTCAGGTCGCCAGCCGGCCCGAGGGGCTTTGATCCGGGGAGTCTCGGCCGCAGCCAGACAGCCCTGCACCGGGCACCGGGCGGTCTCACCGCAGTCGCGGCTGAACTGCCGGGCCGCGTTTGGCGGTATCGAAAGGCAGCCTGCAACCTCGCTCCAGCGCCGAGAGGCGACCACTCTTTTCCGGTTCGCGTTCTCCGATCACCCTGAAAGTTCGGAGCGAACCTGCAATTCCGGCGTTCGCCGCGACGCAATTGCGCATCGATACGTAAGCGCGCGTATAGACCGGGAGGCGGGTGCGCCCGTATCGTTCTTCTCGTCGACATGACGTTGCTGGAAGCGGCCGAAGCAGTCCATGCGTAGCGGGTTCGCTTGGAGCCATCCTGCTCTGTGCGTGACGCCGCACAGAGGAATGTCAGCTCGCCCGCAATGTTCGACGGCGCACCGACAGTTGCATCGAGCATCGTTAGCGTCCCAAGTGGAAAGATGGGGGCCACTCCTTGCCAGGGGTACGACTCGAAGAGACAACTTGCGGTCCTGCCCTCGACTCGTCCCGCCGCAAGTGCGGTCAATCTGACCGAAAAGCCGCCTCGAGTTTTGCAGACTGATGGCTCGCCTGGCGCCGCGTTGGGTCAACACCTCTTTATACGGACCGCCGTCGCGACCGCGCACTCATCGATGAAATCCTCCAAGCCCATCGGCGCCTTGAAAGTCGGCGTCAAGGCACCGACCAGCATCATCGGATTCGCACCGCGGCTCCGCTTCCTCGCTGCGCGAGCGAGCCCAGCGCAAGCGGGTGCCGGGAGCCACGATGCGAACGGATAGGCGCCTGCTCGCCCACGCCGCATCGCTGTGGCGCGCCAACTCGCTGGCGCTGCTGGGGGCAGCGGTCTGCGTCGCAGCGCTGGCCGCGGCGTGGACGCTCGCGTTCGTCGGCATCGCTTCCGACCGCGCGGGGGCTCTTGAAGAAATCGAGCGAAACAACGGAAATCTCGTCGGCGTGCTCGAAGAGCAGACGCGCAGGACCATCAAGTCCGTGGATCGGACCGTCCTCTTCGTGCGGCGCGATTTCTTGCAGCGCGGAAGGGATCTCGACCTCGCAGACATGGTGGCGACGGGCGACATCGAGGTGCGCAACCGAAACGACGGCGACCCCGCTTCGGCCATCGTGCAGATCCGCGTGCTCGACGCGCGCGGAGATCCGCTGCTGTTCGCCCGCCCCGTCGAAAAGGTCAACGTGGCCGACCGCCGGTATTTCGCGGTCCATCGAGACGTCGCCCGCGGCGACCGTTGTTATGTGAGCGGTCCGGTGGTGTCCCCGACGACGGGCATCGCATCGATCCAGGTGAGCCGGCGAATCCTCGATTCGCGCGGAGGTTTTGCTGGCGTGGTCACGGCATCGGTCGACGTGGCCTATTTCACCGCGCTCTACGAGCACGCCCGTTTCGGCCCGCGCGACATCGTTTCGCTCGTTTCCCTGGAAGGCGAGACGATCGCCCGACGCGTCGGTACGGTGACCAGCTTCGGCCAGGACCTGCGGGGCAGCGAACTCTTTACCCGGCAGAAGGTAGCGGCCAACGGGTCGTACACGGGGTCCGGGTATCTCGATGGCGTCACGCGGCACTTCTCCTACCGAACCCTGCCGGACATGGGGTTGCTCGTCACCGTCGGCAGCTCGCTCGACGACGCGATGGCTCCCGCCGCCGCGCGCAGGCGAATCTATGTGGTGAGCACGGGCATCGCGAGCGCACTGCTGCTCGTCGTGCTCGCCCTGCTGGCCAGCGCCGCGCGCCGGCAGAACCAGTTCGTCGCGGAGTTGACAATGCGCGAGCGGCGCTTTCGCAGGCTCTTCGAGAACAGCCATGACGCGATCGTTGCCGTCGATGTGGCGAGCGACGGGTCGCTGCACGTCACGGAATCAAATCCCGCAGCGACCGAGCTCGGCGGGATCGATGCCGAAGGCATCTTCGGATCGGCGCATGCGGAAGACTCGTCTGCCAACGAAGCCTCGCTGGCCGCTTCGATTCGCAAGTGCGCGGCGCGCGGCGAACGCGTGCGCTTCGAAGGCGCCGTGCGATCGCCGCGCGGTGAGCTCTTCCTCGCCGCGACGATCGCGCCCCTGTGGCGCACTGAGGCATACCAAAACACAAGCAGTACCGGTGCGAAGGTCGGTGTCGTCGTCATGGCGCAGAACATCACCGCCCGCAAGCAGGCGGAAGACGCGGAACGCAAGAGTCAAAGGCACTTGCGCCATCTCATCGACGGACTGAGTCCGTCGATGTTCGTCGGACTCTTGACACCGCAGGGAATCCTGGTCGAGGTCAACCAGGCCCCCTTGGCAGCGGCCGGCCTGATGCCGCAAGACGTCCTGGGCAAAGCCTTCGAGGACACCCATTGGTGGTCTCATTCACCGCAGGCGCAACGGCAGTTGCGCGAGGCCATCGGGCGGGCAGCGCAGGGGGAATCGTCCCAATTCGAATTGCGAACACAGGGGGTGAAGGGCGATCTCATCGACATCGACTTCTGCCTGACGCCGCTTCGCGACGAAACGGGCGAAGTCATCTTTCTCATCCCATCGGCAAGCGTCATCACCGAGCGCAAGCGCGCGGAGTCCGCGCTGGGCGAGAGCGAGTTGGAGTTCCGCACCCTGGCCGAAGCCATGCCGCAGATCGTCTGGGTCACAAGAGCCGATGGCTGGAGCACCTATTTCAGCCAGCAGTGGATGGACTACACCGGACTGACGCTGGAGGAAAGTCTGGGGCACGGTTGGAACAAACCGTTCCATCCCGACGACAAGCAGCGGGCATGGGATGCCTGGCAACATGCCACGGCCACCGAGGACCTCTACTCGATCGAAAGCCGACTGTGTCGCGCCGACGGCGAATACCGCTGGTGGCTGGTCCGTGGCGTGCCCTCGCTCGATGCTGCCGGCCACGTCGTGAAATGGTACGGCACCTGCACCGACATCCACGACCTGAAGGTGGCCGAGCTGGAGGTATCGCGCGCCAACCGCGAACTGCAGCGGCAGAAGACGGAACTGCAGGTGCTTTTCGACTTGGTGCCAGCCATGATCTGGTTCAAGGACACCAAGAACAACATCCTGCGGACCAACGCTGTGGCTGCGAAAGCGATCGGGCGGACGGTCAAGGAGATGGAAGGCAAGTCATCCCTCGACCTCTACCCCGAGCTCGCAGCGCAGGTTCATGCGGAGGATCTGGAAGTCATCCGCTCTGGAGTCCCGATGCTGGGGATCGTTCAGACCGTGGCTGATGGCAAGGGCGGCGAAGTCTGGATCCAACGGGACAAGGTCCCGTATCGCGACGAAGAAGGCAAGGTCATCGGCATCGTCTCCATGGCTCAGGACATCACCGAGCGCAAACGCGATCAGGACACGCTGCACGCGCTGAACACCGATCTGGAGGCCCGGGTTCGCTCTCGCACCGTCGACCTGAACCTCGCGCGCGAAGAGGCCGAAGATGCCAACCGCGCCAAGTCGGCCTTCCTGGCGACGATGAGCCACGAGATCCGTACGCCGATGAACGGCGTGATCGGCATGATCGAGGTCCTGCAACATACCGGCCTGGACGGCCATCAGGTGGAGATGGTCGACCTGATCCGCGACTCGGCGTTTGCGCTGCTCCAGATCATCGAGGACATCCTCGACTTCTCCAAAATCGAGGCCGGCAGGCTCGCCGTCGAGAACGAGCCGATGCAGCTCGCCAGAACGGTCGAGCAGGTCTGCGGCATGCTCGATCACCTGGCCCAGGTGGGCGGCGTGCGGCTGACGATGTTCATCGACCCCGCACTGCCGGCCATCGTGGTCGGTGACGAGGGTCGACTGCGCCAGGTGCTCGTCAATCTCGCCGGCAACGCAATCAAGTTCTCCGGTGGCCGCGACCGGCCGGGCCACGTCTCGGTTCGGGCCGTGCAGGTCGCGCGCGAGCCGGGGTCCGCGACCCTCGACGTCATCGTCGCCGATGACGGCATCGGCATCGACGCGGCGACGCTGGCGCGGCTCTTCACGCCGTTCTCGCAGGCCGACGCGTCGACCACGCGTCGTTTCGGCGGCAGCGGCCTCGGGCTCGCGATCTCAAGCATGCTGGTGCGTCTGATGGGCGGCACGATCACGGTGCAGAGCGCGCCCGGCGTCGGTTCGACCTTCGCCGTGCGCCTGACGTTGGCGACTCCGGTCGATGCCGCAGCCGAGCTCGCCACCGAGGACTGGACCTCGGGCCTGCACTGCCGCGTCGTCGGCGGCGCGCCTGCGCTGGCCCAGGATCTGGCGGCCTATATCGCTCATGCTGGAATCAACGTCACCCGCTCTCCCGACCTCGCGACGGCCGCGGCCGCCGAGCCGCCATCGGGCGGGTCGCTCTGGCTGATCCTGCCGGGGGCGTCGGTCCCGACGCTGTCGCAACTGCGCACGCTGGCCCCGCAGCGCGCAGGGTCGCCGACCCGATTCGTCGTCGCCGGGTGGGGCAAACGCAGGCATGCGCGTGTCGTGGCAGCCGATCTCGTGACCATCGACGTCGACTCGCTCCCGCGGCGAACGCTGCTCGATGCGCTGTCCCTGGCGTCGGGACGAACAGCACGGGAGCCAGGGCCCCAGCCGACACGGGCAGATGCCGAGCCGCCCCGGCTGCAGGCGCGCCTGCAGGACCGCCTCATTCTCGTCGTCGAGGACAACGAGACCAACCGCGCCGTCATCAGCCGGCAGCTGGCGCTGATCGGATTCGCTGCCGACTTCGCGGTCAACGGAAGGGAGGCGCTCAGGCTCTGGCGCCAGGGCGAGTTCGCGCTACTCCTGACCGATCTGCACATGCCGCAAATGGACGGCTACGCGCTCGCCGCGGCGATCCGGCGTGAAGAGGGCACGGGACGCAGGACGCCGATCGTCGCCCTGACCGCGAATGCGCTGCGCGACGAGGAGCAACGCTGCCGCGCGGTCGGGATGGACGGCTGTCTCATCAAGCCGGTCCGACTGGCTCAGCTGAAGACGACGATCGAGGCCTGGCTCGGCCCTGTTCCCACCGCCGCACCGCCGGTGCGGTCGTCCGTGGATCCAACCTCGACCGACGAACTCGCACCGGCCGATCTCGAGGTGCTGAAGGCGCTGGTGGGCGACGAGCCCGCGGTGATCGACGAGGTGCTGCAGGCATTTCGCAAGGGCGCGGCGCTGGCGGATGTCGCGCTCAGCGAAGGAATCGCCGCCGGCGGGGGAAAGGCCGTGGGCGACGCGGCCCACAAACTCAAGGCCGCCGCGTTTTCGATCGGAGCGCGGCAGCTGGGCGAGCTGTGCGCCCGGCTCGAGAACGTTGCGGAGGCGCGGGATGCCGTCGAGCTGAACGCGTTGCTGGCGGCGTTCCAGGCCGAATCTGCGGCGGTGCTGAGCTTCCTGGATTCGCGATGACCAACCTGGTGGGACGCTAGGAGCGTGGGCGGCAGAACTTTGGCCCGACCCAGCGCCATTGACTGAATGAGGCCGCGAAGCGACCGAGTTCGAGCGGTCGAAGGACCGTGATTCAACCTCGGGCTTGATTTTCGTCGTGCAGCGCCACTGAGGCACACATGTCGACTCGATTTTGCTCATCGTGCTTCCCTCACGCCGTTCTCATTGAACCCATACGCCGCAGGTTCAACGCCAGACACACGAGTTGGAACTCGGCTCGCACCCGATGCAGGCCTCGCAGGCTGAATTGACGAAGCCCGAGCACGCTCTTGATCCAACCATTGGGCGGCTCGGCGATCGACTTGCGCTTGCGGTACGCTGCCCGGGCTTCGTCGGTTCGCAGCTTCGTGGCCATGGCTGCGGTGTGCGCATTTTTCGTTGCATCGACTTCGGCGCAGCGCTTGCCTACTCGTCCCATGGCTACGATCAAGTCGATGGTTGAGCCCGCAAGGGCTTGGAAGTTGTCCTCGCTGCGGTAGCCCGCATCGGCCAGCGCCTGCTCGGGCGTGCGCCCGGTGTTGGCCTTCACGGCATCGAGCGTCGGCACGAGTTGGCCCACATCGGCCGCGTTGTTGCCGAGCTCGGCGGCCACGACGATGGGGGCCCGCTCATCCACCCTTGTCTGGGCGTTGTAGCTGGCGTCGAAGCTACCACCGGCGCGCTTCATGATGCGGCTGTCGGGGTCGGTGAAGTTGGCCTTGGCCTTGGCCTTGATCTTGGTACCGTCGATGGCAACCGTGCCGAGCTTGACCAGCCCCATCTCCTGGGCCAGCTTGACGACCTGCACGAACAGGTCGCTCAACTCCAGGAGGTGCAGCGCGCGGAAGTCGCGGATCGTGTGGTGCTTGGGGAAGTTGCCTGCACCGAGCATCCGAAACGCCAAGTCTTCGTGCAGCCTGCGCTTCATCTTGCGCGAGCCGAACGTGCCGGTGGCGTAGCCGTAGATTAGTACTTGACCATCATCGCGGGCTGGAACGGCTGGTTGCGCGAGCCACCTGCGGCGTGGCGGGCGCAAACGCCTTCAGGTCCAACGCATCGACCGTGTCGCCGATGAAGTACGCCAAGTGCCCCTTGGGCAGCCAGTCTCGCAGCGACGCCGGCAGCAGCATCTCTTGTTCGGGTTCGAAAGGGTGGTGGCTCATGCTCGTTCAACGTTCATCGCGTCTCGATGATGGTCAGGGACTTCGCTTCTGCCGCCCAGGCTCCTAGTTCACCAAGAGCCTGCCGCCTACGTGTTTTGCACTCGAATCGATCAGGGGAGTGCACGGTCTCGATGCGCTGTCGCAGCGCGGTTCCCAAACAGCGATTTAGTGGGTGCGGCGTATGTAGACGTGCGTATGTGCGCCGCGCCCATCGGTCGCTATCTTCTCGTCCATCGAATGCATCCATCGGCACACCGGGTATGAGTCGCATCGCATCTCGCAATGCAGCCCCAAACCTTCCCATACAGATGCGTGGCGCCTCCAATTCAACTTTCGATCGGGATTCTTGTGCGGTATGCCTACCGGGTCCACGACGCATTGCATGACAACTTCGACCCACCCGACCACTGCGAACAAGAACGTGCCCAACGGGATGCCCGAGCTCACCTTCGTGCTCGGTGCGCTGAGCGGCAGCGTTTACCGTGCATTCGGATTCGGCCTGTGCGCGAGTCTGCTGGCACTCGCCCCGACCTGGTACATGCTCGAGGTGTATGACCGCGTCGTCAACAGCCGCAGCGGCTTCACGCTCGCGATGTTGACGGTTGCGATGCTGCTGGCCTGCGCATTGATTCAGGCTCAGGAATGGACGCGCACGGCCTTGCTGCGCAGTGCCGGCCAAACCTTCGACAAGCGCTTGGGCGAACGGGTATTCCACGCCGGCCTGGCCGCCAGTCGGGCCCGCGGCGGAGCGGCTGGAGGCGCTGCGCAATCGCTCAACGATCTTCGCACCGTGCGCGATTTCTTCGAGTCGCCGGTGCTGGTGTCGGCCCTCGAAGCGCCGATGGTGTTCGTGTTCCTCGCGCTGCTGCTGGCGATCTCGCCCTGGCTGGCGGCGGTCGCCCTTGCTGCGGCAGTGTTGCAGGCTGTGATCGGCTGGCTCAACGATCGCGCGACCGGCGACTCCCTGCGTCAGGCGAACCGCATCAGCGGTGGCGCACACCTTCGCATCGAGCAGATGCTCGGCAACGCGCAGGTCGTGCAGTCGATGGGCATGCTCGGCGCCGTTCACCAGCGTTGGTCCGAAGGCCATCGCGAGGGCGTGGCGATGCAGCATGCCGCGTCGCTGGCGGCGGGCAAGTGGCAGGCGGTTGCCAAATTGCTGCAGAACACGGTGAGCTCGGCGTTGCTCGGCCTGAGTTGCTGGCTGCTGCTGCGCAACGAACTCAATGGCGGCGGCGCGATGCTGGTCGTGGCGGGCATCTTCGGCGGGCGCGCGCTGGCGCCGTTCATCCAGATCGTGACGCGGTGGCAAACCGTCGTCAACGCACGCGAAGCCTGGGTTCGCCTGGCCCGGTTGCTTCAGGTGCATGGCGCGCCGACGGCTTGCATGCCGCTGCCCGCGCCGGTCGGTGCGCTGTCGGTCGAACACGTCAGCGCCACCGCGCCGGGCAGCACGCTGCCGCTGCTGATCGACCTTAATTTCGCGTTGCAGCCGGGCGAGGTGCTCGCGGTCATCGGCCCGTCGTCGGCGGGCAAGACATCGCTGGCACGCGTGCTGCTCGGCCTGTGGCCGGCCCATGCGGGCAAGGTGCGGCTCGCGGGTGTCGACATGGCGGGTTGGCAGAAGGCAGAGCTGGGACCGCACCTGGGCTATCTGCCGCAAGGCGTGGAATTGCTCGACGGCACGCTGGCCGAGAACATCTCGCGCTTCGGCCCGCCTGACGAGCTGAAGCTTGCCGAGGTGATCGAAGAGACCGGCCTTGAATCGCTGGTGCAGTCGCTGCCGCAAGGCGTCGACACCCGCATCGGCCCGTCGGGCGCGGCGCTGTCGGGTGGGCAGCGCCAGCGCGTCGGTCTGGCGCGCGCGTTGTACGGTTCGCCCGCGCTGGTGGTGCTCGACGAACCCAACGCACACCTCGACGAAATCGGCGATGCCGCGCTGGCACGCGTCATTGAAGCGCGCAAGCGCCTGGGCACGACCTTCGTGCTGATGACGCATCGCACCAGCGTGCTCGCCGTGACCGACAAGGTGCTGCTGATGCAGGCCGGACGACAACATGCTTTTGGCCCGCGCGACGAGGTGCTCGCGGCCTTGCGCCAACCCGGTCCGGTACCGGCTTCACCAATCCCATCGGCGAACGCGGCACCAGTGACTTTCGGCGCCGTTGCACCCGTGGCCACGGCACGTTGACATGAGCACTGCTGCGAGCTTCGCCCCGTTGATCGAACCGATCGCGTTTGTCGACGCGACTTCCGCACCGGTGCCCGCACCGGCAACGCCGCGCTTTGCGAGCGAACTGATGCGCGTCATGCTGCGGCAGCGGCACCTGTGGATCGCCGTTGCGCTGGTCAGCGGCGTGGTCAACCTGCTGATGCTCGTGCCGACGCTCTACATGTTGCAGGTCTACGACCGCGTGATGATCAGCCAGAGTGAACTCACGCTGCTGGCAGTCTCGTTGCTCACGCTGGGGCTGTTCATCGTGGCGGCCGGTGCCGAGGCACTCCGGTCACGCCTGCTTCTGAGTGTCAGTTCCGCGATCGAGGCTGCACTGACACCGCGCGTGTTCGCAGCCAGCTTTGCGGCGAGCCTGAACGCGCTCTCAACGACCGGCGCGCGCGCACTCAACGACCTGACACTGCTGCGCCAGTTCGTCACCGGGCCGGGTGCATTCGCCTTCTTCGATGCGCCGTGGGCGCCGCTGTATGTCGCGGTGCTGTATTTGCTGCATCCCGCGCTCGGCCTGATGGGTGTGGTGTTTTGTTGCATTCAAGGCCTGCTGGCCTGGTGGAGCCAACGGCGCAGCGCCGCGCTGCAGAGCGCCGCGGCCGAGGCGAACGACGCCGAAGGCGCGCTCGTGCGCGGCGCTTCCGCACATGCCGAGGCGGCCGAGTCGATGGGCATGGGCGCGGCGTTGCACGGCCGATGGGAACTCCGGCGCGAGGCGCGCCGTCAGGCTTCGGAAGCACAGCACGCCAGCGAACAGCGCATGGTCGCGATCAGCAAGTTCACGCGCCAGGCGCAGCAGTCGCTCGGCCTCGGCCTCGGCGCGCTGCTGGTGATCAACGGCGAGCTCAGTGCCGGAGCGATGATCGCCGCCAACGTGCTGATGACGCGCGCGCTGGCGCCGATCGACACCTTGGTCGGCAGCTGGCGCCAGGGCCTGAACGCACGCGACGCCTGGAAGCGCTTGAGCACATTGCTCGCCGACTTCGCACCGCATGTGCCGACGGCGCAGCCCGACATGGCCGCGCCGGTGCTCGAATTGCAGCGGGTCAGTGCCCATGTGCCAGGTCGCGACACACCGGTGATCGAACCACTCGACCTGCAGATCGAGCCCGGTACCGTGACGGTGGTTCTGGGCCACTCCGGCAGCGGCAAGTCGGCCTTGCTTCGCCTGATGCTCGGCATCTGGCCCGGCGCGCAAGGCCGGGTCTTGATCGGCGGCGTTCCGCTGCTCGACTGCGATCGGCAAGCGCTCGGCCGCCAGTTGGGCTACCTGCCTCAGGACATCGAACTCTTCGATGGCACCGTCGGCGAGAACATCGCGCGGTGTGCCAAGCCCGATTCAGCGGTGGTGCTCGCTGCGGCCAATGCGTGCGACCTGCACGACCTGATCCTGCGTTTGCCGCGCGGGTACGACACGGCGGTCGGCGAGGCCGGTCACCTGCTTTCCGGCGGCCAGCGCCAGCGCATCGCTTTGGCGCGTGCGGTCTACGGCGAGCCGCGCGTCCTGGCACTCGACGAGCCGAACGCCAACCTCGACGAGGCCGGCGAGGCGGCGCTGACACGCCTCGTGCATGCGCAGCGCGAGCGTGGCTGCACCGTCGTCGTGGCCAGCCACCGCCCCGCCATCCTCGCGGCGGCCGACCGCGTCATCGTGCTCGAGGCCGGCCGCATTCGTCTCGACGGCCCGCGTGATGCGGTGCTGGCCGCACTGAACCCGCGGCTCTCGCCGGCGGTTGCCATCGGCACCGCGAAGCCGACTCCGCTCGTGGCACCTGCCGCAACCACTCCCGCACCCCAATGACAGCAACCCTTTCAGCGTCCGCCTTTTCTTCTCCTGCGGATATGCCGGTGCGCGCCGATGCAAACGACACCCGTGCCGTGTCTCGCATCACCCACGTCGGATTGTTCATGAGCTTGCTCGGCCTGGTCGCATTGCTGGCCTGGACGGCGTTCGCGCCGCTCGACGAAGGCGTGCCGGCGCATGGCAACGTCGTCGTCGACACCAAGCGCAAGGCCGTTCAGCATGCGGTCGGCGGGATCGTTCGCAGCGTGCTGGCGGGCGAGGGCAGTGTGGTGGTCGAAGGACAGCCGCTGCTTCGACTCGACGACTCCGCAGCGCGGGCGAACTACGAAACCGTGCGCCAGCACTACCTGGGCATGCGGGCGATGGAAGCGCGCCTTCGCGCCGAACGTGACAACCAGGCCGAGATGGTCCCGCACGCCGATCTTCGGCCCGCCATGAGCGACCCGCTGATCCAGCTTCAGTGGTCGACGCAGCAGCAACTGCTTCAGTCGCGCCGTGCCGCGCTGGCCGCAGAACTGGCAGGCTTCGACGAGAACCGGGCGGCGCAGCAGGCGGCGCTCGAAGCCAGCCGGGCCCAGCTCGAAAGCCGCCAGAGCCAGTTGGCCTTGCTGCGCGAGGAGTTCGGCCAGACCCGCAGTCTCGTGCAGGAAGGCTATGCGCCGCGCAACCGCCAGCTCGAGCTTGAGCGGTTCATGGCCGACACCCGTTCCGCGCTGGCCGAACTTCAGGGCGGCGTGGTCCGCAGCCAGCGCGCGATGGCCGAACTGACGCAGCGCGCACTGCAGCGCAAGGGCGAGTACCGCAAGGAAGTCAGCACGCAGCTCGCCGACCTGCTGCGCGAGGTCGGCGCGGACGCGGACAAGCTGAAAGCGGCGCGCGAAGAACTCGACCGCACCGAGATTCGCGCCCCGGCTTCGGGGCAGGTCGTGGGCATGACGGTGCAGAGCGTGGGCGCGGTGATCCAGCCGGCGCAGAAGCTCGCCGACATCGTGCCAGCCGGCGAGCCTCTGCTGCTCGAGGCGCGTGTGCCGACCAACCTGATCGACCGGGTGCATCAGGGCCTCCCGGTCGACGTGCGCTTCAGCGGTTTTGCCCACAGCCCGCAACTCGTCGTGGCTGGCGAAGTGAAGTCTGTTTCTGCCGACGCCTTGCTCGACCCTGCGACGCAGCAAAGCTACTACCTCGCGCGCGTGGGCGTCACCGAAGCAGGGCTGGCCACGCTCGGCAAGCGCCAGTTGCAGCCCGGGATGCCGGTTGAGGTCATGTTTCGCACCGGCGAGCGTTCGTTGCTGACCTACCTGCTGAACCCGCTGACCAAGCGGCTCGCGGCTTCGATGAAGGAAGAGTGAGGCCATGACCTCCTGGCTTGCACGAACCAAGGCGTTGCCGGCGAGGGCGGAAGCGTTCGCGTGGGCGCGTGCGACTTCTCTCGCGTGGGTTCTCGCGTTGGTTCTTGCGCTGACATTTGCACCTGAGGCGCAAGCGCAGACATCCCCGTCGATGGCGGCGCTCTCGCTCGAGTCGGCCTGGCGTGCCGCGCTGGCCAACGACCCGACGCTGCGTGCCGCACGCGCCGCAGCGCTGTCCGGACAGGAGCAGGTGCCCCAGGCGCGATCGCAATTGCTGCCGCAGGTTTCGCTGAGTCTGGGCGCCGCCGAAAACAAGCTCGACACCACCACGCCGGACCCTTCCGGCGCGCCCTTCGAACGCAAGCAGCGCTACAGCAGCAACACCGCATCGATCAGCGTTCGACAGCCCCTGTTCCAGTTTGCACAACGCGCCACGTTGCGCCTAGCCGAAGCGCAGGTCGCCGAAACCGATGCGGTCCTGGTTCAGGCGCGCCAGGAGCTCGCGAGCCGGCTGGCGCAAGCCTATTTCGAGTTGCTGCTCGCAGACGATCAGATCGCGCTGGTGCGAGCGCAGACCTCGGCCCACACGACTCAGTTCGACGCTGCGAAGAAGTCGCTCGCCGCTGGCTCCGGGGTGCGCACCGACATCGATGAAGCCCAGGCGCGGCTCGATCTCGACGCCGCGCAGGCGCTCGAGGGCCAGCAGCAGCGCACGCTGTCGCGGCGTCGCTTGCAGCAACTGGTGGGTCAGGCCTTCGCAGAGATCCGGCCCCTCGACGTGCAGTTGCTGCATCGAAACCCGCCGCAGCCGGGTGAGTTCGGCGGCTGGCTCGCACTCGCAGAACAGCAGAGCCCCGAGCTCTGGGCCGTGCGTGCGCGCAGCGATGCCGCGCGCGCCGCCGTCGACCGTGCGCGCGCCCGGCACATGCCGACGCTCGATGTGGTGGGCCAGGCCGGACGCGGCACGAGCGACGACGTCAACCGAATCTACGGGCGCACCAACAGTTTCAGCCTCGGACTGCAGTTGACGCTGCCGTTGTATTCAGGCGGTGCAATCGACTCCGGCGTGCGTCAGGCGCTGGCCGAACAGACGCGTGCCGACGAAGCGCTCGCTGCCTTGCGCCTCGATCTCGAACTGCGCCTGTACCGCGAGCACCGTGGCGTGACAGAAGGGCTGCTGCGCATCAAGGCGCTCGAACAGGCCGTCGGCTCATCGGAGCAGGCGGTCCAGTCGAGCCGGCGTTCCTACCTCGCCGGCATTCGAACCACGCTCGACGTGCTCAACGCCGAGCAGCAGCTGGCCACGACACAACGAGACCTCTCGCAAGCGCGCTACGCCGTGCTGCTTTCGTTCGTGCGTCTTCAATCCCTCGCAGGTGTCTTCGACGACACCCGTCTGGCCCAACTCGATGGCTGGCTCTCGGTGAGCCTTCCGACAGCTTCACCCTGATCACGTTCAGCCCGAAACCCCAGCGCCCCGATTTTTCGCGGACCGATTCACTCCTCAGAAACAACATCATGAACTACAACAACGCCCCCGAGACTCCCTTCGTCGATGCGCCGGTTGCCGGCACCGCTGCCGACATGCCGCCCGCTCCGGCGCCGCAGCCGGCGGTGCAGTTCCTGTTCATCGACTGGCGGGTGGCGGATGCCGACACGTTTCTGGCCAATGTCGATCCGGCGATCTTCGTCGTGCGCCTCGACGCGATCGAGGACGGCCTGACCCAGATTGCGCGCGCGCTGGCTGGCCGCACCGATGTGAGTGCGATCCACATCGTCTCGCACGGCGACCCGGGTTCCATCCTGCTTGGCAACGGCACGCTCGACTTCGAATCGCTCGACCCGAGCAGCATCCAGCTCGCCACCATCCGCGGCGCACTCACCCCCGACGCCGACGTGCTGCTGTACGGCTGCGACGTGGCGGCCGATGCCAAGGGCATGGCCTTTCTGACGGCGCTCGCAGACGCCACGGGCGCCGATGTGGCTGCCTCCGCCAACGTCACCGGCTCGGCACTCGTCGGTGGCGACTGGGCCCTGGAAGCCCACGTCGGCGCGGTGCAGACCCTCGCCATCGACGCGCTCGACTACTCGGGCAGTCTCGGCAGCGACTCTTCGCTGCCCAGCGGGTTGCAGGGCAACGGCCCGACGTGGAGCTGGGGCGGGCAGACCTTCCAGACCCGCTACAACGGCGAGATCACGACCTCCGACCCGTTGAACCCGCTGCGCTCGGGCAGCCGCTGGGACCGCTATGCGTTGGACGGCGTCCCCGCCGGCTCGACGGTTCGGGTCTACATGGGCAACTCGTCGACCGTCGACGACTACATTCAGATCGAGCGCAACGGCAGCGTGATCGTGCAGAACGATGATGGCGGCGACGGCGAGCGCAGCTACGACGCCTACGTCAGCTGGACCTACCAGCCGGGCGACGTGATCCGCGCTACCACCTACTCCTCCGGCAACACGGGCACCTACTCGCTGTGGATCTCCAGCAGTGCCGGCACCGCCACGGTTGGTGACATCGGCAACGCGCCCGCCCCGGCGCCCCCCCCGGCAACCGCGCCCACGTTCACCGACGGCTTCGGCCTGCTCCACACCTACAACGACAGCGGCGCGCTCGACACCTTCACCACCACCACAGGCACGCTCACGGCCGCCGACAGCACGCCCAACGGCGGCATGACGTTCTCGGTGAACGGCAGCAACGTCGGTGGCTACGGCACCCTCTCCGTCGCGAGCAACGGCAGCTTCTCGTACGTCGCCAACGCGAGCGCCATCAACGGCCTGGCGGCGGGCGCCAATGCCACCGACACCTTCACCGTGCGCGTCACCGACGGCGGCGGCCTGTTCAGCAGCAAGACGCTGACAGTCAACGTCACCGGCGCCAACGAAGCGCCCACGCTGGCCACCGACGCCTCGATGCCCCGCATCCTGGAAGACGCCAGCGCCACCAACGCCGGGGCCACGGTGGCCTCGGTGTTCGGCCCGCGATTCGCCGATGCCGACACCGGCGCGAGCCTGGGCGGCATCGTCATCGTCGGCAACGACGCCAACGCCGGCACCGAAGGCCGCTGGCAGTACAGCACCGACGGCGGCAGCAGCTGGTTCGACGTCGGCAGCGTCAGCGCCGCCGCCGGCCTGACGTTGTCGGCCAGTGCCAGGCTGCACTTCGTGCCGGTGGCCAACTACAACGGCGCGCCCGGCACGCTGACGGTGAACGGCACCGACAACAGTTTCGTCGGCACCTACACGAGCGGCGCGACTCGCGTGAGCTTTGACACCACCAGCGATGCGCTGACCTCCGGCGTGTCGGTGGCCACCCACGTGCTGGACATCAGCGTCATGGCGGTCAACGACGCGCCCGTCTTCACCAGCAACCCCGGCGCTGCCACGATCACCGAAACAGGCGCCTACGACAGCAGCCTCGCGGCGGGAAGCGGTTCTCTCAGCGGCACGCTGACGGCCAGCGACGTCGAGAACGATTCGATCGCCTACAGCATCCGCGGCGGCAGCCTGCTCGTCACGACCTGGACCAAGGTCGGCCTGTACGGCACGCTCACGCTCGACGCGTCGACTCACGCGTGGAGCTATGCGCCGAGCAATCTGGTCGCCCTCAACGGCCTGGGGGCAGGGCAGACGGCGCACGACCTGTTCGACTTCAAGGTGGCTGACGCTTCGGGCGCTTACACCACGCAGCAGATCGACATCACGCTCAACGGCACCAACGACGTGCCGGTGTTGGCCGCTGCCATCAGCGACCAGAGCTTCAGCGGCAGCGGCAGCTGGAGCTACCAGATCCCCGCCACCGCCTTCACCGACGCCGAAGGCACCGGCCTGACCTACACCGCGACGCTGTCCGACGAAAGCCCGCTGCCCGACTGGCTGAGTTTCGACGAAGGCTCGCGCACCTTCAGCGGCAACCCGCCGGCGAACTGGGGTGACCAAGGGCTGACCATCACGGTCACCGCGACCGACGATCACGACGTCTCGGTCACCGACACCTTCGATCTCACGCTCTCGGGCACCGCCAACCAGGCCCCTGTCGTCAGCGCGCCGCTGGCCCTGCAGGTCGTGGCGGGAGTCACCGAAGTCACCACGGTCACCTTCGACAGCGCACTGGGCGGCACCACGGTGATCTTCGACGGCCAGACCGTGACGGTCGGCAGCGCAGTCTTGGCGAGCGACGTGGCCAACGCGGTGGTCGATGCCTTCGCGGTCGACGCATTGAATTCCTCTCCTGTGGCGAGCTACGGCGCCGCGATCAAGGGCGGCAGCGGCAACGAGAACGTCGTCGTGTTGACGGCCGATGCCAGCGGCGAGCGCAGCGACTTCACCGACAACGCAATGGTCGATCTGGACGGCGGCACCTACACCGTCCACGTCACCACCCAGGGTGCGACCGCAACGCACGAAAGCGTCGTCGTGACCTTCGATTCGGCGCCTCCCGCCGGGGCGACGCGATTGAACTTCGACGGCCAGTGGATGAACGTGACCGGTGTCACCGATGCCGAGGGCCTGGCAACTGCGCTCGCCAACGGCATCCTCTCTTCATGGACCGCCGTTCAGGGAGAGGGAAGCGCCGCCAACACGGTGACGCTCACGCACATCGATGCGGGCAACGTCACCAACCTGACCGGGGCCGATTTCAGCATCACGTCGCACCCGGCGCTGGCGACCGTGGCGGACCCGACGACGGAAGGCGATGACGCCGTCGCCTCGACGGTAACCGTCGACATAGCGGACCAGGCTGGCTCGGTTTACTTTTTCTCGATTTCGATCGGGGGCGTCGCGAGCGATCCGCTGGTAGTCACCGCCCATGACGGAACCGAGCTCGCGGCTGCGATCCAGAGTCACTTGCAAGGTGCTTACGACACCAGCCTGACGGCGGAATACGTCAACGACCTATTGGTCATCAACGACGCAGCCGGGCGTTCGATCAACGACACGCAATTCCTTGACAGCGGCGCCGCGTACCTGGTCTTCAACACGTCCGAGTCTCCAGGGCATACCGCCACGGCCGAAGTCGTCACCGTCACCTTCGCGGCGGCCAATGGCGCCACCTCGCTGGTCTTCGACGGCACGACCATCGCCCTCACCGGCACGGAGTCGGCCTACGACGTGGTTATCGCGGTCATCCAGGCCCAAGAGAACTTCCCGGACTGGTATGTCAGCAGCTACTCGGGCGGCGCCCTCACGCTGACCGCCCTGTCACCCGGCCCCACCACCGACCTCACAGACGCCGACTTCGTCGCCACACTGACCGCACCGCCCGACACCAGCGTCACCGTCGTCACGGACGGCATCGACACCGCCACCGAGGTCGCCGAGCTCACGTTCACCGGCACCTACGGCGGCGCCAGCATCGTGCTCGACGGCGTGACGGCAACGGCCGGCGCAGCCGTCAGCGGCGCGGACGTCGCGTCCGCGTTGGCCAACGCTTCACACGATCTCGCAGGAAGCGACTTCGCCAGCGTCGTCGTGGCCAGCCAGGGCGACATCGGGACCTTCGAGCGCACCGAACTGGAGTTCTCGCAACAAGACTGGGCCGCCGGCGCCACCGTGACGCTGACTTTGCCGCGCTACGACACATCGGGCACCGCGTTCACCGTCACGACGGCGCCGCTGCCGGGCATCCCGACGGGCGAACAGATCGCCGCGGCCGTGCTTGCCGCCATCGCGACCCTGCCCAATGCCGGCCCGGGGGACAGCGGCTTCGCCGACTTCACCGCCGTCAACGTCAACCAAGACGGGACCAACGTCGGCTACGGCGACTACATGTTCCAGAACGACGGAGGGGTTTTGTATGTCTGGTCGACCAGCAGGGCCAACACGACCGATCTGACGGCCGGCATCCTCGAGGCCCATCTCGCGAGCAACTACGAAGTCAGCGACGTGGGCGACGGCGCAGTCGTCATCACCGCGCTGGCGCCAGGCGCCCACGCCGACATCTCCGGTGCCAGCTTCACCGGCACGTTCGGCGTCCCGGTTTCCATCGACATCGACACGCAGGGCAGCGACTGGTCCTACCAGATCCCTGCGGGCACTTTCACGGATGCCGAGAACGACATCCTCACGTACGCCGCCTACGCCATCGACGGCAACGGCACAGCCACGCTGATCGGCAACGCCGGCGGCGCCCTTTCCTTCGACCCGGCGACGGCCACGCTGTCGGGCACCGGCGCCGCGCTGCCGTCCAACCTGATCGAGATCCGCGCCACCGACGCAACGGGCTCCAACACGACCACGGTCACGCGCCTGCCGCTGTTCCTCGGCGACAGCAGTCACGAAATCGTCACCGCCGACACCGCGATCGGTACGCTGGAATTGGGCTCGGGCGCAGGCACGCTCAGCGCGCAGCTTCCGGGCGACGCCTTTGTGTACACCCACCTGGGCGGCACGCTCACCTACAGCGCCACGCTGGAAGGCGGCGGCGCGTTGCCGTCGTGGCTGAGCTTCGATGCCGCGACCGCCACCTTCAGCGGCAACCCGCCGAACGGCGCGGAATCACTCAGCGTCGTTGTTCATGCGATCGGCAGCAACTGGGAATTCGGCGCCGTCACCAGCCCCTTCACGCTCGCGGTGGGCTCGGTGAACAGCACGACGAACGACCCGCTGGTGGTGGTGGCGCCGATCGCCGACACCGCGCTGGCCGCCGGCAACGCGCTGGCGTACAGCGTCTCGCTGCCCTTCAGCGACCCCGACGGCGGCGAGGCCGGCACGGCCACGCCGCTGGGCATCATCTACACGGCCACCGCGAACGGCCAGTCGCTCGCGACCTACGGCCTGGCGATGACCAACGACGGCAACGGCCACCTCGTCTTCAGCGGCAACCCGCCGGGCGGCCAGCCGTATCTGAACATCGTCGTCACCGGCACCGAAGAATCGGGCGGCAGCGTCGTTCAGACAAGCTTCACGCTCGAGCTGGGCGCCGCCGGCGCCGGCGCGTTGAGCGCCAACAACACCGGCACCATCGGCATCAGCGGCACACCGACACAGGGGCAGACCCTGACCGCCGGCTTGCCCGAGGATGCCGACGGCTACACCGGCGGCGTTGTCTACCAGTGGCAGGTCAGCCACGACAACGGCGAGACCTTCACCGACGTGGCCGGTTTGCGCGGCCAGGCGGCCACGATCTCGCTGAGCCAGGCTGAGGTCGGACAGGTGCGCCTGCAGGCTTTCTACACCGACAACGGCGGCGTGGCCGAAGCGCCCGTCTCCACCGCCGTGACGGTGGCCAACCTGCCCGAAGCCGGCGTGGTCACCATGGCCGGCAGTCCGTCGATCGGTCAGACGGTCAGCGCAGCGCTGACCGATCCCGACGGCCTGACCAACGCCACGCCCACCTACCAGTGGTACCGCGGCACCACCTCGGGCACCGCCACGACGGCGATCAGCGGTGCGACCTACAGCTCGTACACAGTCACGAATGCCGACGGCGGCAACTTCCTGCGCGTCGTCGTGACCTACACCGACGATCAGGGCGGCCAGGAAACCCCGGCGGTCACCACCGCGTTCGCGGTGACGTTGGGCGACGTCGCCCCGGTGGGCGTGAACGACACCGGCACCGCCATCGAGGCCGGCGGCCTGAACAACGCCACCGCGGGCAGCGCGGCGACCGGCAACCTGGTGAGCAACGACACCGACATCAACAGCAACATCTCGCTCAGCGCGCCGATCGCCTCGGTGCGCTCGGGCGGCACCGAAGGGCTGGGCAACCCGGCGGACGACAACGGCACGACCTACACCGTTGCCGGCCTGTACGGCACGCTGGTGGTCAACAAGAGCACTGGCGCCTACACCTACACGGTGAACGACAACAACAGCGACGTGGAAGCCCTGAACACCGGCAACACGCTGGTGGACCGTTTCAACTACTCGGTCCAGGACACGACGCTGCTGACCGACACCGCCGTGCTGAGCATCACCATCAATGGCAGCAACGACACACCGTCGCTGGCCGAGCTCGACCTGAGCGCCAGCTTCACAGAAGACATCGCGGCGCAGCTGCGCACCGGCTTCACGCTCGTGGACCCGGACCTCGGCACTTCGTTCATTCTGAAGATGGAGGCCTCCGCCGGCCACCTGATCGCGGCGGGCAACACCGACGTCACCGTGACCGGCAGCGACACCGGCACGCTGATCGTCTCGGGCACCATGAACGCGGTGCAGCTGTGGCTGGGCGACGGCGGCATCCAGTATGTCGGCGCGCCCAACGCCAACAACGGCAACGGCAGCGCGCTGCTGACCTACTCGGTGAACGATGGCAGCGGCTATGTCGTCGCTGGCACGACCGCGCTGAGCATCGCACCGGCCAACGATGCGCCGACGCTCGACCTGAGCGGCAGCGAGGTGGCCGGAAACAATTTCGTCACCACCTTCCGCCCACGCGGCGCCGAGGTGGCGGTGGTGGCGAGCGATGCCGTGATCAACGACATCGACGACACCTTGATGACGGGCGGCACCGTGGCGATCACCGCGGGCGCCTCCGACAACGTCTTCGGCACGATCTACGAAACCCTGCGTTCGACCGCCGGCAGCTCGTTCACCGGCGCGTCGGGCGGCGTCATCACGATCACGGGCAACGGCACCACCGCGCTGACCTTCAGCGGCTCGGCCACATCGGCCGAATACGCAGCGCTGCTCAAGACGGTGTTCTACAACGACGCCAACCCGAACGCCTTCAAGGGCGACCGCACGATCACCATCTCGGTGACCGATGCGGGCAACACCGGCAGCAACGGCCCGCTGGCGGCCAACACGGCCGCGTTCACCACCACCGCGGCCAACAACCTGATCGCTGTCGGCCAGCACATCTACATCGGCGGCACCGACACCGGCCAAACCGTCGCGACGGTGCTCGACAACCAGCACTTCATCGCCAGCGGCGCGCTCGCCGGCCTGGCCGCCAACTCGGCGCTGAGCTTCTACGCGCAGGGCGAGTCGGTCACCACCGCCACGCAAGCCGGCCCGGTGGCCACCACCACCACGGTGCACGTGCCGTGGACGCCGGTGATCGACATGAACGGCGACAGCGGCGAGGGCCGCGACAACGCCGTCGTCTACACCGAAGGCGGCGCCGGCGTGGCCGTGGCTTCGGCGGACGCCAGCATCACCGACCAGGACGGCAACATCGCCCAGGTGGTGGTCACGCTGACCAACCACCCCGACGGCAGCAGCGAACAGTTGATGATCAGCTCGGTTCTGGTGACGCAGCTCGCGGCGCTGGGCATCACGGTCAGCAACAACAACAGCCACGCCATCACGCTCAGTGGCAACAAGGACTCGACCGTTTTCCAGGTCGGCCTGCGCGCGGTGCAGTACATCAACACCTCGGAGAATCCGAACCCGGTCGACCGCATCGTCAGCGTGAACTCGCTCGACATGGACGAAAACACCGGCGTCGGCGCGCAGACGGTCATCACCGTGCGCCCGGTCAACGATGCGCCGAACGGCATCGACAGCAGCGTCACCGGGTCCGAAGACAGCGCGCTGGTGCTCTCGCTCAGCGACTTTGCCTTCAGCGACCCGGTCGACGGAGCGCACTCCCTGCTCGCCGTGAAGATCAGCACGCTGCCGACCTACGGCGTGCTCATGCTCGACGGCGTGGCTGTGACCGCGGGGCAGGTCATCTCGCTCACCAGCGGCACGCTGACCTACCTGCCAGGCGCCGACCGCAACGGCAGTGCCAACGCGACCTTCACCTTCCAGGTGCAGGACAACGGCGGCACCCTGTACGGCGGCGTCGACCTCGACCCGACGCCGGCGACGATGACGATCAACGTCACGCCCGTCAACGACGCGCCGGTACTCGGCAGCGGCGGCCCCGACTTCGCTTCCATCACAGAAGACGACACGGCCAACGGCGGACAGGCCGTCAGCGCCTTGCTTGCCACGATCACCGATGTCGACACCGGCACGAACGCCGCGAACAACGCCAACCTCACCGGCATGGCAGTGCGCGCCACCTCGACCGGCAGCGTGGCCGGCGGGACCTGGCAGTACAACCTCAACGACAGCACCGGCTGGCACGCCATTGGCGTGGTGAGCGACAGCGCGGCCCTGCTGCTGCGCAGCACCGACCTCGTGCGCTTCGTGCCCGACGCGATCGGCGGCACCACCGGCACGCTGAGCTACTACGCCTGGGACCAAGCCTCGGGCAGCGCCGGAACGACCGTGGACGTGAGCACGCGCGGCGGCACCACGCCGTATTCGCTGGCCAGCGACACCGCATCGATCACGGTGACCGACGTGAACGACGCGCCGACCATCAGCGCGCCCGGCGCGCAGACCGCGGCCGAAGACGGCAGCACCGCCATCACCGGCTTGAGCTTCGGCGACGTCGACATCACCGGCCGCAACGACGAGAACACGGGCAACGACAACATCAGCATCACGCTGACCGTGGCGCACGGCAGCATCACGCTGGCCGGCACCAACGGCATCACGGTCGACAGTGGCGCCAACGGCAGCGCCAGCGTCACCCTGCACGGCAGCCTGAGCGCAGTGAACACCGCGGTCGCGACGCTGACCTACGCGCCGGCGGCCGACTACAACGGCAGCGATTCGCTGGCCGTCTCGGTCAACGACCTGGGCAACGTCGGCAGCGGCGGCCCGCTCAGCGCCAGCACGAGCATCGACATCAGCGTCACGCCGGTGAACGATGCGCCGGTGCTCTCGCCGGCCGCGCCGGTGCTGGACGGCATCAGCGAGGACAACCTTACGAGCAGCGGCAGCCTGGTCAGCAGCTTCGTGGCCGCCGGCATCGGCAGCACCGGCATCGCCGATGTCGACACCGGCACCAGCGGCGCCAACAACGCCACCGGTCACGGCATCGCGGTCTACGGCGTCGACAACGTCGGCCCGGCCCCAGGCGGCAGCTGGCAGTATTCCGTCAACGGTGGCAACACCTGGGCCGCGGTGGGCAACGTCAGCGACAGCCAGGCGCTGCTGCTGCGCAGCACCGACCTCGTGCGCTTCGTGCCCGATGGCCTGAACGCCACGGTGCCGAGCCTGAACTACTACGCCTGGGACGGTGCCGCCGGCACGCAAGGCAACAAAGTCGACGTCAGCACGCGCGGCGGCACCACGGCGTTCTCGCTGGCCGGCGACAGCGTTTCGATCAATATCACTCCGGTCAACGACGCGCCGACGATCGACCTGGATGGCAACAACAGCTCGACGGCCACCGGCAACGACTTCGTCAACACCTTCCGCGCCCGTGGCGGGCCGGTGGCGGTGGTCGACACCGACATCACCATCAGCGACCCGGACCGTCTCGGCAACGGCAGCCCCGACACGTTGACCTCGGCACGCCTGACGATCACTTCGGGTGACCTCGACAACGCGTTCGGCACGACCTACGAAACGCTCTACTCGACGCTGGGTGCCAGCTATGCGGGCAGCCTGGGCACGATCACCTTCAGCGGCAACGGCACCACCGGCAGCCCGCTGCTGCTGAGCGGCGCTGGCACTTGGGCCGACTACCAGAACGCGCTGAAGACGGTGGTCTACAACGACACCAACCCGAACGCCTTCGCCGGTGACCGCACGATCCAGATCAGCGTGCACGACGCCGCTGGAGCGACTGCCGGCGCCGGCGCGCTCGACTCGGCCGTGGCCACCACCACCATCCACGCCGTCTGGGCGCCGGTCGCCGACCTCGACGGCAGCGCCACCACCGGGCGCAGCTACGACACCACGTTCACCGAGGGCATGAGCGGGGTGGCCATCGCGGCCGCGAACGCCAGCATCGTCGACCAGGACGGCAACATCGCCAGCGTCACGGTGACGCTCACCAACATCCCCGACACCGACGCCGAAGAGCTGTTCATCAGCGACGCCCTCGTCACTCAGCTGACCTCGGCCGGCATCACCGTCACCGGCAACCACTCGCACGCCATCACCCTCAGTGGCAACCGCGACGGCACGACCTTCCAGCTCGGCCTGCGCGCGATCCAGTACGTCAACACCTCGGACAACCCGACGACCGCCGACCGCACCATCTCGGTGGCACTGTTGGACCAGCAGGGCAACACCGGCGTCGGCGCGAACACCATCGTGCACATCGTGAACGTGAACGACGCGCCGGTGGGCGTGGACAGCGCGTTCACGATGGACGAAGACAGCCAGCACGTGTTCGGGGTGGCTGACTTCGGCTTCAACGATGTCGAGGGCAACGCGCTCTTGAGCGTGAAGATCACGACGCTGCCGAGCGCGGGCCAGCTCACGCTCGACGGCTCGGCCGTCATTGCGGGCCAGTTCGTGACAGTGGCCGACATCGTCGCTGGCAGGCTCGTGTTCTCGCCGGCGCAGGACGCCAACGACGTGCAGAACCCGAACCCGACGAACGGGGGCGGCGGTTACGCGAGCCTGACCTACCAGGTGCGCGACGACGGCGGCACCGCCAACAGCGGCGTCGATTTCGATACGTCAGCGAACACCCTGACCATCAACGTCACGCCGGTGAACGACCTGCCGACCGGCGGGGTCTTCCTGGCCGGCACGCTGCAGGTGGGCCAGCTGCTGAGCGCACTGGACGACGCCTACGACGTCGACGGCACCGAGCCGATGACGTACCAATGGCAGACCCGCGCCTTGCCCTCGGGCGCCTGGACGAACATCAGCGGCGCCACCGCTGCGACCTACACGCCGGTGACCGGCGATGCGAACAAGGAAATCCGCGTCGTCGCCACTTATCCGGACACGCTGAACAACTCCGTGATCTTCACGTCCGACGTGGCCGGCTCGCCGCAGCTGCTGGCCGACGCGAGCGGCAACCTCACCGTGACTCTCGGCGGCAGCGGCCCGATGTTCATCGACAACCCGCTCGGCGACATCACCGTCACGAACAACAGCACCGACCTCGTCACCGTGGGCGGCATGACGACCGGCCACACGGTCACCACCATCGGCACCGGCCCGATCGCGGTGGCCGGGCCGCAGACCGGCGTCACGGTGAACAACACCAGCACCGGCACGATCACGGTCACCGGTATGGCGGACGCCACGCTGACGACGACGGGCACGGGCGCCACCACGGTGTTCGACCCCGCCGACGGCGCGAGCGTCATCAACAACGGCACCGGCACGACCACGGTTGCCGGCGTCGACGGCACGCTGAACACCGCAGGCACAGGTGCGCTCATCGTGAACGGGCCGGCCGGCGCGTCGGTCATCACCGACACGGGCAGCGGCTCGCTGACGGTCAACGACCCGGCGGGCGACCTCTCGGTCGACAACGTCGACATCGGTGATGAAGGCGCCTCCGACGACGGCACGGTCACCATCAACCGCGCCGGCGACGGCAGCACGGTCACCACGCGCGGCGGCGTCATCCTGGCCGGCCCGCTGGGCGACCTCACTATCGACAGCCCGGACGGTGGCACGGACACCGTGACCGGCCTGCTCGGCACGGCCACGCTCACCAGCACCAGCACCGGCCTGGGCGACACGACGGTCGTTGCGCCGGCGAGCGGCGCGAGCGTCGTCAGCGACGGCAGCGGCACCATCACCGTCACCGGTGTCACCGGAACACTGCACGCGGGAGGCACCGGTGCCACCGTGGTGGAAGCGCCGGCCGTCGACGCCATCCTCAACCAGGCGGGCAGCGGCTCGCTGACCGTCAACGACCCGGCGGGCGACGTCAGCATCGACAGCGGCAACGCTGGCGGCAGCGTCGTCGTCAGCCATGCGCACGCGGACAGCCAGGTCACGCTCACCGGTGCCGGCGCCTTCAGCGTCGTCGCACCGGAAAGCGGCGCCACGGTCGTCAACAACGGCAGCGGCATCGCCACCGTCACTGGCGTCAACGGCGAGCTCAGCACCCGCGGCAGCGGCCCGATCGTGGTCGATCACGCGGCCTACGGTTCGAACATCGGCAACTTCGGCGACGCGCTGACGGTGAGCTACCCAGACAGCATCAGCGTGGTCAACGACAGCGAGGGCGCCATCGTCCTCATCGACCACCCACGCGGGTGCTCCGTGCTCACGACGGGCGGTGCGTCCGGCTTCAGCGTGACCCACCCGGGCAACGGCGTCACCCTGGTCAACAACGGCCAGGGCATGGTCACCGTGCACGACGTCGACGGTGTGTTCCACACCAACGGCGACGGCACCACCGTGATCGACGCGCCTGCGGAAGGATCGTGGATCCACAACGACGGCGGTGGCACGGTCACGGTCAGCGATTTCAGCGCCGGCAACCTCAGCGTCTACAACGGCCACATCGGCAACGGCGGCAGCGTCACCGTCGTCGGCCCGGCCGAGGCCAGCACCATCACCACCAGCGGCGCGGGCGACATTGCCGTGGCACACCCGCTCGGCGACCTCGCGCTGGCGGGCGACAGCACCGGCACGGTCATCGTCACCGACCTGCTCGGCACCTCCGCCCTGACCACCACCGGCTCGGGACCGACGTCGGTGAACTCGCCGGACGCCGACGCGGCCATCGTCAACAACGGCAGCGGCGCGCTCAGCGTCGACACGCCGGCGGGCAACCTGGTGGTCGCCAACAACGGCGAGGGCAGCCTGACGGTCCACGGCGCAGCCGTCAGCAGCACGATCAACACGACCGGTGCCGTCACCCTGGTCGATCCGCAGGCCAGCCTAACGTTGACGGGCACGGGCACCAACACCGTGACCGGCCTGCTCGCCAACAGCATTCTCGAGACCGCCTCGGGCGACACGACCGTGACCTCGCCGGCGGAGGGCACGATCGTGATCAACAGCGGCACCGGCGACGTCGTCGTCGACACGCCGGCCGGCTACCTGAGCGTGAGCAACAGCAGCAGCGGCACGTTCACCATCAACGGCGCCCACGACGGCAGCGTCATCAGCACCTACGGCCCGGTCACGCTGGCCGATCCGCTGGGCGACCTGATCCTCTATGGCGCGGGACCCAACATCGTCACGGGTCTGACCGGCGAACTCATCGCCGGCAGCGGCGAGACGACGGTGATCCTGCCGGCGGCCGGCTCGCGCGTGGTCAATGGCGGCGATGCAGCCGTCCGCGTCGACGACCCGATGGGCGACTTCTCCGCGGAGAACAGCGGCACCGGCAGCCTGACGATCCACGGCGCGCACGACGCCAGCACCATCACCACGACCGGCGCGGTCACGTTGGCCGATCCGGCGGGCGACCTCACGCTCGCGGGCAACGGGACGAATACGGTCACCGGCCTGACCGGCGAACTCACCACGACGGGCTCCGGCCCGACGACGGTGAGCGCACCGGCTATCGACGCGAGCGTGGTCAACAGCGGTGACGGCGCATTCAGCGTCGACAACCCAGTGGGCGACCTGGCCGCGACCAACAGCGGCGAGGGCAGCCTCACGATTCACGGCGCGCACGACGCCAGCATCATCACCACGAGCGGCGAAGTTACGCTGGCCGATCCGGCGGGCGACCTGACGCTCGCAGGCACTGGCAGCAACACAGTGACCGGCCTGACCGGAGAACTCACCACGAGCGGCTCCGGCCCGACGACGGTGATCGCACCGGCCGTCGACGCGAGCGTGATCAACAGCGGTGACGGCGCAGTCGGCGTCGACACCCCGGCCGGCAACCTGGTCGCGACGAACAGCGGCGAGGGCAGCCTGACGATCCACGGTGCGCACGACGAGAGCACCATCACCACGAGCGGCGAAGTGACGCTGGTCGATCCGGTGGGCGATCTCACGCTCGCAGGTCAGGGCAGCAACACAGTGACCGGCCTGACCGGTGAACTCACCACGAGCGGCTCCGGCCCGACGACGGTGAACGCACCGACCATCGAATCGAGCGTGATCAACAGCGGTGACGGCGCAGTCAGCGTCGACAACCTGATGGGCAACCTGGTCGCGACCAACAGCGGTGAAGGCAGCCTCACGATCCACGGCGCTCACGACGACAGCACCATCACCACGAACGGCGAAGTCACGCTGGCCGATCCGGCGGGCGATCTCACGCTCGCAGGCAGCGGCAATAACATCGTCACTGGCCTGACCGGTGAACTCACCACGAGCGGCTCCGGCCCGACGACGGTGACCTCACCGTCGGCCGGCTCGACCGTGATCAACAGCGGTGACGGCGCAGTCAGCGTCGACACCCCGGCCGGCAACCTGGTCGCGACCAACAGCGGCGAGGGCAGCCTCACGGTCCACGGTGCGGCCGTCGGCAGCACCATCAACACGACGGGTGCGGTGACACTGGCCGATCCGCTGGGCGACCTCACCCTGACCGGAACGGGCACCAACACCGTGACCGGGCTGCTCGCCTCGCACATTCTCGACACCGTCTCGGGCAGCACGACCGTGACCTCGCCCGGCAACGGCGTGATCGTAATCAACAGCGGCATCGGCGCGGTCGACATCGACACACCGGTGGGCAACCTGAGCGTGAGCAACACCAGCACCGGCAGCTTCACGATTCACGGCGCCCACAACGGCAGCTTCATCGCCACCTACGGTCCTGTAACGTTGGCCGACCCGATAGGCGACCTGACGCTCGGTGGCGCGGGACCCAACATCGTCACGGGTCTGACCGGAGAACTCACCGCCGGCGGCATCGCGACGACGGTGATTGCACCCGCAGCGGGCTCGAGCGTCGTCAACCCATTCGATTCCGCCGTCATCGTCAACGACCCGATGGGCGACTTTTCGGCGACCAACAGCGGGGAGGGCAGCATCACGATTCACCGCGCGGGTGACGACAGCATCATCACCACGAGCGGCGGAGTCACACTGGCCGATCCGGCGGGCGACGTCACGCTCGCAGGCAACGGCAGCAACATCGTGACGGGCTTGCTCACCGGCCACACGCTCGACACCCTGTCGGGCGACACGACGGTGACCTCACCGGCGGCCGGCTCGACCGTGATCAACAGCGGCAACGGCGCAGTCAGCGTCGACACCCCGGCCGGCAACCTTGTCGCGACCAACAGCGGCGAGGGCAGCCTCACGATCCACGGCGTTCACGACGACAGCACCATCACCACGAGCGGCGAAGTCACACTGGCTGATCCGGCGGGCGACGTCACGCTTGCAGGCAGCGGCAACAACACCGTGACCGGCCTGACCGGCGAACTCACCACGAGTGGCTCCGGCCCGACGACGGTGATCGCACCGGCCATCGACGCGAGCGTGATCAACAGCGGTGACGGCGCAGTCAGCGTCGACACCCCGGCCGGCAACCTGGTCGCGAACAACAGCGGGGAGGGCAGCCTCACGATCCACGGTGCGCACGACGACAGCATCATCACCACGAGCGGCGAAGTGACGCTGGCCGATCCGGCGGGTGATCTCACGCTCGCAGGCAACGGCAGCAACACCGTGACCGGCCTGACCGGCGAACTCACCACCAGTGGCTCCGGCCCGACGACGGTGATCGCACCGGCCATCGACGCGAGCGTGATCAACAGCGGTGACGGCGCAGTCAGCGTCGACACCCCGGCCGGCAACCTGGTCGCGAACAACAGCGGGGAGGGCAGCCTCACGATCCACGGTGCGCACGACGACAGCATCATCACCACGAGCGGCGAAGTGACGCTGGTCGATCCGCTGGGCGACCTCACCCTCGCAGGCAGCGGCGACAACATCGTCAGCGGCTTGCTCGGCAGCGCGACACTGAGCACCACTGGCTCCGGCGACACCAGCGTCGCGGCTCCGGCCAGCGGCGCGAGCGTCGTCAACACCGGCAGCGGCACCATCACGGTCGGCGGCGTCACCGGCGTGCTGCACACCGCGGGCAGCGGCGACATCGTCGTCGACGCTCCGGCGGCCGGTGCCACGCTGGCCGACACCGGCAGCGGCACGTTCACGGTCAACCAGCCGGCGGGCAGCTTCACGCTGGACAACCAGGGCGGCGGCAGCGCCACCGTCAACGAGCCCGCTGCCGGCAGCAGCATCAACAGCACCGGCGAAGTCTCCCTGGTCAATCCGCTGGGCGACCTGACGCTCGCCGGCCCCGGTATCAACACCGTCTACGGCCTGCTGGGCGACGCCACGCTCGACGTCACTGGCTCGGGCAGCACCACCGTGGTCGGCGCAGTCACCGGCGCGACCATCAACAACACCGGCACCGGCACGATCTCGGTCGGCAGCTTCTCCGGCACGATCTACACCACCGGCAGCGGCGGCAGCGTCGTCGATGCACCGGCGGCTGGCGCCGTCATCGTCGACAGCGGCAGCGGCCCGCTGACCGTCAACAATCCGGCCGGCGACATCACCGTCAGCAACGGCGGTGGCGGTACCGCCGCCATCCTCCATGCGGTCGCAGGCAGCACCGTCACGACGGCAGGGCCGGTGACCGTTTCAGACCCGCTGGGCAGCTTCACGCTCGCCGGAAGCGGAAGCAACAACGTCAACGGCCTGCTGGGCAACGCGGTGCTGACGACGACCGGCTCGGGAGCCACCACGTTGGCGGCACCGGACACTGGCGCCAGTGTCGTCAGCAACGGCAGCGGCACCCTCACGGTCACCGGCGTCGTCGAGACCCTCAACACCGGCGGCAGCGGCATCACCGAGGTCACGGCACCGGCCGCCGGCGCCGTGGTTCACGACACCGGCAGCGGTGCGCTGACGATCACCGACCCGGCGGGCGACCTCACGGTCGACAACGGCGGTGGCGGCAGCGCCACGGTGACCCACGCGGTCGCGGGCAGCACGGTCACCACGAGCGGTGAGGTCACGTTGAGCGACCCGCTGGGCGACCTGACGCTGGCAGGAACCGGCTTCAACACGGTCACCGGCCTCGTCGGCGACCTCACTTCCAGCGGCTCGGGCTCGACGACGGTCACAGCACCGCCCGCCGACACCCACGTGCTCAACAGCGGCAGCGGTGCGGTCAGCATCTTCGCCCCGGTCGGTGACCTCGACGCGGTCAACAGCGGCAGCGGCAGCCTCACCGTCCACGGCGCCGCGGCGGCCAGCACCGTCACCACGAGCGGCGCGGTCACGATCGCCGACCCTGCTGGCGACATCACCCTGGAAGGCACGGGAACCAACACCGTAACCGGCCTGTCGGGCACGGCCACGCTCGTCGCCGCAGGTTCGGGCGACACCACGGTCAGCGCACCGGGCGACGGCGCCAGCCTCTTCAACGAGGGCAGCGGCACCTTGACGGCCACCGGCGTCAGCGGGACGCTGCACACCGACGGCACCGGTGCCGTCATCATTGACGCTCCGGCAGACGGCGCGGTCATCGACGACGCCGGCAGCGGCGCGCTGACGGTGAACGACCCGGCGGGCGACATCAGCGTCAGCAACGGCGGTGGCGGCACGGCCGTCGTCAATCACGCGGCCGCCGGCAGCACCGTCATCACGAGTGGTGCGGTCACCCTGGCCGACCCGCTGGGCAGCTTCACGCTCGACCACGCTGACGGCGGCGTCGTCACCGTGCACGGCCTGGCCAGCGGCGCGACCGTGTCGCTGGTGGGCGACGGGCCGGTGGTCATCGACACCCACTTGGCGCACGGCGAGCACATCACCGTCGACACCACGCTCGGCGGCAACGTGCAGATCAGCAACACCGGCGCGGGCACGGTCGATGTGGTGGGCAGCCTCTCTCTCGGTCACGACGTGCCGCTGGAGATCACGCTCACCGGCAACGGCGCCACGTCGCTCACGGCCAGCGGTGCTGTCGCGCTCGACAACACGCCGCTGGTGCTGGAGCTGGACTACACCGCTTCGGTGGGCGACCACATCACGCTGCTGTCGAGCTCCGGCAGCGGCGCGATCACCGGCACCTTCGCCGGCAAACCCGAGGGCGCCACGTTCTACCTGCAGGGCCAGCTCTTCAGCATCAGCTACGTCGGCGGCGACGGCAATGACATCGTGCTCAGCCGCGTCAACGACGCAGTGCAAGGTGCGGTCGGCGTGAGCGGAACGGCCACCCAGGGCGAGGTGCTGACGGCGAGCCAGAACCTGAGTGACACCGACGGCCTGGGCGCCATCACCTATGCCTGGATGCGTGGCGACACCATCGTGGGCAGCGGTCTCACGTACACGCTGACCCAGAACGATGTGGGCTCGTCGGTCAGGGCCGTGGCCAGCTTTGTCGACGGCCAAGGCACGCTGGAAAGCATCAACAGCGCAGCCACCGCGGCGGTGGCCAACGTCAACGATCTGCCCACCGGCAGCGTGCGCATCGTCGGCACGCCGACCCAGGGCAACACGCTCACGGCGAGCCACACTCTCGCCGATGTCGACGGGCTCGGCGTCGTGACTTATCGCTGGGTCAGTGGCGAGCACGTACTCGGGACGGGCGACAGCTACACACTGGGCCAGTCTGACGTCGGTCTGGACATACAGCTGCTTGCCAGCTACACCGATGGCCAGGGAACCACCGAGCATGTCGGCAGCGCTGCAGTCGCAGTGGCCAACGTCAACGACGCGCCGACGGGCACCGTGCAGATCAGCGGCATCACCGACGTCGGCCAGACACTGACGGCCTCGAATTCGCTGGCAGATGCAGACGGTCTCGGAACGATCGGCTACACCTGGTTCAGCGGTGGCACTGTCGTGGGCCACGGGGATACGTATCTACTGTCCACAGCCGATGTCGGCCACTCGTTGCACGTGACGGCGAACTACACCGATCTGCAGGGAAGCGCCGAGGTCGTGGCCAGTCTCGGGTCTGGGGTCGTCAACGTGGTCAACAGCATCGTCGAAGCCGGCGTGCCGGCACACGGCTCGCTGGGAGTGGCCGGCGACGGCAACGGCGACGGCATCGCCGATGTCTTGCAGGCCGACGTGGTCTCGGCCCGGATCCAGCCGGTGAATCCGTCGGCGCCGCTCACGTTCGTGACCCTGGTTGCCGATTCGAACCACGGGCAAACCGTGCAGGGAAGCGGCGCACAGATCGTCGCCTTCATGCAGGGCGATACCTTCACGGCTCCGCCGATGGCCCAGATGCCGCTCGGAGAGACCAGCTTCACCGCGACCGGCATGGTTGTCGGTGCAATGGAGAACTTCAGTCTGTATGTGGATGCGAGCGTGGGGGCCAACGGCTTCTGGGTTCACGATGCCACCGGCACGCTGGTGAACTTGGCGAGCGCTGCCTTCGGCGGTCAAGTGGTGCAGGAAGGCGACCGCACGAGACTGGACTTCCAGGTCGCTGACGGCTCGCGCTTCGACCAAGACGCGTCGCTGAATGGCAGCGTCGACATCTCCGGCCTCGCAGGTCACATGCCACTGAGCCTGATTGCCTACACCCCCGACCTCCCCAACCCGGGAACACAGACGTCGTTTTGGAGCTGAACAAAACACGCCTTCCCTTTAGCTCCTCTTCAATCGCTTCAACCCACATCGGATCGTCATGAACATCAACACTCACTCGCATCGCTTTGGTTCGCTCGTTCTCGCCTCCCTTCTTCTGGCCTTCGCCGGTTGCGGGGGAGGTGGGGGTGGCGGCAGCTCGGATACTCCTGTCTCAGAGCCGCCCGCGCAGAGCCTGGCAGACATGCAGGGCTTCTGGTCCGGCCCCATGTCGGGGGCCACCCTGCAAACCGCCACGTCGACTCAAGGGGTCGTGCTTGCCGACGGCACGGCCTGGTTTCTGTTGATTCCTGCCAGCGGCGCATCCACGGGCATGGTCAAGGCCTCGCTCACGGTGTCCGGTACCGGCTACGCCGGCACTGGCAAGGTCTACGACTTTGCATCGCTCACCGCCACGCCGGTCGCGATGACGGGGACCGCCGTGGCGGCTTCCAGTCAGACATTGGCTCTCACGCCGAGCGGCGCGAGCGGCGCGACCACGACATCGCTGACCTACAGCAACGCCTACGCCACGCCGGCTGTGCTAGCGGACGTGGGGGGAAATTGGCAAGTCAGCGCGAGCGCGGGTGCCTTGCATATCAACTGGGTCATCCAGGCCGATGGAACCCTTGCCGGAGCCAGCACCACCGGCTGTACCTGGACCGGCGCCTTCAGAACACGCAGCGGTGGCAAAGCCGTGCTCGATTTCGCGGCGTCGGAAACTTGTGAGTCGTTGACAGCCACGTACTCCGGTATCGCCGTACTTAACTCCACGAAGAGCGGAGCGACGTTATTCATCACCACCGAAGCGGACGCTCAGGGCTTTGCCCTTGGCATGACCAAGCAGACGGACGCAGCCATCGGCTCGCAGTTGACGGGCGATCAACACTAACCGTTAGCAGAGTCTAGCCTCGCGGCGTGAGGGCCTGGGATCGGGCCTTCGATGCAGGCCCGTTAGAGTCGAGTTGGCCGATCCCCAGGATTGATCTGGACGACGGCGCCGGTGATCGACGAAGAATTGCCAGCATCGTGTCGGAGCATGATCCTGGTTCGCAACGCGCGCCATTCGGCTTCAGCCTGCCGACGCTCAGCGTATCGCGCGCCGTCCACTCCGGTTCACATCGCCCGTGTAGAGCGTTTTCGGCCAAGTTGCGCAACGCTGGTGGTCCTTCCATGCGGAGTCGTTGCATGATGGATGTAGGCATGTCCTCGACCGTCTCCGATAGCCGCGAGGAAATCTCCTCGTAGTCGGATGCATGCATCCGCATACCACCAGTCTCCAACGCGAGCAGTATGTGCGCCCCCAGCAACAGGGAATCGGACTCGGCAAAGAAGAGACGTTCGCGCTGGTTCATCGTAAGCAATGGGATGGACGCCCCCACCTTTGACGGCATCGTTGTGCCAGAGTGGAAGCGTCAGCAACCACTCGAACCGGAAGGAGCGTCCACCATGCAGATTACGACGATTGGCATCGACCTGGCTAAGAACGTTTTCCAGGTCCACGGTGCAGACCAGCGCGGCAAGGCCGTATTGCGCAAGCAGCTTCTGTCTCAGCCTAGTCTTGAATCTGAACACGCCTCCAACCTGAATTGCGAGCCCTCGCAACCACAAGATTCACGAACAAAAACAACAACTAACGAATTGGCAAACGCCGCCCCTGTGGGCGGCGTTTTGCTTTGTGCTTCGTTACGCCTGCCGTGCGCTTCCTTGGTACCAGGCCACGTCTTCGGCGTCGATCTCTCGGGTCAGTTCGCCGCGGTAGAGCAGGTAGTTCAGGCAGGCCAGGCTTTCGCCGGTGGCCATGCCGAGCAGCGGCACGTCGGCTTCGCCAATCGCCCGCGCGAACAGCGCGCCGAACACGTCGACCGCACGCTTGGGTTGCAGCAGCGAGCGGCGCAGCCGTTCCAGTGAACGTTCCTGCCCATTTGCCAGCGAATCGATGCGCGCATGCAGCCCACGAAAGCACTCGTTGTGGGCCGGCAGCACAAGCACGTCGTCGGGCACTTCGCGCTTGACCTTGGCGAGCGAATCGAGCCAGCCGCGCATCGGGTCGGCGTCGGGCTCGGTCGGGTAGACCGACACGTTCGACGAGATGCGCGGCAGCACCTGGTCGCCCGAGATCAACACTTTCAGCGCGGGGCAATACAGGCAGGCGTGCGCCGGCGAATGGCCGGTGCCGACGATCACGCGCCAGGTGTTCGCGCCGATGCGCAGTTCCTGCCCGTCGTCGAGCCGGCGAAAGCTGTCGGGCAAGGGGTGGATGTGCTTGCCGAAGTTGCCGAAGCGCGTGCGGTAGGTTTCGATCGCGGCCTCGCTCCAGCCGGCAGCGTGGAAGAACGCAATCGCGTCGGGCGGCGCTTCACGGCCGGTGTCGGACACCATCGCGCGGCAGCTCAGGTATTCGAGCGGCGTCATCCACAGGCGCACGCCGAACTTGCGCGTCAACCACCCAGCCATGCCCACGTGGTCAGGGTGCATGTGGGTGACGATCACGCGCGTGAGCGGCCGCGCGTCGGGCGCGTTCGCGAACTGCTCGCGCCACGCGAGCGCGCAATCTTCGGTGCGCACGCCGGTATCCACGAGCGCCCAGCCATCGCCGTCGTCGAGCGCCCACAGGTTGATGTGGTTCAGCGCGTACGGCAGCGGCATGCGGATCCAGCGCACGCCCGGCGCCACCTCGAGCGTGTGGCCGCGCTCCGGCGGGGCTGCGAACGGGTAGACGAGTTGCGCTTTGCCGCTCGGCGTTTGCGGGTCGGTCCGCCCGTCCATCGTGATGATCGGCTCGGCCATCACACGCGCTCGAAGATCGCCGCGATGCCCTGGCCGCCGCCGATGCACATCGTCACCAGTGCGTAGCGGCCGTTGGTGCGCTGCAGTTCGTAGAGCGCCTTTGTGGCGATGATCGCGCCGGTGGCACCCACCGGGTGGCCGAGCGAAATGCCCGAGCCGTTCGGGTTCACCTTGGCCGGGTCGAGTTCGAGTGTGCGCGTGACCGCGCAGGCCTGGGCCGCGAAGGCCTCGTTCGACTCGATCACGTCGAGGTCGGCCACCGTCAACCCGGCACGTTTGAGCGCCAGCCGCGATGCCGGGATCGGGCCCAGCCCCATCAGTGTCGGGTCGACGCCGGCCTGCGCGTAGCTCACGAGCCGCGCCATCGGCTTCAGGCCGCGCGCTTTCACGGCAGCGCCGGTGGCGAGCACCAGCGCCGCGGCGCCATCGTTCACGCCCGAAGCATTGCCCGCGGTCACCGAGCCGTCGCTCTTGAAAGCCGGTTTCATCTTCGCGAGCTGTTCGGCCGTGACGTCGCCGCGCACGTGTTCGTCGGTGTCGAACACCACAGTGCCTTTGCGCGTGGTGATCTCCACCGGCACGATCTGCGACTTGAATCGCCCTTCGGCAATCGCCTTCGCCGCACGGCGCTGGCTTTCGAGCGCCAGTGCGTCTTGCATCTCGCGCGTGATGCCGTCGCGCGCGGCCACGTTCTCGGCGGTGATGCCCATGTGGATCTTGTGGAACGGGTCGTGCAGGATGCCGACCATGTAGTCGATCGCCTGCACGTCGCCCATGCGCGCGCCCCAGCGTGCGGTGGGCATGAAGTACGGGCTGCGGCTCATCGACTCGGCGCCGGCACCGATCGCGAAGTCGGCGTCACCCAGCATCAGCGACTGCGCGGCCGAGATCACCGCCTGCAGTGCGGAGCCGCACAGCCGGTTCACGTTGAACGCCGGTGTTTCCTGCGGAATGCCAGCTTCGATCGCGGCCACGCGCGAGAGGTAGGCGTCGCGCACATCGGTCGGGATCACGTTGCCCATCACGACGTGCCCGATGTCGGCAGCGGCGACCCCGCTGCGGGCGATCGCCTCGCGCACCGTGGTGGTGGCGATCTGCGTGAGCGGCACGTCTTTCAGCGCACCGCCGAAGGTGCCGATGGCGGTGCGGGTCGCAGAGAGGACGAAGATGTCGGGTGTGTTCATGGTGCGTGGGGACTCGAAAGTGGCAAGAGCGGGGCAAGCGCGCCGTATGCGTGGCTGCAGACCGGAAGCGTAGCCTTTCCCTCGGCGCGCTGCTGGCACGTCAGCCCAACTGCTGGGCCAACGCCTCAAGCTGATCGATGCAGGTTCCCCAGCCGTCGAAGAAACCCATCTCTTCGTGGCGGTCGCGGGTGGCCTTGTCGGGGTGCATCACGGTTGCGATGTAGCGGGTGCCGCCGGCCTCGTCGGCCATGGTGATGACGGCGGTGAACGGGAGCCATGGCGTGGCCGGGCGCCAGTCGGCCAGCAGCAGCGACGTGAACACGAGCCGCGCCTGCGGCACGATTTCGAGGAACGAGCCGGGGTTGTCGCTGGTGCCGCCGTCGGGGCCTTGCATGAAGGTGTGGAAAGCGCCGCCCACGCGCAGGTCGAAGGCGCGCACCTCGGTGGTCCAGGGTTTGGGGCACCACCACTCCTTCAGCAGTGCGGGTTCGGTCCACGCCTTCCACAGCGTGGCGCGCGGCGCGCGAACGAGGCGCGAGATGATGAGATCCTGCCGGTCAGCGCCGGCGTCGTTTGAGTTGCTCACGGGACAGTTCCTCCTGATGAAGTTTCTCGGCGAAGGCCGACACGCGATCACTGCGCGCTTCCCACGCGGCACGCTGGCCGGCCATCCAATCCCCTGCGGGGGTGAGCGACTTGGGCCGCAGTTCGCAGGTGCGCACCCGGCCGACCTTGTTCGACCGGATCACACCGCTGCGCTCGAGCACGGCCAGGTGTTTCATGAACGACGGTAGAGCCATCTCGAATGGCGCGGCCAGTGCCGACACCGAAGCCGGCCCGCCACCCAGCGCTCCCACGATCGCACGGCGCGTGGGGTCGGCCAGCGCATAGAACACGCCCGAGAGTTGCGCTTGTTGGTTAGCCATTTGGCTTAGTATAAAACGTGGGGCAAGAAGATGCTATGGGTTTCCAGTCAGGGGCTCTGCCAGACGGCGCCGCGCCAGCGCCGGCCGCGTTGCGCAGAGGCGGCAGAATTCGGGCGCGGCACCTTGCCTCGTGCCTGCACCGTAGACTCTGCCCATGGTTCAACTCGGATGCATCGCCGACGACTTCACCGGTGCGACCGACCTCGCGAACAACCTGGTGCGCGCCGGCATGCGCGTGGTGCAGACCATCGGCGTGCCGTCGGCGCCGCTCGGCGAAGTGGCCGATGCGGTGGTGGTGGCGCTGAAGTCGCGCACCATCGTGCCGGGCGACGCGGTGGCGCAGTCGCTCGCGGCCTGTCGCTGGCTGCGGGCGCAAGGCGCCGGCCAGATCTACTTCAAGGTCTGCTCGACCTTCGACTCGACCGCCCAAGGCAATATCGGCCCCGTCACAGAAGCGCTGATGGACGAACTGCAGGCGCCGTTTTGCGTCGTCACGCCGGCCTTTCCGGAAAACGGGCGCACGGTGTTCAAGGGGCATTTGTTCGTCGGTGACTTGCTGCTCTCGGACAGCCCGATGCGCTTGCACCCGCTGACGCCGATGACCGACGCCAACCTCGTGCGCGTGCTGCAGGCGCAGTTGAACGTGGCGCGCGGGCGCACGGTCGGGTTGATCGAGCGGGCCACGGTGGCCGCGGGCGCGGCGGCGGTGCGCGAGCGCATCGGCGCGCTGCAGCAGCAGGGCGTGACACTCGCGATCGCCGATGCCGTCGACAACAAAGACCTGTGGCACCTGGCCGAAGCACTGAAGGGGGCGCTGCTGATGACGGCCGGCTCAGGCCTGGCGATCGGCCTGCCGGCGCAGTTCGGTATCCAGCCTGCCGCCGAAGCGGCGCGCTTGCCGGTCGCCGTTGGCGCGCAGGCCATCGTGTCCGGCAGCTGCTCGGCGGCCACGCAAGCGCAGGTGGCCGCGTTCCGTCTAGCCGGTGGCGACGCTTTCGAGGTGGCGCCGCTGCGCATCGGCTCGGGTGCCGACGTGGCCGCCGAAGCGTTGGCGTGGGCGCTGCCCCGTTTGGCGCGTGGCCCGGTGCTGGTGTATGCCACGGCCGCGCCCGAGGCGGTGCGCGAAGTGCAGCAGCGCCTCGGTGTCGAAGAAGCCGGCGCGATGGTCGAAGACACGCTCGGGCGTGTCGCGCGCGGGCTGGTTGAGCAGGGTGTGGCGCAGCTCGTCGTGGCCGGCGGCGAAACCTCGGGCGCGTGCGTGCAGGCGCTCGGCATCACGCAGATGCGCATCGGCCCGCAAATCGACCCGGGCGTGCCGTGGTGCCATGCGGCTTCACCCGCGGCGCCGGCGTCGGGTTTGCATCTCGCGCTGAAGTCTGGCAACTTCGGCGGCACCGACTTTTTCACCCGCGCCTTCAACGCACTGCAGCACTGAACATGCTCGACACACCGACCGTGGCCGCGCTGATGGCCGGCAAACACCGCGAACCTTTCGCGGTGCTCGGCCTGCACCCGCACGAAGGTGCCTGGGTGATCCGCGCCTTGCTGCCCGGCGCGCGTGAAGTGCTGGTGCTCGAAAAGCCCGGCCAACGGCGCGTGGCCACGCTGCAGCGCGTGGGTGATTCCGACGTGTTCGAGGCGTTCCTCACGCCGCACCCCGAGCGCTTGAACTACCAGCTCGAGATCGACTGGGGCAGCCACCGCCAGGTGCTCGAAGACCCGTACCGCTTCGGCCCGCTGCTCGGTGCGATGGACCTGTGGCTGCTCGGCGAAGGCACACACCACCGGCCCTACGAACAGCTCGGTGCCCACCCGCTGGTGATCGACGGCGTGCCCGGCACGCGCTTCGCGGTGTGGGCGCCGAACGCGCAGCGCGTGTCGGTCGTCGGCGCGTTCAACAACTGGGACGGCCGCCGCCACGCGATGCGGCTGCGCCCGGAATGCGGTGTGTGGGAGATCTTCCTGCCGCACGTGGGTACAGGCGATCTCTACAAGCTCGAAGTGAAAGGCGCTGACGGCGCCGTGCATCTCAAGGCCGACCCGTTCGCCTTCCGCGGCGAGCTGCGGCCGCAGACGGCGTCAAGGGTGCAAGGACTGCCGAACGTCGTGAAGCCGAACCAACAGCGCCAGGCCGCGAACGCGCTCGGCGCGCCGATCAGCGTCTACGAAGTGCACCTCGGGTCGTGGCGGCGCGTGCCCGAAGAAGGCGAGCGCTGGTTGAGCTACCGCGAGCTCGCCGAGCAATTGATCCCGTATGTTCGTGAGCTCGGCTTCACGCACGTCGAGCTGTTGCCGGTCAACGAGCACCCGTTCGACGGCTCCTGGGGTTACCAGCCGACCGGCTTGTACGCGCCGACCGCGCGTTTCGGCACGCCCGAAGACTTTCGCCATTTCGTGGCCACTGCGCACGAAGCCGGCATCGGTGTGATCGTCGACTGGGTGCCGGGGCATTTTCCGACCGACGCGCATGGTCTGGCGCAGTTCGACGGCACGCCGCTCTACGAACACGCTGACCCGCGCGAAGGTTTTCATCAAGACTGGCAGACGCTGATCTACAACTTCGGCCGCACCGAAGTGCGCAACTACCTCGTCGGCAACGCGCTCTACTGGATCGAACGTTTCGGCGTGGACGCGTTGCGTGTCGACGCCGTGGCGTCGATGCTCTACCGCGACTACAGCCGCAAGGACGGCGAGTGGCTGCCCAACCACCTGGGGGGCCGCGAGAACCTCGAGGCGATCCACTTTCTGCGGCGCATGAACCAGATCATCGGCACGCAGCGGCCCGAGGCGGTGACGGTGGCCGAAGAGTCGACCGCGTTCCCTTCGGTCTCGCGCCCGCCGAGCGACGATCTGCAAGGCGGGGGCCTCGGCTTTCACTACAAGTGGAACATGGGCTGGATGAACGACACGCTGTCGTACATGAGCGAAGACCCGGTGCACCGCCAGTACCACCACCACAAGATGACCTTCGGGCTGGTCTACGCCTTCACCGAAAACTTCGTGCTGCCCTTGTCGCACGACGAGGTCGTGCACGGCAAGGGCTCGCTGCTCGGGCGCATGCCCGGCGACGAGTGGCAGCGCTTCGCGAACCTGCGTGCCTACTTCGCTTTCATGTGGGCGCACCCCGGCAAGAAGCTGCTGTTCATGGGCGGCGAATTTGCGCAGACCGATGAATGGAATGCCGAAGCCAGCCTGCCCTGGCACCTGCTCGACCAGCCGCTGCACAGCGGCACGCAACGGCTGGTGCGTGACCTGAACATCGTCTACCGCCAGCACGCCGCGCTGCACCAACTCGACTTCACGCCTGAAGGTTTCGCATGGATCGCTCACGACGATGCGAAGAACTCCGTCATCTCGTTCACCCGCCATGCGCCGGGCGGCAGCTTCGTGGTGGCGGTGTGCAACTTCACGCCAGTGGTGCGGCATGCCTACCGCATCGGCGTGCCGGCAGCGGGCACGTACCACGAGCTGATCAACACCGATGCGGCGGTCTACGGCGGCAGTGGCGTGCACAACGCGCCGTTGCCTTCCGAGGCGGTCGCAGCACATGGCCGCGAGCAGTCCATCGCACTCACCGTGCCGCCGCTGGCCACGGTGTTTCTGGTGTGCGAGCGATAGCGGCAGCAAAAACAATTCGATCGAGGACAAGCCGTGAGCATCGTCAGCCACCCCACCACACCGTTTGCCGGCCAGCAGCCTGGCACGTCCGGACTGCGCAAGAAGGTCGGCGTGTTCCAGCAAGCTGGGTACCTGGAGAATTTCGTTCAGGCCTTGTTCGACAGCCTCGAAGGCACGGCAGGGCAAACGCTGGTGCTCGGCGGTGACGGCCGCTATCACAACCGCGCCGCGGTGCAGACGATCCTGCGCATGGCCGCGGCGAAAGGCTTCGGCCGCGTGCTGCTCGGGCAGGGCGGCATTCTGTCGACACCGGCCGTGAGCTGCGTGATACGCAAGCACGGCGCGTATGGCGGCATCGTGCTCTCGGCCAGCCACAACCCGGGCGGGCCGGATGGCGACTTCGGCATCAAATACAACGTCGGCAATGGCGGCCCGGCGCCCGAAAAAGTGACCGAGGCGATCTTCGCCGGCACGAAGACGATCGCCCACTACCGCGCCAGTGACGCCGCGGCGATCGACGTCGACACGCTTGGCTCGCAGCGCATCGAGCAGATGGTGGTCGAAGTCATCGACCCGGTCGCCGACTACGCGGCGCTGATGCAAACGTGTTTCGACTTTCCCGCGATCAAGGCCTTGTTCGCCGCCGGCTTTCGCATGCGCTTCGACGCGATGAGCGCGGTCGGCGGGCCGTATGCCAAACAGATCATCGAAGGTCTGCTCGGTGCACCCGCGGGAACAGTCGTCAACGCCGAGCCGCTCGAAGATTTCGGCGGCCTGCACCCCGACCCGAACCCGGTCAACGCCGAAGACCTGATCAAGCACATGGCCGCCGCCGATGCGCCCGACTTCGGCGCGGCGTCCGACGGCGATGCCGACCGCAACATGATCGTCGGCCGCAACTTCCCGGTGGCGCCGAGCGACAGCCTTGCGTTGATTGCCGCGCATGCTGACGTGGCGCCGCGCTACCGCGGCGGGCTCAAGGGCATCGCGCGCTCGATGCCGACCTCGACCGCCGCCGACCGCGTCGCCAAGGCGCTCGGCATCGCGAGCTACGAAACGCCGACCGGCTGGAAGTTCTTCGGCAACCTGCTCGACGCGGGCAAGGTCACGCTCTGCGGTGAAGAAAGCTACGGCACCGGCTCTGACCACGTGCGTGAGAAAGACGGGCTGTGGGCGGTGCTGTATTGGCTGAACATTCTGGCCGCAACGGGCCAGTCGGTCGAAACCCTGGTGCGGGCGCACTGGGCGAAGTTCGGCCGCAACTACTACTCGCGCCACGACTACGAAGCGATAGCGACCGCCGCCGCCAGCACCTTGATGGCCGACCTGCGCGCCCAACTGCCGGCGCTGGCCGGCAAGTCGTTCGACGGCCAGCGCGTGAACATCGCCGACGACTTTTCATACACCGACCCGATCGATGGTTCTGTTGCGACGAAGCAGGGCGTGCGTGTCATCTTCGACAACGGTTCGCGCATCGTCTTCCGGCTTTCGGGCACCGGCACCGAAGGTGCGACCTTGCGGGTCTACCTCGAACGCTACGAACCCGAGGTGGCGAACCAGAGCGTGCCGACGCAGGCCGCGCTCGCGCCGCTGATCGCGCTGGCTCAGCAGCTTGCACGCATTCGCGAACACACCGGCCGCAGCGAGCCGAGCGTTGTCACATGAGGGTGCTGCAGGTCTGCTCCGAGATCTTTCCGTTGCTGAAGACCGGTGGTCTGGCGGACGTTTGCGGCGCCTTGCCGGGCGCGCTGGCGAAACGCGGTTGTGACGTGCGCGTGCTGGTGCCGGCTTTCCCGGCAATTCTTCGTGGCGTGCCCGACGCGAAGCCGGTGGCCGGCGCGTCAGCCCTGCCCGACGGCGCGCAGTTGTTGCGTGGCACGCTGCCCGGAACCGCCGTGCCGCTCTACCTGATCGACGCTCCGGCGCTGTACGCCCGCGAAGGCAACCCATATGCCGACGAGGCCGGCCAGGCCTATGCCGACAACCACCGCCGCTTTGCCTTGCTCGGTCGCACCGGCGCGTTGCTCGCCGACGGGCTCGACCCTTTGTGGTCGGCTCAGGTCGTGCATGGCCACGACTGGCATGCCGGTCTCGCGCCGGCCTATCTGCGTGCAGCACAACTGCACAGCGGGCGGCGCCACGCCGGCTCGGTGCACACGGTGCACAACCTCGCTTTCCAGGGCACGTTCGGGCTCGAGGTGCTGAGCGAACTCGGCTTGCCGGCCGATTTTTACCAGACCCACGGGCTCGAATTCCACGGCCAGGTCTCGTTCATGAAGGCCGGCTTGCATTACGCCGACCACATCACAACCGTGAGCCCGACCTACGCCCGCGAGATTCAGGGCGAAGAGCAGGGTTGCGGGCTCGACGGCGTGCTGCGTGCGCGCTCGGGCGAGCTGAGCGGCATCCTGAACGCGGTCGATGACACGGTCTGGAACCCGGCGATCGACGAACTCATTCCTGCGCGTTACGACGGCCGGCGGCTCAGCGGCAAGGGCCGATGCCGGCTGGCCTTGCAGAACAGTTTCGGCCTCGGCCCGCAGACCGACCAGCCGCTGTTCGGCGTGGTGAGCCGCCTGACCGAGCAGAAGGGCTTCAACCTGATCCTCGCCGGCTTGCCGCAACTGCTGGAACGTGGCGGGCAACTGGTGGTGCTGGGCACCGGCGAGCCGGCGCTCGTGTCGGCGCTGGTTCATGCGGCCAAGACCCACCCCGGCGCGGTGGCGGTGAAGGTCGGCTACGACGAAGCGCTGGCGCACAGTGTGGTCGCGGGGGTCGACGTGATGATGGTGCCTTCACGCTTCGAGCCCTGCGGTCTGACACAGCTCTACGGCCTGAAGTACGGCTCGCTGCCGCTGGTGCGCAAGGTCGGTGGCTTGGCCGATACCGTGGTTGACAGCTCGCTCGAGAACCTCGACGACGGCACGGCGACCGGTTTTGTGTTCAACCGCTTTGAAGTCGACGACTACGTGGCTGCCTTGCGCCGCGCGTTCGCCTTGTTCAAGCGCAAGGGCGAATGGCACGAAGTGCAGCGCCGCGCGATGGCGCAGGCCTTCGACTGGGACGCGGCCGCGGCGCAGTACATCGCACAGTACGAGCGCGTGGCGGCCTGATCCTCGAGCAGGGTCCGGCGGCATTGAACGGCGCCGAAGCAGCCCCATGTTCCGGGCTCAGCCACCCCGCGCCTTGCCCATGCCGCTCTGGATTCTTTCGATCCTGCTCCACGCTTATGTCGGCATGCGCATCGTGCCGGCGCTGCCCGGCGGGCTCTGGCCCGGGCTGACGTTTGCCGCCGTGCTGGTGGTCTCGGCCGCCGCGATGCCGATGAGCCTGCTGGCGCGCCGACTGCGAACCTAACCCTGGTCCGACAGGCTCGCCTGGGCCGGCGCCCTGGCGATGGGCTTGTTCTCGTCGCTGTTCGTGCTGACCGTGTTGCGCGATCTGGTGCTGCTGCTCGCCCGGATCGCCGAGTGGCTCGCCCCGGTCGCGGCCTTGCCCGAGCTGGCGCCGCTCTCGGCCGCTGCGGTCGTGCTGCTCGGCGCGTTCGTCACGGTGATCGGCTTCATCAACGCGCGCCGCACCGCCGCGGTCGTCGCTGTCGACATCCCGATCACCGGCCTGCCGGTGGCGCTGCACGGCTTCACGATCGCGCAGATCAGCGACATCCATGTCGGCCCCACGATCAAGCGTGCCTACATGCACCGCATCGTCGAAGCGGTGAACCGGCTTGGCGCCGACATGGTGGCCGTGACCGGTGACCTGGTCGACGGCAGCGTGCAGGAACTCGCCGCGCACGTGGCGCCACTCGCGTTGCTGTCGTCCAGGCATGGCACTTTTTTCGTCACCGGCAACCACGAGTACTACTCGGGCGCTCAGGCCTGGGTGCTCGAGCTGCGCCGCCTGGGCGTGCAGGTGCTGATGAACGAGCATGTGGTGCTGCGGCACGACGAAGCCCGCCTGCTCGTGGCCGGCGTCACCGACTACGGCGCGCACCATTTCGATGAAACCCAGCGCAGCGACCCGCAGCGCTCGTTGCAAGGTGCACCGTCCGACGTGGCCGTGGTGAAAGTGCTGCTCGCGCATCAACCGCGCAGCGCCACGGCGGCTTCGGCGGCGGGTTTCGACCTGCAGCTCAGCGGTCACACCCACGGTGGGCAGTTCCTGCCGTGGAACCTGTTCGTGCGCCTGCAGCAGCCGTTCACGGCCGGGTTGAACCGCTTGCAGCAGCTCTGGGTCTACACCAGCCGCGGCACCGGTTACTGGGGCCCGCCGAAACGATTCGGCGCGCCGTCTGAAATCACCCACCTTCGCCTGGTGGCGGCGCCCGGGTAAACGCCGCGGCCGACCTGCCGGGCCCGGCCCGCACCCACCTTACAATCCCGAGGCTTTGCCGCAGGCGTCGTGCCCGGCCTCAACAAGGAATTCCCAGTGTTCATTTCCGAAGCTTTTGCGCAAGCCGCGCCCGCCGCCGCAGACTCGCCGTTCGGCAGCCTGGGCTCCATGCTCCCGCTGGTGCTGATGTTCGTGGTGTTGTACTTCGTGATGATCCGCCCGCAAATGAAGCGCCAGAAAGAGGCCAAGGCGATGATTGACGCGCTGGCCAAGGGCGACGAAGTCGTCACCACGGGCGGCATGATCGGCAAGATCACGAAGATCGGCGAGAGCTTCCTGAGCGTCGAGATCGCCACCGGCGTCGAGATCCAGGTGCAGCGCGGCGCGGTCGTGCAAGTGCTGCCCAAGGGCACCGTCAAATAATTCGTTGAACGCGCGGGCGGTTCGCTGCGTCACACCGGCGCGGCGAGGCGCTCGCTGCATTTGGCGCGGTCCCGGCCCGAGAGGAAAGACCCGATGAATCGCTACCCTGCCTGGAAATACGCGCTCCTCGTGATCGCCTTGCTCGTCGGCCTGATCTACACGCTGCCCAACGTGTTCGGCCAGGCGCCGGCGGTGCAGGTGAGCAGCGGCAAGGCCACGCTCAAGCTCGACGCCACGCTGGCACCGCGTGTCGAAGAGATCCTCACCCGCGCCGGCCTGAAGGCCGACTTCGTGCAATTCGAAGGCGCCTCGGTCAAGGCCCGTTTTGCCGATCTCGACGCGCAGCGCAAGGCGAAAGAAGCGATCAGCGCTGCGCTGAACCCCGACCCGAGCGACCCGCGCTATGTGGTTGCGCTGAACCTGCTGTCGCGCTCGCCGCACTGGCTCACGTCGCTGCACGCGTTGCCGATGTTCTTGGGGCTCGACCTGCGCGGCGGTGTCTACTTCCTGATGCAGGTCGACATGAAGTCGGCGCTGACCAAGAAGGCCGAGGCGCTGACCGGCGACATCCGCACCCTGCTGCGCGGCAAGAACCTGCGCCACGCCGGCGTGAATCGCGACGGCAACAACGTCGACGTGCGCTTTCGCGACCGTGAAACGCTCGCCAGCGCGCGCAGCCTGCTCACCGACCAGTTGCCCGATCTGCAGTGGGTCGACAGCGTCGACGGCAGCGAGTTCAGGCTGAGCGGCAGCCTGAAGCCCGAAGCCGCGCGCAAGGTGCAGGAAACCGCGATCACGCAGAACATCACGACGCTGCACAACCGCGTCAACGAACTCGGCGTGGCCGAGCCGGTGATCCAGCAGCAAGGCGCCGACCGCGTGGTGGTGCAACTGCCAGGTGTGCAAGACACCGCCAAGGCAAAAGACATCATCGGCCGCACCGCCACGCTCGAACTGCGCATGGTCGACGACAGCGCCGAGGCCATCGCCGCGGCCGGTGGCAGCGGGCCGGTGCCATTCGGCACCGAGCGTTTCATCGAGCGCGGCGGCTCGCCGCTGATCGTCAAGCGCCAGGTCGTGTTGACCGGCGACAACCTGACCGACGCACAACCCGGCTTCGACAGCCAGACCCATGAGCCGAACGTCAACCTGACGGTCGACGCCAAAGGCGCGCGCATCATGCGCGACATCTCGCGCGACAACATCGGCAAGCGCATGGCGATCTTGTTGTTCGAGAAGGGCAAGGGCGAAGTGATCACCGCGCCGGTGATCCGCGGCGAACTCGGCTCGCGCTTCCAGATCACCGGCCGCATGACGCCGGGCGAAGCGAGCGACCAGGCACTGCTGCTGCGCGCCGGCTCGCTGGCCGCGCCGATGGACATCATCGAAGAAAAGACCATCGGCCCGAGCCTCGGCGCCGAGAACATCGTGAAGGGCTTCGACAGCGTGATGTTCGGCTTCGCCGCGATCGCGCTCTTCATGTGCTGCTACTACCTGCTGTTCGGCGTGATCTCCACGCTGGCGCTCGGCTTCAACCTGCTGTTGCTGCTGGCGGTGTTGTCGATGTTGCAGGCCACGCTGTCGCTGCCGGGCATTGCCGCGATCGCGCTCACGCTCGGCATGGCGATCGACGCCAACGTGCTGATCAACGAGCGTGTGCGCGAAGAACTGCGCGCCGGGTCTTCGCCGCAGGTGGCGATCCACACCGGTTACGAGCGCGCGTTCGCGACGATCTTCGATTCGAACGTGACCACGCTGATCGCGGGCCTGGCGCTGCTGGCGTTCGGCTCGGGGCCGATCCGCGGCTTCGCCGTGGTGCACTGCCTGGGCATTCTCACGTCGATGTTCTCTGCCGTGGTGTTCTCGCGTGGCCTCGTCAACCTCTGGTACGGCCGGCAGAAGAAGCTCAAGGGCGTGTCGATCGGGCAGGTCTGGAAACCGCAGGGCGCCGACGTGCCCGCGAAGACCTGATCGCGCGCAGCAGCAGAAGCAACAAGGCAGACCATGGAATTTTTCAGGATCAGGCGCGACATTCCGTTCATGCGGCACGCGCTGGTGTTCAACATCATCTCGGCCGTGACCTTCGTCGCCGCGGTGTTTTTCCTGGCCACGCGCGGGCTGCACTTCTCGATCGAGTTCACCGGTGGCATCGTCATGCAGACGAGCTACGTGCAGACGGCCGAGGTCGAGAAGATCCGCGAAACCGTCGAGAAGCTCAACTTCGGCGAAGTGCAGGTGCAGAACTTCGGCAGCTCGCGCGACGTGATCATCCGCCTGCCTGCGGCGAATGGCATGAAGCAGACCGAGGTGGTGGCGGCGGTCTTCGACAAGCTGTGCAAGGCCGAGAACGGCTCGGTGAGCACGCGCGAGGTGACGAGCGAGAAGGGTGAAGTCGCGAGCCGGCCCGTGTGTTCTGCCGGCGCGGCCGAACCGGTCAGGCTGCAGAGCGTCGAGTTCGTCGGCCCGCAGGTCGGGCGTGAACTGGCCGTCGACGGCGCGAAGGCGCTGGCCTTCGTGGTGATCGGCATCATGATCTACCTCGCGATCCGCTTCGAATGGAAGTTTGCGGTCGCGGCGATCATCGCCAACCTGCACGACGTGATCATCATCCTCGGCTTCTTCGCGTTCTTCCAGTGGGAGTTCAACCTCACCGTGCTCGCAGCGGTGCTGGCCGTGCTGGGTTATTCGGTCAACGAATCGGTCGTGATCTTCGACCGGATCCGCGAGGCCTTCCGGCGTTTCCGCAAGCTGAACACCCACGAGGTGATCGACCACGCGATCACCAGCACGATGAGCCGCACCATCATCACCCATGGCAGCACGCAGATGATGGTGCTGTCGATGCTGATCTTCGGCGGGCCGACACTGCATAACTTTGCGATTGCGCTGACCATCGGCATCCTGTTCGGCATCTACTCGTCGGTGTTCGTGGCGGCTGCCATCGCGATGTGGCTGGGCGTCAAACGCGAAGACCTGGTCAAGGCCGCACCCACCAAGGAAACCGATCCCGACGATCCGAATTCCGGGGCGGTGGTGTAGAGTCTGTCGGTCATTCAACAGGACGCGAGCAGTCACTCCCCATGCCGACCCCCGCCAACCCGACGGCATTGGCCCAACAGGCAAGGCGGTCCTACGCTGAAGGCCTGCTCAACGGCATGCCGGCAGTGGTGCAGGCGGTCGACCAGGGCACGCGCATTCTGGTGAGCCAGGTGGTCGACCCCAAGCTCGCGATGAAACGCCGTGAGCTGGTGCCCGATCTGCAGAAGGCCGCGCCCTTCTGGTTGCAGAGCATGACGGCGATGCTGCGCAGCTCGCTGCAATCGGGGCTGCTGTCGGCGTCGCGCCCGGGTGACCTGCCCAGCCCGGGTGGCCGCGCCGCTGCCAAGCTCAGTCTCGTTGACGACGACACCATCGAAGACGAGATCCTCACGTCGCGCCTGGCGCTGGCAATGATGGACCGGGCTTCGTGGGAATTCACCGACCTGTGCTCGCGCATGAACGTGCTCGAGTCGCGTGACGAACTCGACCCGCACGACATCCTGCGGCCGCAGTCGCTCGCGCGCATCGTCACCACCTCGTGGCGTGCTGCCGGCCTGAGCCTCGACATGTGGCGCATGCTGCAGACGGTGTTGCACGAGGAATTCGCGCACTTCTCCGAAGAGGGCTTCCACGAGACCAACCGCTTCCTGATCGAACGCCAGGTGCTGCCCGAGGTCGACCTGCGGCCGTTCATCCGGCGCACCCGCGCAACGCACCGCAACTTCCAACCCACGACGCACGCGCCGGCCGGCTTCACCCAGTCAAGCGTCAACGCCACCAGCGACGGGCGCGGCGAAGTCGGTGAAGAGACGCGCATGATGACGCGCGCTGGCGGCCTGCAGCATCGAGGCTCGGGGCACGCCGAAGCCGTGCTCGACCGCCTGAACCGCCTGGTCGGCCGGCACCTGCCCGAGTTCGTGGTCACGGCGCATGCGCCGGCACCGGCGTCGCCCGGCCTGAGGGCAGCGATCTCCGACGCGCAGCAAGGCATTGCCAACCGCTTGTCGGGTGGCGGTGGCGCGGTGCGCACCGTGACCGACGCGGTCAGCACGCCGGCCTTGCTCGAAGAGCTGAACAACCGCAAACAGGCCCTGAAGCAGGCTGCCGCCACGCCGGTGGAGCGCGCCACGATCGAGATCGTGGCGCTGCTGTTCCAGAGCATCCTGACCGAAGAGCGCATTCCTTCGGCGGTGCGCGTCTGGTTCGCCCGACTGCAGATGCCGGTGCTGCGCGTGGCGGTCGGCGAGCCCGACTTCTTCGCCACGGTCGACCACCCGGCGCGCCGCCTGATCGACCGAATGGGCTCGTGCGTGATGGGTTTCGACGCCACCACGCGCGCGGTCGGTGACGCGCTCGAAAAAGAGATCAAGCGTGTCGTGCAAGTTGTCGAGGCCTACCCCGACACCGGCCGGCGTGTGTTCCAGACCGTGCTGGTCGAGTTCGAAAAATTCCTCGAGCACTACTTCAAGAACGAGAACGAAGCCACGCGCAAGGGGGTGTCGCTCGCGCACCAGGTCGAGCAGCGCGAGACGCTGGCGATCCAGTACACGATCGAGCTGCGCAAGATGCTCAACGAAGTGCCGGTGCAAGAGGGCGTGCGCGAATTCCTGTTCCACGTGTGGGCCGACGTGCTGGCGATGGCCGCCGTGAAGAGCGGCAACCAGAGTGACGCCACCAAAGAGATGAAGCGCGCTGCCGCCGACCTGATCTGGTCTGCCAGCGCCAAGGTGTCGCGCGAAGAGCGTGCCGAAGTGATCCGGCGCTTGCCGCCGCTGCTCAAGACACTGCGCGAAGGCATGCTGCACGCCGGCGTGCCGGCCGACAAACAAGACGAACACATCCAGCGCCTGAACAACTCGCTGGCGGCGGCGTTCACGGCCAAGACCGCCGCGATCCCGCACGAGCGGCTCGAGGAACTGATGGGCCGGCTGGAAACGCTGGAAGAGCTGCTGCCCGATTCTGCCGATCTGGAAATCGACGAGTCGATGGTTCACGATCTTTCAGGCTACGAAAGCTCCGAACTCGAAGTGGTCGCCGAAGGCGGGTCGATGCCCACGCCGGCCATGCTCGCCTGGGCGCGCGAACTGCAGGTCGGCAGCTGGTACATGCTCGACTACCGCAACCGCAACGATGCGGTGCAACTCGCCTGGCAAGGCATGCGCCGGCAGCTCACGCTGTTCGTTTCGCCACAAGGGCGTGGCGTGCTGTTCCAGCAGAACCGGCTCGCGGCGTTCCTGCAGGCGGGTTTGCTGGTGCCGGCCCAAGACGAATCGCTGACCGTGCGCGCAACCCGCAGCGCGATGGAAAAGCTCGACGTCGATCCGAGCCGAATCCTGAACTGACCCTGCCGGCGCGCTGCAGCGGGCGCGCGGATATCAGTGGATCAGCCGGTCTTCTTCGTCGACGAACAGCTCGTCGAGAATCAGCGCGTCGGGTTCTTCGCCCAGGCTCCAGAACACCATCAGCACGATGATCTTCAAGTCTTCAAGATCGAGCGGGCCACCCGGGATGGCGTTCGCGCGGTCGATGACCATTTCGCGCATCGGCGGGGGCAGCACCCCGGCCGATTCAAGGAAGCTGATGAAGCCGATCGAGTCTTCGCCGAGGTGTTCTTGTTCCGCAGGTGAATAGACGCGCATGCTGCGTTCGCCTTGCTCGCCCACGTAAGATTGCGCAGCAGTGGCCACGCCGTCGAGCCACGACAACGCTTCCTGGATTTCGTCCGATTCGAAGCCGACCGATGACAGCTTGCGGGTCAGCTGATCGTGGTCGGGGCAGGCATCGGGCCGCCAGTAGTTTTCGTACAGGTACACGAGCACGTCGAACATGGATTCACTATACCGCAGGCCCCTGGCTCGGGGTCAGGCCGTGCCAATGCGTTGAAACAGTTGCCCCGGCAAGCGCGCAATGTGACCGCTCAACTCCAGTTCGAGCAAACGAACGCTGAGCGCTGCCGCCGACCAGTCGGTGCGCGCAACCAGCGCGTCGAGTGTGGCGGGGTCGAAGCCGAGTGCCGACAGCACCGGATCCTGGCCGAAGTCGGGCTCGCCCTCGGGTGACGCGGCAGGCGCGGTTGTTGGCATGGCCGTCGGCTGGAGCTCTTCGAGAATGTCTTGCGCCGTCTCGACCAGCTTCGCGCCTTGTTTGATCAGCGCATGGCAGCCGCGCGATTGCGGTGAATGAATCGAGCCCGGAATCGCGAACACGTCGCGGCCGGACTCCGAGGCCAGGCGGGCCGTGATCAACGAGCCCGATTTCAGCGCGGCTTCCACCACGAGCGTGCCACGCGCCAGCCCTGCAATGATGCGGTTGCGGTTCGGAAAGTGCTGTGGCAAGGCCGGCGTGCCAAGCGAGTATTCGCTCACTATCAGGCCATTCTTGGCGATGCGGTGAGCAAGGGCGAGATGGCGTTTTGGGTAGACGCGGTCGAGCCCCGTTCCCACCACCGCGATCGTGCTCGCCGGCCCTTCCAGGCCACCTTCGTGGGCGGCTGCGTCGATGCCCAATGCCAGCCCGGACACGATCGTCAGGTTCGCCTGGCTCAGGGTGGCGCTGAAGGCGCGGGCGTTGTCGATGCCCTGGCGGGTGGGGTTGCGGCTGCCGACGACGGCGATCGACGCATGGCTGAGCAGCGCGGCGTTGCCTTGCGTGTACAGCAGCAGCGGCGGGTCGGCCGCGTGAAGCAGCGTTGCGGGAAAGCGCGGGTCACCGAGCGTGACGACGCTTCGGGGCGCGTCGCTCGCCGCGGCGAGCCATGCCAAGGTGGTTTCGACCAGGCCGAGCAATGCGGGCGATTCTGCGGCGAGCGCCGCGGTCGCCGACGGTCCGACGACTTCGCGCAGCGCTGCCGGCGATGCAGCGAGCACGGCTTGCGGCGAGCCAAATGCTGCGAGCAGCTTGCGGGCCGATTCCCTGCCGAGGCCAGGCGCTTCGAGCAGGCGCAGCCAGGCGCCGAGCTCTTCGGGGTCGATCACGCCGCGCCCGCCGCGCAGCCGCTCAGGGCTGGGTGAAGCGGTCGCCGGGTTTGACCGGGTCTTGCACTGTCAGTATCAAGGCATAGGACATGCGCTTGAACACGCGGAACACGAACAGCACGCCGTGGCGCTCATCGGGCAGCTTGATGGTCGGGCGGCTCGCGTCGGTGTGGTCGATCACGCTCGCGCCAGCACGCCACAGCGCCAGCACGTGGCCTCGTTCCATGCCTTCGTTCGAGCCGCGGTTCAATGCGACGATCTGGTTCTGGCCCGCTGTCAAAGCGTCACCATAGAGCGACACGATCTGCCCGCTCATCGGGCCTTGGGGCGCGTGCGGCGCGTAGTTGGTGAGCTCACGCGGCGGTACCACGGCCAGGCGGTCACCCACGCCGGCTTCCTGGCGGATCGACGTCACCGTGAACGTGGCAGGCACGATCTCGGCCTTGCCGGCAGCGTCGGTGCGGTTCTCGCCGAGCCGGGTGTATTCGGCAGTACCGACGTAGTTCGCTTCGTAGCCGAGCAACTCGCGGGTGGTCGGGTCGAGCAGGGGGCGGGGCTCGCGGAAGATCCGGAATTCGCGCTCGTTCGCGAGTTCGCCGCGCACATAGGCGAGTTCGCCACGAGACAACATCACGCGCCCTTCCTGGGATGCGACGATGCGCGGTGCCGTTTCGAGTTCGTTGCTCTCGAAGATCACGGCTTCGTTGAGGAAGGGCTCGATCAGGTGGAAGGGAATCGACGGAATGCCGCCGTTGCCGAGCTCGGTGGCGCGGATTCGCGGCGACAGCCTGCCGTTCTGGTCGGCACCCAGCGGCGTGGCCAGCCTCAGCCGGGCGCGGCCGTCGGATTTGTCGAGCACGAGCACCTGGCCCGGGAAAATGAGGTGCGGGTTGCGGATCTGCTCGAGGTTCATGCCCCAAAGTTCGGGCCAGCGCCACGGGCTCTTCAGGAACAGCTTGGAGATGTCCCACAGCGTGTCGCGGGGTTTGACCGTGTAGGAATCGGGCGCGTTCGCCGCCAGTTCGGAAAGAGGTACGCCGGACTGGGCCACCCGCTGCGCGGTGCCGCGCTGCTGCGACGTGATCGGATAGTCGGCGGCTTGAGCGGCGCCGAAGCCCAGCGACGCGCCGAGCAGGGCGCTCAGGCAAGCGGCGCCAGCGCCCCGGCGAGCGTGGAAAGCGGAGCGTTTGCTTCGGGTCATGTATAAATCTCTCAGGTACGCCCGGTGGAGGGCCTGCGCCGTGGGGTTACTGAGCCGTTGGCGCCCGAGCGGCCGCTGTTCGGCGAAAATCCTCAATCAGTTTCACAGATTCTGCCTCTAAACCCTTGATATCGCAACGAAAGTGACCGCCGCCAGCGCCGTGTGTGAGACCTGTCACGGCCGGCGACGTTGCGCTGGTCCCACAGGCTCGTGCCCGCAGGTACAGCCAAAGTCACAAATCTGATCGCCATGGCCAAACTCCAGATCCTGCGTTACCCCGACCCGCGCCTGCACACCGTCGCCAAGCCGGTGGCGGCCGTCGATGCCCGCATCCGCCAGCTGGTCGACGACATGCTCGAAAGCATGTACGAGGCCGACGGCGTGGGCCTGGCCGCGACCCAGGTCGACGTGCACGAGCGGGTGATCGTGATGGACACCTCCGACGAACGCGACGACCCGCGGGTGCTGATCAACCCGGAACTGGTGGAGTGGAGCGCCGAAATGACGCTGGCCGACGAAGGCTGCCTGTCGGTTCCGGCTGTCTACGACAAGGTGCCGCGCCACGCCAGAGTCACCGTGCGTTCGCTCGACCGTGCCGGCCAGCCACAGCAGTTCGAGGCCGAAGGTCTGCTGGCGATCTGCGTGCAGCATGAGATGGATCACCTGATGGGCAAGGTGTTCGTCGAGTACCTGAGCCAGCTCAAGCGTGACCGCATCAAGACCAAGATGCTCAAGCGGGCCCGCGATGACGAGCGCGAGTAAGCGTCGCGACGAGCCGGGTCGCGCCCGATGAGGGTCGCGTTCGCCGGCACGCCGGAATTCGCGCAGGTGGCGCTGGCGCAGTTGCTTGCGGCAGGCTTCAGGGTTCCGCTGGTGCTCACGCAACCCGACCGCCCGGCCGGGCGTGGGCTGAAACTGAACCCGTCGCCAGTGAAGGCGTTGGCGCTCGAACATGGCATCGCGGTGGCCCAGCCGCGCAGCCTGCGCCTTGACGGGAAGTACCCGGAAGACGCAGCGCAGGCTTGCGCTGCGCTGCAGGCGGCGCCGGCCGACGTGATGGTCGTGGCGGCCTACGGCCTGATCCTGCCGCAATGGGTGCTCGAGCTGCCGCGCCTGGGCTGCATCAACATTCACGGCTCGCTGCTGCCGCGCTGGCGTGGGGCCGCGCCGATTCACCGCGCCATCGAGGCCGGTGACCGCGAGACCGGCATCACGATCATGCAGATGGACGCCGGCCTCGACACCGGCGACATGCTGCTGGCCGAATCGCTCGGCATCGCGGCCGACGAGACCACCGCCACGCTGCACGACCGGCTCGCAGCGCTCGGGGGCAGGTTGATCGTCGAAGGGCTTGAGCTCGCCGGCTGTGGCGGGCTGCACCGCACGCCGCAGCCGGCGCAAGGCGTCACCTACGCGCAAAAGATCGACAAGGCCGAAGCGCCGATCGACTGGCGCCAGCCGGCCGAGGTGATCGAGCGCCGACTGCGCGCTTTCGACCCCTTCCCGGGTGCCAGCGCCGTTCTAGGCGATGTGGCGCTGAAGTGCTGGCGCGGCCGTGTCGTGGCGGGCCAGGGTGTTCCAGGTACCGTGCTGGCCGTGAGCGCCGAAGGCATCACCGTCGCGTGCGGGCAGGGCGCACTGCAACTGACGGAACTGCAGCGGGCGGGTGGCAAGCGCCTGGCGGCACAGCCCTTCCTGCAGGGCATGCCGATCTTGGCAGGTGCACTCTTCGGCATGCCGCCGAGTTGAAGATCCCGCGCCCGGCCGCATCTATTACGCGCTGCGTTTCGCGAAAGGCCTTTCGATGTTCAACCTGATGAAAACCGCTGTGCTGATGGCAGCGATCACCGCCTTGTTCATGGCCATCGGCTCGGTGCTCGGCGGCCGCCAGGGCATGATGATCGCGCTCGTCGTGGCGCTCGGCATGAACTTCTTCAGCTACTGGTTTTCCGACAAGCTGGTGCTGAAGATGTACAACGCGCAGGAGGTCGACGACAGCTCGGCGCCGCAGTTTTATGCCATGGTGCGCGAACTGGCGCAGCGCGCGCAGTTGCCCATGCCCAAGGTCTACGTGATCAACGAAGACGCACCCAATGCCTTCGCCACCGGCCGCAACCCGGAACATGCCGCAGTGGCCGCAACGACCGGCATCATGCGGGTATTGACACAAGCCGAACTGCGCGGCGTGATGGCCCACGAACTGGCCCACGTGCGGCACCGCGACATTCTCATCAGCACCGTCAGCGCCACGATGGCCGGGGCCATCTCGATGCTGGCCAACTTCGCGATGTTCTTTGGCGGGCGCGACAGCGAAGGCCGCTCGCGCAACCCGCTGGTGGGCCTGCTGGTGATGATCCTGGCGCCGATCGCCGCCAGCCTGATCCAGATGGCCATCAGCCGCGCACGCGAGTTCGAGGCCGACCGCGGCGGCGCCGAAATCTCTGGCGACCCGCGGGCGCTGGCCAGCGCACTGCAGAAGATTCAGCGGTACGCCCAGGGCACTCCCCTGGCGCCGGCCGAACGCCACCCTGAAACCGCTCAGATGATGATCATCAACCCGCTTTCCGGCGGGGGCCTGCGCGGTCTGTTCTCGACCCACCCGTCGACTGAAGAGCGGGTTGAGAAGCTGCTGGCGATGCAGCCGAGTGGCGCACGCTGACAGTTCGTGCAGGGTGCTTGCGGGAAGGGTGCTCAAGTCGGGCCGGCGCCTGCCGATAAACGCTTCACCACTCCGCCATCACGCCATGCCACGCCTTGCCCTCAACGCTCTTTTGCTCGCCAGCGCGCTGCTCGCGGGTTGCGACGTGGTCGTCGGCGCGCTCGGCATCGAGTCGCCCGAGAAGGTGGCGGCCCTGCGCGAAGCCGACGGCAAAGCCATCGGCGGTGCCTGCCGCCACGCCGGGCGTGCCATCGAAGATTGTTATGTGCTGAACAAGAAGGCCGACAAGGCTTCGGTGTTCGCGGGCTGGCGCGACATGAACGACTACATGCGCGAAAACAAGATCGAGCCGGTGGCACCTCAGCTGGGCCCGACGCAGGTCGCCAATGCCAAGGCCGCCGCGGCCGACGACGAGCCCGTGAAAGACACCGAAAAGCCCGCTCCCAAGGCGGCCGAAGGTGGCAAACCCGGCAAGCACGGCAGCGCCAAGCCCCACGATTCCTGAAGCCGGCAATCCGTGTGGCGGTCAGTTCGTCGCCTGCCGCGTGACAGCACGCTGCGCCACGCGCACATTGGCGGCTCCTCAACTTTTGCAGGGGCCACGAATGAAGCCGATTGCGCCGACTTTCCGTGATTCGGCACGGCGCCGCACCCACCTGGCGCTGGCCTTGGCCGCGGTGCTGGGCGCATTGAGCCCGCCGAGCCACGCCACCGACTCGAATTCGCCGCTTCGGAGCGTCGGGCTGATGGGCGTGCAGGGCTCCGGCAAGCTGCAGACCGAAGCACGCAACGTTGGCAGCTTCTCTGCCGTCGAGGTGCACGAGTCGATGGATGTGGTGCTGCGCCAGGGCACGCACGAAGCGGTGGAACTTCGGGCCGACGACAACCTGCTGGCGCTGGTCGAAACCCGTGTGATCAGCCGTTCCGGCGTGGCGACACTGGAAATCCGCATGCGTGACCAAACCAGCTTTTCCTCGCGCAACCCGATCACGCTGACGATCGATGTGGTCGCGCTCTCGAGCCTCTCGGTGCGCGGCTCCGGCAACGTGACCGGCGAAGGGCTCAAGTCGCCGGCGCTGAAGATCGCGGTCGCCGGCTCGGGCAACGTCAAGCTGAAGAAGCTGAGCCTGGACGACACCAGCCTGAAGATCTCGGGCAGTGGCAACGCCGAGCTGGCGGGCAAGACCGGGCGGCTGGGCCTGTCGATCTCGGGCAGCGGCGACATCAACACGCGCGAGCTCGAAGCCGACGAGGTGACTGTGCGTATCGCCGGCAGCGGCGACGCCAGTGTCAATGCCGGCAAGACGCTGAACGTGTCGATCGCCGGCAGCGGCGATGTCGAGTACTCCGGCGCCGCGACGGTGAAAAGTTCGGTGACCGGCAGCGGCAGCGTGAAAAAGCGCTGAAGTCCCAAGGCCGCTGGGCGCGGCGCGGGGTCAAAGCCCGCCATGCCGGCGCGAGCACGCCGGCCCGGCGACAATCGCGCACCATGAATTCGATCCACGCCACGCTTCGGCACCCACAGTTTCGCCAGGGCGCGGCCGAGATGTCGGGCGTCTCGCTCGGCATCGCTGCGTGGGGCCTGGTCACCGGGGTGGCGATGGTCAAGAGTGGCCTGTCGGTGCCTATGGCGCTGATGATGAGCCTGTTGGTCTTCGGCGGCAGCGTGCAGCTCGCCGCGATCCCGCTGATGATGGTAGGCACCCCGGTCTGGGTGATCTGGGCCACGGCCTTGTGCGTAAACCTGCGCTTCGTGATCTTCAGTGCGCAGTGGCGGCCGTTTTTCAAACGTTTCCCGCGCTGGCAGCGCCTCTCGCTCGGCTACTTCTGCGCCGACCTGAACTACGTGCTGTTCATGAAGCGCTTCAAGGAGCCGCGCGACGACGAGGGCCAGATCGAATACTTCATCGGCGGCTCGTTGATGAACTGGTCGGCGTGGCAGATCCCATCGATCATCGGCATCGTGCTGGCCGACGTGATCCCAACGCACTGGGGCCTGGGCTTCGCAGGTGTATTGGCACTGCTCGGGTTGACGTATTCGCTGCTCTCTGACAAAGCGACCGCGTTTGCCGCCGTCGTGGCGGCTGGCGCTGCGGTGGCCGCTTTCGCGCTGCCGTTCCGGCTCTACATCGTGGTCGCGATTGCCGCCGCGGTGTGCATTGGCCTGCTGATCGATGGCGGTGGCGACGCCGGCAAACAGCTGCTGTCGCGTCTGCGCCGCCGGCTGCCGGCCTCGGCCGGCGACGGTACGCGCGGCAAAGGTGCCGCCGCATGAACGCACCGCTCAGCGGGCTGGAAGCCTTCGTCACGATCGCCGGGCTGACGGCCATCACCGTGATCACGCGTGCCTTCTTCCTGTTCTCTGACCGCGAACTGGCGCTGCCCGACTGGGTTCGCCGCGGCCTGCGCTACGCACCGCTCGCGGCGCTCGCCGCCGTGGTGGTGCCCGAGGTTGTGATGACGCAAGGCCAGCTCATCAGCACCTGGCAGGACGCACGGCTCTACGCCGTGCTCGCCTCGACGCTCTACTACTTCTGGCGTGGCGGCATCCTGGGCACCATCATCAGCGGCATGCTGGTGCTGGTGCCGCTGAAATTGATACTCGGCTGGTAACCCGCTCGTTACTGCGGCGCTGGTTTTTGCGCCGAAGCGCACGGCGGCGTGCCTAGAATCTGCGGCTTGTCAGACCAACACCGCGCCCCGCCATGAACGTGCTCCGATTCGAAGACCTCGTCGCTCAAGGGCGTGTTTCCGGCAAGCGTGTTTTCATCCGCGCCGACCTGAACGTGCCGCTCGACGCCGCCGGCCACATCACCGAAGACACCCGCGTGCGTGCGTCGGTCCCGTGCATCGAGTTGGCATTGAAGGCGGGCGCGGCGGTGATGGTCACGTCGCATCTGGGCCGGCCCACCGAAGGCGAGTTCAAGGCGGAAGACTCGCTCGCGCCTGTGGCGAAGCGCCTCGGCGAACTGCTGGGCCGCGAGGTGCCGCTGCTCGCGAATTGGGTCGACGGAGTGAAGGTCGAACCCGGCCAGGTCGTGCTGCTCGAGAACTGCCGCGTCAACAAGGGCGAGAAGAAGAACGACGAAGCGCTCGCGCGCAAAATGGCGGCGCTTTGCGACATCTTCGTGCACGACGCGTTCGGCACCGCGCACCGCGCGGAAGCCTCGACTTACGGTATCGCACAGTTCGCGCCCGTCGCCTGTGCCGGGCCGCTGCTCGCGGCCGAGATCGACGCCACCACCAAGGCGCTGGCCAACCCGAAACGTCCGCTTGTGGCCATCGTCGCGGGCAGCAAGGTATCGACCAAGCTGAGCATCCTGCAAAGTCTGGCGTCGAAGGTCGACCAGTTGATCGTGGGCGGTGGCATCGCCAACACCTTCATGCTTGCCGCCGGTTTGCCCATCGGCAAGAGCCTGGCCGAAGCCAGCCTGGTCGGTGATGCCAAGGCCGTGATCGAAGCGATGAAAGCGCGCGGCGCTGCGGTGCCGATCCCGACCGACGTGGTCACGGCCAAGGAGTTCAAGGCCGACGCTGTTGCCACCGTGAAGGCGGCCGCCGACGTCGCGGCTGATGATCTGATCCTCGACATCGGCCCGCAAACCGCGAAGCGCCTGGCCGAACAGCTGATGGCGGCCGGCACGATCGTCTGGAACGGCCCGGTCGGCGTGTTCGAGTTCGACGCGTTTGCGGGCGGTACCGAAACCATCGCGCGCGCGATCGCCGCATCACCCGCGTTCAGCATTGCCGGCGGAGGCGACACGCTGGCCGCGATCGCCAAGTACGGCATCGAAAAAGACATGGGCTACATCTCGACCGGTGGCGGCGCGTTTCTCGAAGTGCTCGAAGGCAAGACCCTGCCGGCCTTCGAGATTCTTCAGCGCCGCGCCGACTCGGCCGCATAAGAGTCATTCCTTCGCCCACGCCAAAGCGGCCCGGCACGCTTCAATAATCCGCTCTCAAAAATACAGATGGAGACCGCCATGCCCCGCGCCACCAAGATCGTTGCCACCCTCGGCCCCGCTTCGAGTTCGCCCGAGGTGCTGGAGCGCATGATCCGCGCCGGCGTTGATGTCGTGCGCATGAACTTCTCGCACGGCAAGCCACAAGACCACATCGACCGCGCCACGCTCGTGCGCGAGGTGGCACGCCGCGCCGGCCGCGAAGTGGCGATCATGGCCGACCTGCAAGGCCCGAAGATTCGCGTCGGCAAGTTCGACGGCGACAAGACGCTGCTCGAACCGGGTCAGAAGTTCATTCTCGACGGCGCCATGACCGAACTCGGCACCAACGAGCGGGTGGGCCTCGACTACAAACAGCTGCCGCGCGACGTGAGGGCGGGTGACGTGCTGCTGCTCAACGACGGCCTGCTCAAGCTCGTGGTCGATTCGGTGCGTGGCGACGAAGTGCACACGACGGTCGTGGTCGGCGGCGTGCTCTCGAACAACAAGGGCATCAACAAGGCCGGCGGTGGCCTCACGGCGCCAGCGCTCACGTCGAAGGACATGGAAGACATCAAGACCGCGATGAGCTTCCAGTGCGAATACCTCGCGGTGAGCTTTCCGAAGACCTCGACCGACATGGAAATGGCGCGCCAGCTCGCCAACGTGGCCGGCGAACCCTGGGGCCACAAGCCGCTGCTGATCGCGAAGATCGAGCGCAGCGAAGCGATCCCGGTGCTCGACCAGATCCTCAAGGCGAGCGACGGCATCATGGTGGCGCGCGGTGACCTGGCCATCGAGGTCGGCAACGCGGCGGTGCCGGCGCTGCAGAAACGCATGATCAAGATGGCGCGCGAGATGGACCGCGTGGTCATCACCGCCACGCAGATGATGGAGTCGATGATCGTCAACCCGGTGCCCACGCGCGCCGAGGTGAGCGACGTGGCCAACGCGGTGCTCGACGGCACCGACGCGGTCATGCTGAGCGCCGAGACCGCGGCCGGCAAATACCCGGTCGAGACCATCGAGATGATGGCGAGCATCTGTGTCGAGGCCGAAAACGCCGAAGAGGTCGCGCTCGATGCCACGTTCACCAACAAGCAGTTCGCGCGCATCGACCAGTCCATCGCGATGGGTGCGCTGTTCACGGCCTACCACCTGGGCTGCAAGGCGATTCTGGCGCTCACCGAGTCGGGCTCGACCGCACTGTGGATGAGCCGGCACCTGATCCACGTGCCGATCTATGGGCTGACATCGCAACTGCGCAGCCAGCGCTGCATGGCGCTGTACCGCAACGTCACGCCGATGCTGATGCCCAACTTTGCCGACCGCGACGAAGCGCTGGCCCAGGCCGAAACCTTGCTGGTTGAGCGCGGTGTGCTCAAGGCCGGCGACACCTACGCCATCACCTGCGGCGAGCCGATGGGCCACCCGGGCGGTACCAACATGCTCAAAGTGTGCCGGGTGACATGACAGCCCGCGAGTCTGGGGTCAGTCGAGCTTGACCGAGATGCCGGTCACAAACAAGATGTCGCCCTTCTTCAGGCCTGCGCCCGGATCGCTGTTGTAGCGGTAGTTCAGGCCGGCTGTCAGGCTCAGCGTGGTGGTCATCGCAACCGACAGGCCCGAGTCGAACACGCCGCGGTAACCGCCGCCGCTGCGCAGCGCGGGGTAGAACGAGAGCTTCTGATGGAAGCTGGTGGTCGGCGTCCAGTTGTGCGTCGATTCTTCGGTCAGCAGCGCCTCGGCGCGGCCGTAGCGGGTACGGAGCCCGCCGTTCACTTCTGCGGCGTTGAAGTAGCGGTCTTCGGTGTAGCCAAGGCCGGCCGAGAGGTCGAACGTCAGCGTTTCGGTTTTCACAACGTGCAGGCCGGCGCCGCCAAACAACGAAGCACGCGTCGACACATTGGCCGGTTTGTCGCGCAGGTAGTCGGCCTTGCCGAAGCCGAACCAGTCGGGTGTGATGTTCAGGTCGTACTGGGTGCCGAGCGCAAGGTTCTCTGCCGTGGTGACGCCGTCGGTGCGGCCCCAGTTGGCCTTGCCGCCGAACTGCCATTTGTTGTCGGCCGTTGCGCGCACGCCGTCGCCGCTCAGGTTGACGCTCGAGGCGCTCGTGTTGCCCGACGCGTGGCTCGCTCCAGCACCGAATGCATAGCGGAACTCGCCGTCCGGCTTGATCGTGGCCTGGGCCTGCGCGAACACGAGGGTGGGCGCCGCGAGCAGCAGGCCGGCGAGCAAGGGGTTGGCGCGGAAGTTCATCGAGAGTTCCTTAGTTCGAGTTGCAAAAAAGGGCAGAGGCTACAGAAGCCGGCGTCTCGTGTGACGTCGTCCGGATGCGACCCTGCGCAGCGGTGCGGATTGGCCGCGCCACAATGCGGCATGAGCGCGACCGAATCCACCCTCAGTCTCGAAGACATTCAGGCGGCCGCTGTTCGCCTGCGCGGCGAGATCATCGACACGCCGTGCATGCCGTCGCGCACGCTGTCGGAGCTGACCGGCTGCGAAGTCTTTCTGAAGTTCGAGAACCTGCAATTCACGGCTTCGTTCAAGGAGCGTGGTGCCCTGAACAAGATGGCGCAGCTGACGGCCGCCGAGCGCGCGTGCGGTGTGCTGGCGGTCTCGGCCGGCAACCACGCGCAAGGCGTGGCGTATCACGCGCAACGCATGGGCATTCCGGCCACGATCGTGATGCCGCGTTTCGCGCCGGCCGTGAAGGTGGAGCGCACGCGCGGTTTCGGCGCGGCCGTGGTGCTCGAGGGCGACACCTTCGACGATGCGCGCGCCCACGGCGTGGCGTTGGCGCAGGAGCGGGGCCTGACGCTCGTGCACCCTTTCGACGATCTCGCGGTGATCGCCGGGCAGGGCACGATCGGCCTTGAGATGCTGGCGCAGCAACCCGACATCGATACGCTGGTGGTCGCGATCGGCGGTGGGGGCTTGATCTCCGGTGTGGCGACGGCGGCGCGTGCGCTGCGGCCCGGCATCCGCATCATCGGCGTGCAGACCGAGCGCTTTCCGGCGGCCTGGAACGCGCTGCATGGCGAGCAGCGCGAGAGCGCGCAGGCGACGATCGCCGACGGCATCGCCGTCAAGTCGCCCGGCGCGTTGACCTTGCCGCTGATCAAGGCGCATGTGGACGATGTGCTGCTCGTCGGCGAAGAAGACATCGAGCAGGCGATCCTGATGCTGCTCGAAATCGAGAAGACGGTGGTCGAGGGCGCAGGCGCTGTCGGCCTGGCCGCGCTGATGAAACACGGCGAGCGTTTCAAGGGTCGCAAGGTCGGCCTCATTCTTTGCGGTGGCAACATCGAGCCTCTGATGCTGGCCGAGATCATCGAGCGCGGCATGGTCAAGTCGGGCCGGCTCGCACGCTTGCGCTTCGACGTGCGCGACGTGCCGGGCGCGCTCGCCAACGTGGCTACGTTGCTGGGCAAGCTCGGCGCCAACATCGACGAAGTGCAGCACCAGCGCGCGTTCACGTCGCTCTCGGTCGAGCGGGCGCAGATCGAGGTGGTGGTGCAGACGCGTGGTGTGGCGCACATCGAGCAGATCCTCGTGGCCATGCGCGCCGAAGGCTACGAGGCCGAGCGCATCGGCTGATGCTTCGCGCCGGGCGGCAGAGGCCGCTCGCTACAATTGCGCCAGTTACGGCGCGGTTTCTCGCTGCCCCACCATCCCGATTCAGGAGTTCGCCATGCCCCTCGTTTCAATGCGCCAGCTGCTGGACCACGCCGCCGAAAACGGCTACGGCATTCCGGCTTTCAACGTCAACAACCTCGAGCAGGTGCAGGCGGTGATGACGGCGGCCGACGAGGTTGGAGCGCCGGTGATCCTTCAGGCCAGCGCCGGCGCGCGCAAGTACGCCGGCGAGGCGTTCATCAAGCACCTGATTCAGGCGGCGGTGGAGACCTGGCCGAACGTGCCGCTCGTGATGCATCAGGACCACGGCCAGAGCCCCGACGTGTGCAAGGGCGCCATCGGCCTGGGCTTCAGCTCGGTGATGATGGACGGCTCGCTGCAGGCCGATGGCAAGACCATCGCGAGTTACGACTACAACATCGAGGTGACGCGCAAGGTCGTCGACATGGCGCACCTGCTGGGCGTGACCGTGGAAGGCGAACTCGGCTGCCTGGGTTCGTTGGAGACGATGAAGGGCGACAAGGAAGACGGCCACGGCACCGATTCCACGATGACGATGGAGCAGTTGCTGACCGACCCCGAGCAGGCCGCCGACTTCGTCAAGCGCACGCAACTCGACGCGCTGGCGATCGCCATCGGCACCAGCCACGGCGCCTACAAATTCACCCGCAAGCCCACCGGCGACATCCTGGCGATCGGCCGCATCAAGGAAATTCACCGCCGCATTCCGAACACGCACCTCGTGATGCACGGCTCGTCGAGCGTGCCGCAGGAACTGCTGGCGGAAATTCGCGAGTTCGGTGGCAAGATGAAAGAGACCTATGGCGTGCCGGTCGAAGAGATCCAGGAAGCCATCAAGTACGGCGTGCGCAAGATCAACATCGACACCGACGTGCGCCTGGCGATGACCGGTGCGGTGCGCCGCTACATGTCGGAGAACCCCGACAAGTTTGACCCGCGCGACTTCCTGAAGCCGGCTCGCGAGGCGGCAAAGGGTGTCTGCAAGCAACGTTACCTGCAGTTCGGCTGCGAAGGCCAGGCGGGCAAGATCAAGGCCCAGAGCCTGGTGCAGGTGGCACAGCGATATGCGAACGGTGAGCTGGCACAAACCATCGCGTGAGATCGAGTGCACTCACAAGAAAACCCGGCCGAGGCCGGGTTTCTTTTTTTTCGCGGTTACTACAATCGATTGACTCTATCGAACCGCTGCGAGGAGTGCCTTGCACCTCGCCGAAAGAACGCCATGACCCCTGCGCTGCTGACATCGTCCATCACCTCGTTGCCGCTGCTCGCAAGTGGCAAGGTTCGCGACAACTACGCCGTCGGCAAAGACCGCCTGTTGATGGTGGCGACCGACCGGCTCAGCGCTTTCGACGTGGTGATGCGGCAGCCGATCCCTGGCAAGGGCAGGCTGCTCACCCAGATGGCGCTGTTCTGGTTTGCGCACCTGCAGCACATTGTGCCCAACCACCTGACCGGCGACGACCCCGAGAGCGTGGTGGCGCCCAACGAGCGTGAGCAGGTACGAGGCCGCTCGATGCTCGTCAAGCGACTTCGGCCGGTGCCCATCGAGGCGGTGGTACGCGGGTATCTGGCCGGCAGTGGTTGGAAGGAGTATCAGCAGAACCAGCAAGTGTGTGGCGTCGCACTGCCGCCAGGCCTGAAAAACGCGAGCAAACTGGCCGAGCCGATCTTCACGCCAGCCACCAAGGCGGAGATGGGCGACCACGACGAGAACATCGGTTTCGAGCGCATGTCCGAGATCATCGGCCGGGAACTGGCAGAGAAGATCCGCGCAGTGTCGATCCGTTTGTATTCGGAGGCCGCCGCGAAGGCGCTTGCCAAAGGCATCATCATCGCCGACACGAAGTTCGAGTTCGGGCTGGATGACGACGGCAGGCTGACCCTGATGGACGAAGTGCTGACCCCCGACTCATCGCGGTTCTGGCCGGTGGAAGAGTATGCCGAAGGTGGTAACCCGCCGAGCTACGACAAGCAGTTCGTTCGCGACTGGCTGGACGCAGCCAAGATTGCCGGGCAGCCATGGAACAAGCAGGTGCCGGCGCCCGACTTGCCGGAGGAAGTCGTGCTCCGAACGGCAAGAACCTATGACGAAGCGCTGCGGCGTTTGACCGCATGAAGCCCTCCCGCCTGCTCTTGCGCCTGGAGGCCGGCATTGCAAATGCCAAATACGAGCTCGAAGCCGATTGCTTGCGAGCCGAACGCGCTGCATATTTGGCGCGGCTCGGGCGGTTTGAGGAGGTGAGAGCTGAACTGAATGCATTGCGCGAGCGCTACGAAGATCGGCCGAACGTTCAGATGAGTGTGTGGCTGAATCTGGTTGAAGGATTGACAATCCACTCTAAAGAGATGGGTCAGGCGGCGCGTGACAAAGTCCTTCGGGCCCATGCGCTTAGTGGCGCCGCCGGACTCGTGCAAATGCGTGCGCTAAGTGCCGCCTGGTTGGCGCACATGGATTTTTTGCTCGCAGATATCGTCTCCATGGCGCGACATGCTGAAGAGGCCTTGACTCTCGCCGACGAGTCGCATGATTCAGCCCGTGCTCGTGCTTGTTTGGTCGTGGCGCAGGGTTACCACCAAGGAGGGCGATTGGATTTAGCTCTTCCGTGGTACTTTTCTGCTAGGCAGCACGCGATTTCGGACGGCGACGACGCTATGTTGAGTGCGCTCATGCATAACATGGCCTGGCTTCGAGCGAGTAATCTCCGGCAAGAACAAGTTCTTGGAACACGACCTTCCGGTGAAAGCGACTTTGCTCTTTTGAGTGCCCAGTCGACTGCGCATTACGACTTGCTAGTGGGAGCCACGAACCTCCAGGGCCATATTCCCATCTTGCAGGCGAAATTGTTGGTTTCGACCGGGCGAGCGCGGGATGCCCTTGTTCTCTTCGATGAGCATCTTCAAACTGTGCTTCGGCAGGGATTGGGTCGCTTGCAAGCGGATCTGATTGCTGATAGAGCTTGGTGCCGAGTGCAACTAGGGCAAATCACAGAGGCAAGGGACGACGCCGATTTGGCGGAATCGAATATCGCCGTCGATGGGCAGTTCGATGATCGAGCCTTTGCGCACAGCCGTCTAGTGGAGGTATTTTCAGCGCTAGGAGACTCTGAGGCCGCGGAACGTCATCAAAGACAGGCGGATACCGCATGGCGTGGGTACGTTGATTTCCAGACTACATTGATTTCCCTGTTGAATGGGCTGTCTGCAAAAATTAATAATGAGGTTTGACTAAGAAGTTATCCGTAAATAGTACACTACCGTTCCGAGCCGCTCAACACGCGGTGACGGGGCGATGGCATGGCAACACGCAAGCGGGTGGAATCGTGGGTAGTGACAGATGATTTCTGGGCTCGCGTCGAGCCGCTGATCCCGTCACGGGAGCGCTCGTCGAGCAAGGAGTACTTGCGCAAAGCGGGCGCTGGGCGACCGCCCAAGCCAGCGCGGCAGGTGTTCGAGGCGGTCGTATATGTACTGCGTACCGGCTGCCAGTGGAAGGCGTTGCCCAAGGAGAGATTTGGCAGCGCGAGCGCCATTCACAAGCGCTTCCTGGAGTGGGAGGCCGCCGGGGTGTTTGAATCGATATGGCAAGCCGGCCTTGCCGAGTACGACCAGATGGAAGGTATCTCCTGGCGATGGCAGAGCATCGACGCCGCCATGTTCAAAGCGCCGCTGGCGCAAGAGGCCGTCGGACCCAACCCGACGGATCGGGGAAAAAAAGGGAAGCAAGCGACACCTGCTGGTGGACGGTCGTGGCGTCCCGTTGTCGCTCGTCGTGACCGGAGCGAATCGACATGACGTTACCCAGCTCGATGCGGTGCTTTGCGCGATCATGGTCAAGCGCAAGACGCCAAGCGCTCGACGCAGCAAGCACCTTTGTGCCGACAACGGCTACCGAGGTTGGCGCGCGTTGGAGATCATCGAATCGCATGGCTACATTCCTCACGTCGTGGGCCGAAGCGCAGAGGCTCAAGCCAAGCGGAGAAACCCAACGAAGAAGGCGCGACGCTGGGTGGTCGAGGTCTGCCACAGTTGGTTCAACCGCTTCCGCAAGTTGCTTGTCTGGTACGAAAAGCTGGAGCGCAGCTTCGTCGCACTCAATCACTTCGCTGCCGCGATCATCGCGTTTCGCAAGGTCAAACTGACGGTTAACATTATTTACGGATAACTTCTAAGGCAACGTCGCTCAAGTTTGCGATAGCGTTCTGATGTACTTTGCAGATTGATGTAGCAACGGACCCTTGCCGCAATTGAGTGCTATCTCCACTGGACTGGACACGGAATCGAGCGGCTGTCCCAACTTCTTTGAGCATAAACACCAGTTTTTTGATAACAATGTCGCAGATCGGGAGCGTGGTTAAAACAAAGCCATACTCAATTTCCGTCGATAAGCGTCCGCTACGGAATCACCAGACTTCCGACTGTCAACATCGGCGATTTCAAGCGTACCTTTGGGGGCGGCAATTTCGGCCTTCACAACCGCGGGCTTCCTCATGACCTCCAGCGTCGCGACATACACTTTCCTTGCAATTTCGCCATTCCAAGCCTTGTCGCGCATCACGATTTCGAGCAATTCGTCCATCGCCAGCGTGAACTGCTTGCTGGCCAAGTGGACCTGCGCCAGTTCGAAGCGCGCCGCAAAGTCGCGTTTGTCGTGGGCAATGGCTTGCCTGATTGCTTCGGGCGCGCGTGCGTGCATTGCCGCTTCGCATGCGTCCAGCCAGTGCCTGCAAGCGTCGAGGCGAGCATGCGGCAACACGCGCGCGGCCACCGGTTCGTAGGCGCGGCGTGCGTCGGCGATGTGGCCTGCGCTCAAAAGTGCGTGCAGGTAGTCGCCCCGGGTGTCATCGTTGCCTGGGTTGATCGCCAGCGCAGCGCGCAATTTTTCGATCGCGCTGTCGACGTCGCCTTCGGCGAGCAATGCTTCGGCTTCGCCCACCTCTTCTTCGGCGGCAGCCTCCGTTGCACTGGGCACGTGCTTGTCGAGAAAGGCCCGTACTTCGGACTCCGGCAGCGCGCCCACGAAGCCGTCGACCGGTTGCCCGCCTTTGAACAAGACACAGAACGGGATGCTGCGAACCCCGAACATCTGCGACAGCTGCCCGGCGATTTCGGGCTGGTCGTCGGAATTGAGCTTGGCCAGCTTGAAGCGGCCAGCATAAGCCGTCTCGAGCTTTTCGAGCAGCGGGCCAAGGGCCTTGCACGGGCCGCACCAGGGCGCCCAGATGTCGAGCAGCACCGGCTGATGGGTCGACGCCGTGATCAGGTCGGGTTCAAAATTTTGCAGCGAAATATCGAGCATGTTCGGGGGTTCCGTGTCGGGTCCGGGCGGGTGCTGAAGCTGGCGGCGCGACGCCTACAATTCAAGGCTGATCAGCACCTTGGAGCGAGCCTTGAGCAGCGCCCCTGTTGTGGTCGGCGTGTTGATGGGCTCCAGCAGTGACTGGGACACCCTGCGTGCCGCCACCGAGATTCTCGCCGAGTTCGGCATCGCTTTCGAAGCCCGCGTCGTCTCGGCACACCGCATGCCCGATGACATGTTTTCGTACGCACAGTCTGCCGCCGAGCGCGGCCTGAAGGCGATCATCGCCGGGGCAGGCGGTGCTGCGCACCTGCCCGGCATGCTGGCCGCAAAGACCACCGTGCCGGTGTTGGGCGTGCCCGTGGCCAGCAAACACCTGAGTGGCGTCGATTCGCTTCACTCGATCGTGCAGATGCCCAAGGGCATTCCCGTGGCCACCTTCGCGATCGGGGCGGCGGGTGCGGCCAATGCGGCCCTGTTCGTGGTCGCGATGCTGGCCAACGAAGACCCTGCGTTACGCGCCCGGCTCGAAGCGTATCGCGCGCGCCAGACCGACGCGGCGCGCCTGATGACGGCCGATCTCAAGTGAAGGCTGGGGCGACCGCCGCCGCTGCGGCCATGCCTTTCATCGCCCCGGGTGCCACGCTTGGCGTGATGGGCGGTGGCCAACTGGCGCGCATGTTCGTGCATGCCGCACAGCAGATGGGTTATGCCACCGCCGTGCTAGATGCCGACCCCGCAAGCCCCGCCGGGCTGGTGGCGCACCATCACGTCCAGGCCGACTACCTCGATGCCGCCGGCTTGGCCGAGCTGGGGCGGCTCAGCGCCGCCGTCACCACCGAGTTCGAGAACGTTCCGGCAGCGTCGCTCGAACTGCTGGCCGCCATGCGGCCGGTTGCGCCGGCCGGCGCTGCAGTGGCCATTTGCCAGGACCGCGCAGCCGAGAAAGCGCACTTCGAACGCAGTGGCGTGGCCTGCGCGCCGCATGCGCTGATCATCACCGCCAAGCAGCTCGACGCCGTTTCTGCCGAGCTGTTGCCCGGCATCCTGAAGACCACCCGCCTGGGCTACGACGGCAAGGGCCAGGCGCGCGTGGCCAACCGTGCCGAGCTCGCGGCGGCCTGGTCCCGGCTCGGTGGCGTGCCCTGTGTGCTCGAAAAGAGGCTGCCGCTCTCCTTCGAGCTCAGCGTGATCGTGGCCCGCAGCGCGGTGGGCGAGATGGTTCACTTTCCGGTGCAGCAGAACCTGCACCGCAACGGCATTCTGGCTGTCACCGTGGTGCCGGCGCCAGCGATCTCCCCCGCGCTTCAGCAGCGCGCGGTGGCCGCCGCTCGAAGCGTGGCGGCCACGCTCGACTATGTCGGCGTGTTGTGCGTCGAATTCTTCGTGCTGGCCGACGGTGCACTCGTGGTCAATGAAATGGCGCCGCGCCCACACAACTCCGGCCACTACAGCATCGATGCCTGCGATGTGTCGCAATTCGACCTGCAGGTGCGGGCCATGACTGCTGCGCCGCTGGTCGCGCCGCGCCAGCATTCGCCCTGCGTGATGCTCAACCTGCTCGGCGATCTGTGGTTCCGCAAGGGTTCGCAGGAAGTCGCGCCCGACTGGGCAGCCGTGCTCGAGTTGCCCGGGGTGCACCTGCACCTCTACGGCAAGGCCAGCGCGCGGCCGGGGCGCAAGATGGGCCACCTCACCGTGACCGCGGCCAGCGCCGAAGCAGCCGACGCGGTGGCGCGCCAGATTGCGGTGTGGCTTGGCATCGAGGCCTGGTGAGTCGTGCTGCTTGACGGGCAAGTCGAGGCTGATGTCGAGCGCGCAGCCGCGTTGCTTGCCGATGGCGACCTGGTCGCCTTCCCCACCGAGACCGTCTATGGCCTCGGCGCGCGCGCCGACGACGACCGTGCGGTGTCGAAGATCTTCAGCGCCAAAGGTCGGCCCGCAAACCACCCGCTGATCGTGCACGTTGCCGAGCCTGCCGACGCCGCTCGGTTCGTTTCGCACATGCCGCCGCTCGCACAGCGCCTGATCGACGTGTTCTGGCCCGGGCCGCTGACGGTCATCGTGCCGCGTGCCGACGGCATTGGCGCCGTGGCCGCTGGCGGGCAGCCGAGCATTGGCTTGCGCTGCCCGTCGCATCCAGTGGCCCGGGCCTTGTTGCTGGCCGCGCGCGAGCGTGGAGTAGCCGGCGTGGCCGGGCCCAGCGCCAACCGCTTCGGCCGCGTCAGCCCGACCCAGGCCGCCCATGTGCTGGCCGAGTTCGACCCGCCGGTCGCGGTGCTCGACGGCGGCGCCTGCAGCGTCGGCATCGAGTCAAGCATCGTCGACTGTTCGCGGGGCCACGCGGTGCTGTTGCGGCCCGGGGTGTTGACCCGCGCGCGCATCGAGGCGGCGGCGGGCGAGCCCTTGCTCGAACCCGACGACCTGGCCCCGCGCGCCTCCGGCACGCTGGCGGCGCACTACGCGCCGAACGCCCGGCTGCGGCTGATGTCGACCCAGATGCTTGCCACGGCTTTACAGATGCTCGCGCAAGAGTCGCTGAGCCTGGCGGTATATTCGCGCAGCCTGCCGCTGAACCTGGCGCCACGTGTGCGGCACCGTCGCATGCCGGTTTCTCCCGAGCAGGCGGCACAGGAATTGTTCAGCGTGGTGCGCGAACTCGACGCCGAGGGCGTGCAGCTCATCTGGGTCGAAGAGCCGCCGCCTGGCCCCGAATGGGACGGCGTTCGCGATCGGCTGCAGCGAGCCGCCTCTGCCTGACCGAACCTTCTCGCCCCAACCCTCTCCCACCCTCACCCCGCAGTTGAATTTTCGGAGCCTTGAATGAAGTCGAATGTATTTGAATGGGTCCGCCCGGCGCTATTCGCCGCGGTGGCGGGGGCGGCGCTGCTGTCCGCTTGCGGTGGGGGTGAACAGGCCGAGACCTTTCGTGCCAACCGCGTGCTCGCGTTCGGCGACGAGACCAGCTTCATCGACACCGACCACAGCAAGTACAGCGTCAACGCGGTGCAGTTCGCCGACAACACTCAGCTCGACTGCAGCAGCAACCCGATCTGGATCCAGACCGTCGCGGCCGTCTACGGCCTGGTGTTTCCGGAATGCAACCTGCTGCCCGTGGAGTCGCCCGTCAGCCGCATCTACGCGACCGTCGGCGCGCGGGTGGCCGGTATCGAGGCGCAGGTCAACCGGCACATCGCCAGCGGCGGCTTCACGTCGAAAGACATCGTGACGATGCTGGTTGGCGCGAACGACATCCTCGACCAGTACGCGCAGTACCCCGACGTGCCCGAGGAGCAACTGACGATCAACGTCGAGCAGGCCGGCGCCGTCCTGGCCGCGCAGGTCAACCGCATCGCGAACCTGGACGCGAAGGTGTTGCTGTCGACCACGCCCGACATGGGCTACACGCCCTTCGCGCTGACTGAAGAAGCCGCCAACCCCGGCCGCGCCGCGCTGCTGTCGCGCCTGAGCGCACGTTTCAACGCCAAGCTGCGCGCCAACATCATGAACGATGGCCGCAAGATCGGTTTGATCAAGCTCGACGAGTATGTGAGCGGCGTTGCGAAGGCCCGCCTCGCCGGCGGCGGCATCTTCGTCAACACGACGCTTGCTGCGTGTCTGCCAACGTCGCCGCTGCCCAGCTGCACCACGCAGACCCTGGGCACCGACGCTGCGGCGGTGCCGCCGCCGGCCACACCCACTGTGGCCGATGGCATCACCTGGCTCTGGGCCGACGCCACGCACCTGAGTGCGGGCGGCCACATCAGCCTGGGTTCGCTGGCCGTGACCCGGGCCCTGAACAACCCGTTCTGAGCCGGTGAACGGAAGGTGCCTGCTCGGCACCGCAGGCGCTGCGCTCCGGCCTGAGCTTCGGCGCAGCCTGCCTCAGAACCGGTAGCCGAGCGACAGGTTGCTCGACACCGGGTCGAGCTTGGTGTTGATGGTCTGGCCGGTCGACAGCGTGTTCTTGTTCTTGATGAAGGTCTTGATGACCGATACATCGAGGAACCAGTGCTCGCCAAGCGCCAGCGTGGCGCCAAGCTGCGGCGACAAACCGAATGCCGAGCTCGCCGACAGCTTGGTGGGCGAACCGCCCGGGTTCGTCAAAGCGGTGAGCGTGCCCGAGCCTTCGCCGCCATAGAAGTAGGCGTAGGTGAGCCCCAAGCCGAGGTAGGGCCGGAAGGGCGCGCTGGCTTCCATGAAGCGGTATTGCGCGAAGAGTGTCGGCGACACCTGCTTGATCGTGCCGAGCTTGCCCACCCCTTTGATGCTGCCGTCGCCAACCACTTCGTGCTTGTACGGCAGGCCGGCGTAGAACTCGAAAGAAACTTCATCGCTCAACATGTAGCCCAGCGTGAAGATTGCCGAGGTGGCGCTCTTCACGTCGATCTTCGTGCCGGGAATGCTCGGGGCCGACAGATCGCCGCTCTTGACGTGCGGCGCCACGTTGTTCACGCCGCCCTTGGCGAACCAGGTACCGGCAGCAGTCTGGGCCGAGGCCGTGCCGCTGGCGGCAAGTGCCAGCGCGGCCAGTGCGAAGGGAGCAAGTGCGAATGGGGCAAGGGTCTTTTTCATGGCTGCCTTTCGTTCGTTCGCGCGCATCAGAGCCAACCGGCCTTGAGCATCTGGTCGGTCACGTACTGCGCCAGCAGGCGGTACGCATACGGGCTTGGGTGCACCGTGTCCGCGAAAGCGTAGTGCGACACGTCGCCGGCGATCAGCGTGCTGGCCGAGCACACCAGCGAGCTGGCGAACACGGTTTTTGTCAGGTCGCAGGCCGGCACGGTGTTGTTGGTCACGCCGTATTGCACAGGGCTCGCGGTCTGCAGCCGGCCCTGCGTGTAGGCGTCAACGATCAACACGCCGCTGGTGCCGGCCAGGCCGCTCGTGAGCTGCGAGTTGAAGGTCGTCGCCATCGTGTTGATGAGGCCTTGCACGCTGGCCGCCTGGCTGTAGCCGAACGGCGTCTGGCTCACGTCGGGCAGCGTCACCACCACCACGTGCGTGGCGCCTTTGGCGATGATCAGCGCCTTGATGTAGCCCGCCAGTTCGGCGCCGGCCGTGCCCATGGCCGTGACCGCCGCGCCACCGGCCACGGTGGCATCGCCGCCAGCGCCCACGGTGGCAGCGAAGGTCGCGAGGTTGATGAACACGTCGTTGCCACCGGCCAGCATCGTCACGAGTTCGGTGCCGCTGAACGTGCCCGACGTGGTGCTGGCGAGGTGGCGGTTGATCTGGTTGAGCACCGGGTCGGTCAGCTGGCCCACGTAGCCGCTGGTGTCGCCGAGCCCGATCAAGGCCTTGTTGCCGGGGCCGACCGGGTTCGTCACGCGCGCGCCGCCCTGCGCATAGCCGTAGCAGCCGGCATGGTTGCTCGTTGCTTCGGCAAACGCCGCCAGCGGGCCACTGGATTCGAGGCCGGTCTGCGCCGGGCAAGGCGCCGCCGTGCCGGCGGCCGCGGCGATCAGCTCTGTCCAGTTCTTGCTGTCGCTGGCGTTGACGGTGTACTTGCCACCGCCTGTCACCGCTTTCAGCGTGGCTGTGCCGTAGGTGCCGATGTCGCTCAGGCTGTCGCCGAACGACACCACCGAGGTGTACCTGACGCGTGGGCTCTGGTCGCCGTCACCACCACCGCCGCAGGCCGCAAGCACCAGCGCCGCGGCCGCCGACAAACCCCATGACCTCATGAATTTCATGTGAACCCCTTGTGCAAAGACAGATGCCATCGCAGACGCCATCAGAGAAGTCATCTGTGAAACGAACGATCGTTCGCTTTTGTGGGGCTCACTATAAATTTGTGGCCGGGCCGATCGCAGCCGGGGAAACCCGCTCGGGCCGTCACGCGGCGCACGCTTTACTTGCGTTTACGTCCCATCGAGAGCTTCATCACGAGGATCGCGGCGGCCAGCGCGAAGGTCACCACGTTGGCGGCGACGATCGGCCAGGCCTCCATGAACAGGCCATAGGCCAGCCACAGTGCGATGCCGAGCGTGAACACGCTGTACATCGCCAGCGAAATACCGCTCACGTCGCGGGTGCGAAAGGTGAGCCACGCCTGAGGCACGAACGAAGCGGTGGTGAGCGTGGCGGCGATGTAGCCGAGGGCGTCGATGAAGGTCATGGGCTGGATCAGTTGACGGGTTCGCCGACAAGGGCAGAAGCGGGCGCGTCGTTCGCGGCCCATTGCACCAACGCGTCGAGTGCGGGCCGGGCGCCGCCGGCGTTGGCATGGTTGACGATCGCAACGACGACATAGCGCCGCCCCGAGCTGGAAAGCACATAACCGGCCACACCATTCACATCGCGCAGCGAGCCGGTTTTCAGGTGGGCGCGACCCAGCGTGGCGCGCGAGCGCCTGAGCGTGCCGTCGATGCCGCTGACGGGCAGCGAGCTCATCAGCTCGGGCATCACCGGGCTCACCCACGCAGCCTGCAGCAAGCGCGCCAGCAGTTGCGCACTGGCGCGCGAGTCACGCGAGAGGCCCGAGCCGTTGTCGATCACGAGGCTCGCGCCCGCGCTGCCGAAGCGCTCGCCGGCCCACTGCCGCATCAGCTCGCGCGCGAGCTCGGGCGAGCCGCTACCCCGCTGCACGAGTGCGAGTGTGAGGAAGAGCTGCTGCGCCATCAGGTTGTTGCTGAACTTGTTGATGTCGCGCACCACTTCGGCCAACGTCGGCGAGGCCAGCTCGAAGCTCGGGCGGGTCGTGGGCGCCACGCCGTCGCGCACCCTGCCGCTCAGTTTGCCGCCCATCGCGGACCACAGGCCGAGCAGCGCGCGTTCGTTGTAGCTCTTCGGGTCGGCGTAGGCCAGTGCCCAGGTTTTCTCGCCGCACGCAGCCGGCAGCGCGCCGGTGAAACGGGCACGCGTCGGGTCGGAGAAATCGGGTTTCAAGGCGCCGCGCCAGTCGTCGCACGGTCCGGCTGTGAGCGGCACCGCCGGGTCGACGCGCACGCCAGCGAGCGGCAGGTCGACAGCGATCGTGGCCACGCCGCGCGCCGGGTCGGGCGTGATCGTGAACGCGAGCGTCTTGTAGTTCAGCAGCAGCGCGTCGGGGCGCACGTTGTACGGGCGCAGCGGCTCGCCATCGAAATCGGCCGGGTGCTGGTCGGGCACGTTGAAACCGCTGCGGTCGAGCACGATGTCGCCGCGAATCTCGCTCACGCCGGCCTGCTGCACCCGCCTGAGCAGCAGCCAGAGCCGTTCGAGCACCAACTTCGGGTCGCCGCTGCCCTTGATGACGAGGTTGCCTTCGAGCACGCCATCGTTCACGGGGCCCTGCAGCCACACCGGCGTGTTCCAGCTCCAGGCCGGGCCGAGCATCTCGAACGCGGCGAACGTGGTCAGCAGCTTCATCAGCGAAGCCGGGTTCACCGCTTGCTCGGCCTGCCAGGCCAGGCGCGTGCGCGTGCTGCCGACTTCCTGCACCATGGCGACGAAACTCTCGCGCGGCAACTTCGCGCGCTCAAGTGCCGCCGCCACGTCGTTCGGCAATGGCGCCGCGAGCGCGGGCAAGAGGGCGCTGCAGAGTGCTGCAGCGAGCCCGAGAAGAATCCACTTTTTCGACATGCTTTGATGATCGCATGGTGCTGGTGTGGGGCTGGTGCGGCACTGCCTTAGACTTGGGTTTCAGAGGCTCATTCACGCCCTGTTCACAGCCCTCTGTTCCTTGCCCTCGATGCCGGCCCCGGCGCGAAACTTCCCCGCATGACCGCGCTCCTCGCCTTCGACACCGCCACCGAACACATGAGCATTGCGCTCGCTGTGGGTGGTCGTGTCTTCGTGCACGAGAGTCCCGGTGGCGCCTTGGCCTCGGCACGTCTGATCCCCGCGGTGATGGCGCTGCTGCATGAGGCCGGGGTGACCCTCGTCGAACTCGACGCGGTCGCTTTCGGGCGTGGCCCGGGCGCGTTCACCGGTTTGCGCACGGCCTGCTCGGTGGCGCAAGGCCTGGCCTTCGGTGCGGCCAGGCCGGTGCTGCCGATCGACAGCCTGCTGGCGGTCGCCGAAGACGCCCGCGTCGGCGCTGCCGACAGCCGCGTCTGGGTCACGATGGACGCGCGCATGGACGAAATCTACGCCGCACAGTACAGGCATCGCGCCGGGCAATGGCGCGTGCTCGATGCGCCGCGGCTGATCACGCCTGCCGCGTTGAACGAACGCTGGGGGGCCGAGGCGCCCCAGCGCGTCGCCGGCAACGCACTTCGGGTGTTCGCCGGGCGCTTGCACACCGGCGGCGCGTTGCTGTTTCCAGACGCGCTGCCACGCGCCAGCGCGATGCTGCCGCTGGCGCTGGCACTGTGGCAGCAGGGCGGCGCGGTCGACGCAGCCCTCGCGCTGCCGCATTACCTGCGTGACAAGGTCGCGCAGACCACGCTCGAGCGCGAGGCCGCGCGCGTGGCCAAGGGCGCTGCCGGGGTGTTGCGGTGAGTGCGTTGTGGGCCGGCGAACGCTGCGGTGCGAACGACGAGCGCGTGTTGGCTCCGATGACGATTGCGCACCTCGATGCGGTGATGGCCATCGAAGCCGCCGCCTACTCGTTCCCCTGGACCCGTGGCAACTTCATCGACTCGCTGGCGGCCGGTTACCCGGCGCGTGTGCTGCTCGGCGCGCAGCGCCAACTGCTCGGTTATTTCATCGCGATGCCGGGGGTCGATGAAATGCACCTGCTCAACATCACCGTCGCACCGGCCGAACAAGGGCGTGGGCTGGCGCGCTGCATGGTCGATGCGCTGATTCCGTTGTGCCACCAGCATGTGGCGCGCGAACTGTGGCTCGAAGTGCGCGACAGCAACGAACGGGCCCGGGCCATGTACCTGCGCCTGGGCTTCACGGCGGTCGGCGTGCGCAAGGGCTACTACCCGGCGCCCTTTGGCCAGCGCGAAGACGCACTCGTGATGCGCCTGAAGATTGGCGCCGCGGCGCAAGGGGTGGGCGATGCGCTGGAGTGAACGCCAGGTCGCCATGCTGCGCGAGATGGGGGTGCGCGTCTGGGCGCCGCAGGGCGAAACGGCGGCCACGGTAACCGGGGCCGACGAGCCCGTGGCGGTGGCTCCGCCGCCAGTGCCGACCCGGCCGCCTGCGGCCTTCGCATCGCCTGGCGCCGTGGCGCGGCCCGTCGCAGCGGCAGTTGCCGTGGCGGCACCGGGCGCAACGCTGCCCGCCGGCATCGCCACGATGGGCTGGCCCGAGCTGCGTGCCACGGTGGCCGCCTGCACCGCCTGCACGCTGTGCGAGAACCGCACCCAGACCGTGTTCGGTGTCGGCCACCCGCAGGCGCACTGGATGATTGTTGGCGAAGCGCCGGGCGAACAGGAAGACCGGCAGGGCGAGCCCTTCGTCGGCAAGTCGGGTCAGCTGCTCGACAATATGCTGCGTGCCATCGCCCTGACCCGTGCTGAGGCCGAGCCGGCGCGGCAGGTCTATATCGCCAACACGCTGAAGTGCCGCCCGCCCGGCAACCGCAACCCGGCGCCGGCCGAACTCGCGGCCTGCGAAGGTTTCCTGATCCGCCAACTGCAACTGGTGCAGCCGAAGATCATTCTCGCGATGGGACGCTTCGCGGTGCAGAGCCTGCTGCGCAGCACCGAGCCCATCGGCCGATTGCGCGGGCGTGTGCACCACTACCAGGGCGTGCCGTTGATCGTCACCTACCACCCGGCGTATCTGCTGCGCAACCTCGAAGACAAGGCCAAAGCCTGGGACGACCTGTGCCTCGCGGTCGAGACCGAACGCGGCGCTGCTGCGGGATGAAGGCCGCTGCGGCGGACTTGCCCTCTTGCCCGGCGCAGGCCGGCGCCTATCATCCGCAACCAAGGCCGGTGGCACCCGCTGTCGGTTCGGAGCATTCCGATGGCCGCCAACCCGACCCCGCCTGACGCCGATGCGTACCTCTGGGACGCATTGCCCGGCATGGTCTTGCTGCTCGCCGCCGATGGCGCAGCCCTGAAAGTCAACGACGCGTTCTGCGCGTTCGCCGGCCGTCCCCGCGAAGACCTGCTTGGCCACGGCTGGAGTACGACACTTCTCGCGGGCTCGCGCAGCGCCTTGCTCGACCGCCTCGGCCGGCCCGAAGACTTCATGCTCGGCCTCGAACTCGGCGGCGCGCTTGGCGCCATCACCAGCGTGGCCTGCCTGGCGCGCCGGCAGTCGAACAGCGAGCAGTTCACCTGCATCCTGCACATCGTGCGCGAAGGCCTGCAGGCCTCGCCCTCGGCCCAGGGCCAGGCGAGCCTGTTCCGGTTGCTGGCCGACAACGTGCCGGTGCTGATCGCCTACTACAACGCCACCGACTTCCGCTGCCAGTTCGCCAACAAGCGTTACGCCGAGACCTTCGGCCGCGACGAAGACTCGATCCTCGGTTCGACATTCGAAGAGGTCATCGGCATCGAAGCCGCGCGCGAGATCCAGCCGCAGGTCGAGCGCATGTTGCAGCAGCTTGTGCCGGTGGTCTACGAGCGCACGCTGCCCGCGCGCGATGGCAGCACCCGCTGGATCGAAGTGCACCTGCTGCCGCACCTCGACCCAGCCGCCGGCGGCACCGGGCCGCTGGGTGCGTTCGTGCTGATCACAGACATCAGCAAGTTCCGCCTCGCCGAGCAGGCGGTGCGCGAATCGGAAGAGCGCCTGGCCAAATTCATGCAGGCCACTGCCGAAGGCATCGTGTTCCACAAAGACGGTTTCATCACCGACGCGAACCCGCCGGTGCTCGCGCTGCTCGACTACACGCTCGAAGACATGATGGGGCGCAAGACGCTCGAGTTCATTGCGCCCGACCACATCGCCAAGGTCGCGGCGGTGATCGCATCGGGCCAGGAGACGGCCTACGAAAGCATGGCGGTCTCGCGCAGCGGCGAGCGCATTCCGGTCGAGTTCATCGTGCGCACGATGCTGCGCAACGGCGAGCGCATGCGCATGACGATCGTGCGCGACATCCGCGACCGCCATGCCGCGCAGGCGCGCATCCATCACATGGCCCACCACGACGCGCTCACCGGGCTGCCGAACCGTGTGTCGTTCATGGAACACCTCGAGCGGTCGATACTCGGCGCGCGGCGCAACGACTCGCGCCTGGCGCTGCTGTTCATCGACCTCGACCACTTCAAGCGTGTCAACGATTCGCTCGGCCACCTGGTTGGCGACTCGCTGCTGCGCAGCGTGGCCGCGCGCATCACCGCAAGCCTGCGCGGCACCGACATCGTGGCCCGTTTCGGTGGCGACGAATTCATGGTGCTGCTGGCCGGCCTGTCCGGGGGCGAACAGCACGCCAGCGATGCGCAAGAGGTAGCGCACAAGCTGCTCACATCGATCGGCGCGGCGGTGCAGGCCGAAGGCCGCCCGATCTCGGTGACGCCATCGGTTGGCATCGCGCTCTACCCTGGCGATGGCGACACGCCCGAAGAGCTGGTGAAGAACGCCGACTCGGCGATGTACCTGGCCAAGGCCCGCGGCCGCGCCAACTACCAGTTCTTCGAGCCCGGCATCGCCGCCGCGGCCTATGCCGAACTGGTGCTCGAGGGCCAGCTCGCGCAGGCGCTTGAGCGCGGTGAGTTCGCGCTGTACTACCAGCCGCAGGTGCGGGCCCGCGACGGCGTGCTGGTAGGCGCCGAAGCGCTGATTCGCTGGAATCACCCGGAGCGCGGGCTGCTGCTGGCCGATGCCTTCATTCCCGTGGCCGAAAAGCGCCAGTTGATGATCGGCATCGGCCAGTGGGTACTGCACGAAGCGACCCGCTGCGCGATGCGCTGGCGCGACATGGGCCTGGTGGTGGCGCCGGTGGCCGTGAACCTCTCGAATGTGCAGTTCCAGGCCTCGGGCTTTCTCGACTCGATCGAGCGCGAACTGCCGGGCGGCGCCTTCGACAGCGGCCTGCTCGAACTCGAGCTCACCGAACGCATGCTGATGGACGACCTGCCTCAGGTCAAACACCGGCTCGACCGGCTCAAGGCCATGGGCCTGCGCATTTCGGTCGACGACTTCGGCACCGGCTATTCATCGCTGGGCCACCTCAAAGACTTGCCGATCGACAAGGTCAAGATCGACCGTTCGTTTGTGCACGACCTGCCCGACAACCGCGACTCGGCTGCGATCACGCGCGCCATCATCCAGATGGGGCGCAGCCTCGGGCTCACCGTGATCGCCGAGGGCGTCGAAACCGAGGCGCAGCGCGACTTCCTCGCCACGCTGGGTTGCGACGAGCTGCAGGGCATGCTGATCAGCCCGCCGCTGCCACAGCCTGCGTTCGAGGCCTGGGTCTTGCAGCGCCAGCGGCTCGACGCGGCGCCGTGAACCGCGCAGTCGCGGCTGCTACTTCTTCGTCTTGACCGGCCGCGTCCAGCCGGCCAGCGCCACCTGCTTGGCGCGCGCCACCGCGAGCTGGCCGGCCGGCACGTCTTTCGAGATGGTCGAGCCGGCACCGATGGTGGCGCTGGCGCCGATCGTCACCGGAGCGACGAGAACACAGTTGCTGCCCACGTGCACATCGGCGCCGATCACGGTGCGGTGTTTGTTTGCGCCGTCGTAGTTGGCGGTGATGCTGCCGGCGCCATAGTTCACGCGCTCGCCGACCGTCGTGTCGCCCAGGTACGCCAGGTGGTTGGCCTTCGCGCCCTTGGCCAGCGTGGAATTCTTGACCTCGACGAAGTTGCCGATGTGCACTTCGTCGCCCAGCGTCGCACCCGGCCGCAGCCGCGCGAACGGCCCGACCAGCGCGCCCGCGCCGATCGACACGCCGAGCGCTTCGCCGTCGATGTGCGTGAACGGAAGCAACACCGCGCCGGCCCGGAGCACCGCGTTGCGCAGCATGCAGTTCGCGCCGATGCGCACGCCTTCGCCGAGCTCGACGCGGCCTTCGAAGACGCAGTTCACGTCGATGTCGACATCAGGCCCGCAGATCAGCTCGCCGCGCACGTCGAAACGCGCCGGGTCGGCCAGGCGCACGCCGGCTTCCATCAGCGCTTCGGCGCGGGCGCGTTGGTAGCGGCGCTCCAGGTCGGCGAGCTGCACGGGGCTGTTCACACCCAGCACTTCGGTGTCGCTGGCGGGCTGCGCTGTCATCACGTGCACGCCTTCGGCCACCGCCATGGCCACCACGTCGGTCAGGTAATACTCACCCTGGCTGTTGTTGTTCTTCAAAGCGGCGAGCCAGCGCTTGAGCGCGGCGGTGGGCGCGGCCATCATGCCGGTGTAGACCTCGTGGATGGCGCGTTCGGCGGTGGTTGCGTCCTTGTGTTCGACGACGCCGCGCACCCGCCCGCCCTCCGTTGCATCGCGGCCGGCCGGGTCGCCGCGCACGACGCGGCCGTAGCCGGTTGGGTCGGGCAGATCAATGGTCAGCAGCGCGAGGTGCCTGCCATCACAGGCCTCGACCAGCGCGCGCGCGGTCGCTTCTTCGATCAAGGGCACGTCGCCGTTCAGAATCAGCGTGGTGCCGCCGTCGAGCAGGGCCGGCACGGCCTGCTGCACCGCGTGGCCGGTGCCGAGCTGCGGCATCTGGCGCGCAAATTGCAGGTTCGGTGCGCCGACCGCAGCCTCGACCTGATCAGCGTCGTGGCCGGTGATGACCACGCTGCGGTCTGCCCCCAGGCCGGCGGCGGTTTGCAGAACATGCTGCAATAGACTGCGCCCTGCCAGTTTGTGCAACACCTTGGGCAGGCTCGATTTCATGCGGGTGCCTTTGCCCGCGGCCATGATGACGATGTTGAGTGCCATGTTGTCCTTGTCCCCTGATCGCAGCGTTGCGCCCGCGATACGCGGGTGCCGGTTCAGATCACGCATTATCGCGGCGCTCTGTGGCGTGACCCTGCTGCTGTCGGGTTGCAGTGCGCTGCGCATCGGCTACAGCCAGGCCGCCGACCTGGCTTACTGGTGGCTCGACGGTTATGCCGACTTCGACGGCAACCAGACGCAGCGTGTGCGCGAAGCGCTGGCGCAATGGTTCGCCTGGCACCGCAAGACCCAACTGCCCGACTACGCCCAGTTGCTGGTGCGGGCGCAGGCCGAGGTGCGTGGCGACACCACCCCGGCACGCGTGTGCGAATGGCAGAGTGAGCTGCTCAAGCGTGCCCGCACCGCCTGGGACCGCGCCGCACCGGCCGCCGCCGAGTGGGCGCTGTCGGTCACGCCACAGCAAATCGAACATATCCAGCGCCGCTACGCCAAGGTGAACGACGAGTTCCGCAACGACTACCTTCAGGAAGACCCGCGCGAGCGCGCCGAGGCCACGACCAAACGAACGGTCGAACGCGCCGAGTCGCTCTACGGCCAGATCGACGCCGCGCAGCGCACCCGAATCGCGGCAGCGATGGCGCGTTCGCCGTTCGACCCCGAGCTGTGGCTGGCCGAGCGCAAGCTGCGCCAGCAGGACGCGCTGCAACTGCTGCGCCGGCTCGTGGCCGAACGGGCGAGTCCCGAGCAAGCGCAAGGCGCGTTGCGGGTCTACGTGGCCCAGCTCGAGCGTTCGCCGCGCGAGACCTACAGGCGCTATTCGGAGCGTTTGGCCGAGTTCAACTGCGCGTTCGCGTCCGGCCTGCACAACAGCATCAGCCCGGCGCAGCGGCGCACAGCGCTGAGCAAACTTTCGGGCTGGGAAGGCGACGTGCGCGCGCTCGCGACGCAGACCTACAACTGAAGGCCGGCGCCAGCGCTCACTGCGTCGACAACTCCACGTTCACGCTGCGCGGGTTCGGCCCGCCGGCGGGGAAGTCTTTCATCGCCGCAGAAAACATCGCCGGCAAGAGCGGGTTGAATGAAGACGACGCGCCGTTGTTGCTGGCGCGCGCTTCGTACAACAACTGGCCGGTTTTCTGGTCGCGGATCAACAAGGCCACCTCGCGCTCGTAGCCGACCCAGCCGGCGTTGCCCGCCCAGCCGCCGTAACCTGCGCCGATGCCAACACCCCAGCGGCTGCGCCCGAAACCGCGGTGCAAGCCAAAGGAATAACCGACGCTCACGTTGCGCCAGAACGGGTCGGCATAGGGCCCGCGGTCGTAGGCGCCGATGCGCGCACCGACCTGCACCGTGACCTGCGCTTCGCCCGGCGTGGCGGCGGGTGTGAAGCCGGCCGTGGCGAGCGCGCCGCGGGCCGCGTCTTCGATCAGCTTCTGTTCATCGGCGCGTTCCTGCTGTGATGGCAGGCGCTCGAAAGCGTAGGTGGACGGCTTGCGCTCGGCGGGCCAGGAGCCGTAGGTCGAGACTTCGCTGTTGACGGCGCCGATGCCGGCACAGCCGCTCAGGGCGAATGCTGTGGCAGCGAGTGCAAAAGACTTCAGCATGGTGTTTCTCCAGCGGTGGGCCGTTTCAGGTCAGCGGGTTCGGCCCGTGCACAGGAATGATCGCGCTGGCCACCGTGCCGCAATCATCCATCTCGTCGAAGGCCCGGTCGCCGGAAGGGTCGGCCACGCCGGTCGTTTGGAGTGTCGTGAACGGGTGCAGGTTCCGGTCCATCAGGTGCGAAGGCACGATGTGGCTCATCGACTTGAAGATGTTGTCGACCCGGCCCGGGTGCAGCCGCTCCCATTCGTTCAACATCTTGCGTGTCTGCACCCGTTGCAGGTTTTCCTGCGAACCGCAGAGCGTGCACGGGATGATCGGAAACGCCTTGTGCGCGGCCCAGCGCACCAGGTCGGCCTCATTCACGTAGGCGAGCGGGCGGATCACGATGTTCCGGCCGTCGTCGCTGACCAGCTTGGCCGGCATGCCTTTCAAACGCGCGCCGAAGAACATGTTCATGAACAGCGTCTGCACCATGTCGTCGCGGTGGTGGCCGAGCGCGATCTTGGTCGCACCGAGTTCGCCGGCCACGCGGTAAAGAATGCCGCGCCGCAGCCGCGAACACAGGCTGCACATCGTCTTGCCTTCTTCGATCACGCGTTTGACGATGCTGTAAGTGTCCTGGTTCTCGATGTGAAACGGCACGCCCTGCTGCTTCAGGTACTCGGGCAGCACGTGTTCCGGAAAGCCGGGCTGTTTCTGGTCGAGGTTGACGGCGACGATCTCGAAGTGGATCGGCGCGCGCTCGCGCAGCGAGATCAACAGGTCGAGCAGCGTGTAGCTGTCTTTGCCGCCCGAAACGCACACCATCACCTTGTCGCCGTCTTCGATCATGTTGAAGTCGACGATCGCCTGGCCGACCTGGCGGTGCAGGCGCTTGGAGAGCTTGGTCAGCTCGACCGAGAGTCTTTCTTTCGGGGCTGACTGCAACACAGCGCTCATGTTTTCTCCTTCATGCCGAAGACTTCGCAGCCTACCGATTCGCAGTCGGGGTAGACGTCGGGCTTTTCGGTCGAGACGCGTGCGGCGCGCACCTTGGGGTGCGTGAGCATCAGCGCGAGCACGTCGTCGCACAGCGTTTCCTGCAGGTGGATGTGGCCGCGCGAGATGCGTGCCGCGATGCTGCGGCGCATGAAGTCGTAGTCGAGCACTTCATCGAGTTCGTCGGCCTTCGGGGTCGAGAGTGCCAGCGGAACGTACAGGTCGACGTTGATCAGCACGCGCTGCTCGCCCGTCTTCTCGAACGCGTGCACGCCGATGTTGATCTGCACTTCGTAGTTGCGCAGGAACAAGCGCCGGCAATCCATCAGGCTGGGGTGGCTGAGCAGGCTGTGCATGAAGTGGGTCTCAGGAATTCTTGGCAAGGTAGAGCACGTCGCGCGGCTGGGCGGTGAGGTGCTGGCCGCCGTCGACCAGCAGCGTGGTGCCGGTGATCGCGGGCGATTCGATCAGGAAACGCACCGCTCGTGCGATGTCCTCCGGGGTGGACGAGCGTTTGAGCGGCGTCATCTGGTGGGCAGCAGCGAATTCGGCGTCGCTCATCGGCCCCGACACCAGCGTGACCCCCGGCGCCACGCCGCACACACGCACCCGCGGCGCGAGCGCCTGCGCCAGCATCACCGTGGCGGCTTGCAGCGCGGCTTTCGAGAGCGTGTACGAGAAGTAGTCGGGGTTCGGGTTCCAGAGTTTCTGGTCGATGAGGTTGACGACGCAGCCCCTGCCGTCACCCTGCGCGTGGCCGCTCAGGTGGATGTGCAGCGCCTGCGCCAGCAAGACCGCCGGCGCGGTGTTGGCGCGCCAGTGTTTATCCATCGCCGCGACTGAAAAGGTCGCCGGGTTGTCGTACTCGAAGGTCGATGCATTGTTGACCACTGCGTCGATGCGCTTGAAGTGCCCGGCGACAGCTGGCACCAGCGCGCGGCACGCAGCCTCGTCAGACAGATCGGCCTGAAACTCGAACGCCGCCGCGCCCAGAGATTGCAGCTCGGCGACGGTGGCGAGTGCCTCTGCCTTCGATCCGCGGTAGTGCACCGCCACGTCAAACCCATGCGCAGCGAGGTCGAGCGCAATGGCGCGGCCCAGGCGTTTGGCGCCGCCGGTGACGAGTGCGACAGGCCGCGGGGCGGCGGGGCTGGAAGACATGGTTTCTACAATGGAGCAATGCAGCAGGCACCCAGTGTATCGACGCGCCTCATGGGCCTCGTCAGCAAGGCCATCGATCGGGACGGCGGCTGGCTGCCGTTCGACCGTTTCATGGCGTTGGCCTTGTACGCACCAGGGCTGGGTTATTACGCGGGCAAGCGGCGGGTGTTCGGCACGCTGCCCTCGTCGGGCAGCGACTTCGTGACCGCACCCGAACTTTCGCCGCTGTTCGGCCAGGCATTCGCGCGCCAGGTCGCGCAGGCACTCGAGGCGAGCGGCAGTGATGAAATCTGGGAGTTCGGCGCCGGCACGGGCGCGCTGGCCGCGCAACTTCTGGGCGCGCTGGGTGACAGGGTTCATCGCTACAACATCGTCGATGTATCGGGCAGCTTGCGCGAGCGCCAGCAAGCGCGACTCGCGCCATTCGCCGCCAAGCTGCATTGGGCCGATGTGTTGCCCGAGACGATGCAAGGCGTGATCGTCGGCAACGAAGTGCTCGACGCGATGCCGGTGCAACTGTTGCACTTCGATGGCACGCGCTGGTTCGAGCGCGGCGTGATCCTGGCCGACGACGCTCTGGCGTGGAACGACCGAGCCACCGCGCTGCGCCCGCCCTTCGAGGGCCCGTTCGCGCCCGGCACCGTCACCGAGATCCACCTGCAAGCCGAAGCTTTCATCACCACGCTGGCAGAGCGCCTGAGTCGCGGCGCCGCCTTTTTCATCGACTACGGGTTCCCCGATGCCGAGTACTACCACCCGCAGCGCACCGGGGGCACGCTGATGTGCCACCGCGCGCACCGCGCGGACGCCGACCCGCTGGTCGAGGTGGGCGAGAAGGACATCACCGCGCACGTCAACTTCAGCGGCATCGCGCTCGCGGCGCAGAACGCGGGGCTCGACGTGCTCGGCTACACCACCCAGGCGCACTTCCTGATGAACTGTGGCGTGCTCGAACTGTTACAGGGCGCCGACATCAAGACGATTGCCAACACGCAGAAGTTGCTGACCGAACACGAAATGGGCGAACTGTTCAAGGTGATCGGCTTCTCAAAAGGTTGCGATGCGACGCTGACCGATGCGCCCATGGGCTTTGCACGCGGTGACCGGACGCACACGCTGTGATCCGCTGGCTGCTGGTCGTTTTCATCGCCTTGCTGATCTTCAGCGGCCTGCGGCCCTGGCTCGAAAAGTTCGGGCTGGGCAAACTGCCGGGCGACTTCCGCTTTCGTCTGTTTGGCCGCGAGTGGTTCATCCCGCTGACGAGCAGCGTCGCGCTGAGCTTCTTGGCGATGCTGATCGCGAAGCTGCTGTAGCGCCCAAAGCGCGACATCACCGGCGCCGCTACGATTGATGATCCGATCTTCTTTTCCAGGAACCCATTCGATGAGCACGACGACGAGCGAAGCGGCCCGCTTCGGCAGCGGCCAGGCGGTCAAACGTGTAGAAGACGCGAGCCTGCTCGCCGGGCTGGGCCAGTTCACCGACAACGTGCCGGTGGCAGGCACGAACAGCCACATCGCGTTCCTGCGATCGCCCTATGCGCACGCCCGCCTGAAGTCGATCGACATCTCGGCCGCACTCGCGATGCCCGGCGTGCTCGCGGTCTACACCGGCGAACAACTGGCGCTGAACGGCGTGAAGCCGATGGCCAAGCCTGACGGATTCAAACGAGCCGACGGCGCGCCCGCTAGCAGCGCACCGCGCCGCGCGCTGGCGCACCAGACGGTTCGTTTTGTCGGCGAGGCCGTCGCCGCGGTCGTGGCACAAACCCGTGAAGCGGCACGCGACGCGGCCGAGGCGGTGATGGTCGACTATGACGAACTGCCGGCCGTCGTCGACGCGGTGCGCGCCACGGCGCCCGGCGCGCCGGTGTTGTGCGATGAAGCCCCCGACAACATCGCTGCCGAAATGCGCCACGGTGATGCGAAGGCCACGGCGCTGGCTTTCGAACAGGCCGCGCACACGGTCTCGCTCGACCTGTGCAACCAGCGCCTGGCGCCCAGCCCGATGGAGCCGCGCAGCATCGTCGCCGCGTTCGACACGAAAACGCAGCGCCTCACCGTGCGCATCAGCAGCCAGATGCCGACCGGCGTGCGCGCGGGGCTGTGCGAAACAATCCCCGGCCTCACGGCCGACAACGTGCGCGTCGTCGTGGGCGACGTGGGCGGTGGCTTCGGCATGAAGACCGGCATCCACCCCGAAGACATCGTGGTGGCCTATGCGGCGCGCGAGTTGCAGATCGCGGTGCGCTGGCAGGCCGACCGTGTCGAAGACTTTCTCTCGGCAGTGCACGGCCGAGACGTGGTCAGCCGCGCCGAACTCGCGCTCGACGCGAACGGCCGCGTGCTCGCGATGCGCGTGCGCTCGCTCGCCAACGTGGGCGCGTATGCGACAGGCACCGGTATCGCGATCCAGGTGCTGATCGGCCCATGGGTCTCGACCAGCATCTACGACATCCAGACCGTCGACCTGCACTACTTCGCGGTGATGACCAACACCGCGACCACCGGCGCTTACCGCGGCGCGGGCCGGCCCGAGGCGATCTATATCACCGAGCGTTTGTTCGACGCAGCGGCCCGCAAGCTCAAGATGGACCCGGCCGAACTGCGCCGCATCAACATGGTCCGGCCCGAGCAGATGCCCTACAAGAACGCCATGGCGCAGGTCTACGACAGCGGCCGATTCGAGCAGGTGCTCGATCAGGGCCTGGCCCTGGCCGACTGGCACGGATTCGACGCACGCCGCGCCGCGACCGAAAAGAACGGCAAGCTGCGCGGCCGCGGCATCGCGACGTTTCTGGAATGGACTGGTGGCAACGTGCTCGAAGAGCGCGCCAGCGTCAACATCACGGCCGACGGCTTCATCGAGATCGGTTCGGCCACGCAGGCCATGGGGCAGGGCATCGCCACCAGCTACATCCAGCTCGTGGTCGACACCTTCGGGGTGTCGCCGCAGCAGGTGCGCATCCTGCAGGGCGACACCGACCGTGCCAACGGTTTCGGCAGCGCCGGCTCGCGCTCGTTGTTCACCGGCGGCTCGGCCGTGCGCGTGGCTTCCGAGCGCACGATCGACCACAGCAAGCAGCTCGCGAGCGAAGCGCTCGAAGTGGCGACTGTCGACGTGGAATACAACGCCGGCCGCTTCACCGTGGTCGGCACCGACGTGGGCATCGGCCTGTTCGAGCTGGCCGCCAAGCAGGCCGAGCAGCGCATCTTCATCGACGCGACCGCGGTGGTCGGCGGGCCGACCTGGCCGAACGGCTGCCACGTCTGCGAGGTCGAGATCGACCCCGACACCGGCCATGTCGACGTGGTGAGCTACGCGTCGGTGAACGACATCGGCCGCGTCGTGAACCCGACCATCGCTTCCGGCCAGATCGAAGGCGGCGTGGTGCAGGGTCTGGGCCAGGCGCTGTGCGAGCGGGTGGTCTACGACAGCGAGAGCGGCCAGATGCTGACCGCCAGTTTTCAGGACTACGCGATGCCCCGCGCTGACTTGTGCAGCCGGTTTTTCGAGACCCGCTTCGACACCACGATCCCGTGCCTGACCAACCAGCTCGGCGTCAAGGGCGTGGGTGAGCTGGGCACGATCGGCGCCACACCGGCGGCGATGAATGCGGTGATCGACGCGCTCGACCACGTCGGCGCCGGCCGCGCCGCCGAGCGCTTGCAGATGCCGCTGACAGCGCCGAAAGTATGGGCGGCGCTGGCGGGCGAGTTCGAAGCTTCGCCGCTGGCCTGAGGCGGCTGTTCGTATTGTTTTCGGAGACAACATCATGATGAAATTCAACCTGCCGGCGCTCACCTTCATCGCCTCGGCCGTCTGCTTCTGCGGCGCCTCGCTGGCTGCCTCGCAAGCTCCCGTGGCAGCAGAAAACGGCATGGTCGTGAGCGCGCAGCACCTCGCCACCCGGGTCGGTGTCGATGTGTTGAAAGACGGCGGCAACGCTGTAGACGCTGCGGTGGCCGTGGGCTACACGCTCGCCGTCGTCTACCCGGCCGCGGGCAACCTCGGCGGTGGTGGTTTCATGACGATCCAGCTCGCCGACGGCCGCAAGACCTTTCTCGACTTCCGCGAGAAAGCGCCGCTCGCCGCCACCGCGAACATGTACCTCGACAAGGACGGCAACGTCGTCAAGGGCGCGAGCACGAAAGGCCACCTCGCGGTGGGCGTGCCCGGCACGGTCTCGGGCATGGAGATGGCGTTGGCGAAATACGGCACGATGAAACGCGCCGCATTGATCGCACCTTCGATCAAGTACGCACAAGACGGCTTTGTTCTTGAACAAGGCGACGTCGACATGCTCCTCACCGCGACCGAAGATTTCAGGAAAGACGCCGCCACCGGTGCGATCTTCCTGAACAACGGCGCGGCCTTCGCGCCTGGCCAGAAACTGGTGCAAAAAGACCTGGCCGCCACGCTCAAGCTCATCAGCGACAAGGGCGAAGAGGGCTTCTACAAAGGCCCGGTCGGCGCCGCCATCGTGGCCAGCAGCCTGGCCGGCAAGGGCATCATCACGCAAGCCGACCTCGACCAGTACAAGACGCGCGAGATGGCGCCGGTGGAATGCAACTACCGCGGCTACGGCGTGGTCTCGGCGCCGCCGCCGAGCTCGGGCGGCGTGGTGATCTGCGAGATTCTGAACATTCTCGAAGGCTACCCGCTGAAGGAGCTGGGCTTCCGCTCGGCCCAGTCGGTGCACTACCAAATCGAGGCCATGCGCCACTCTTACGTGGACCGCAACAGTTATCTCGGTGACCCCGACTTCGTGAAGAATCCGCTCGACCGGCTGCTCTCGAAAGACTACGCCGCGAAGATCCGCGCGGTGATCGACCCGGCCAAAGCCGGGGTCTCGAAAGACATCAAGCCCGGCGTGGCGCCGCACGAAGGTAGCAACACCACGCACTACTCGATCGTCGACAAATGGGGCAATGCGGTCTCGGTGACCTACACGCTCAACGACTGGTTCGGCGCCAAGGTCACGGCCGCGAGCACCGGCGTGATCCTGAACAACGAGATGGACGACTTCACCGCGAAGATCGGCGTGCCCAACCTGTACGGCCTGGTGCAGGGCGAGGCCAATGCCATCGCCCCGGGCAAGCGCCCCCTGAGCTCGATGAGCCCGACCATCGTTACCAAAGACGGCAAGCCGGTGATGGTGGTCGGCACGCCGGGCGGCAGCCGCATCATCACGGCGGTGCTGCACACGATCATCAACGTGATCGACTACGGCATGAACGCGCAGGAAGCGGTCGACGCGCCGAAGTTCCACCAGCAGTGGCTGCCCGAGGCGACCAACGTCGACAACTTCGCGCTCAGCCCCGACACGCGCAAGATCCTCGAAGGCTGGGGCCAGAAGTTCGGCAACCCGCAGCCGGTGAACCACCTCGCGGTGATCCTCGTCGGCGCGCCGTCGCTCGGTGGCAAGCCGGTCGGCAAGAACCGCTACTACGGCGCGAACGATCCGCGGCGCAACACCGGGTTGGCGCTCGGCTATTGAGGTTCACGGCGCCAAGGCCGGCCCGTCGGTCACCTGGCGCATTCCCGGGCCGGCGAGCGCCAGCAAGACCAAGGCCACCAGCGCAGCACCCGCAGCCATGAACAGCGTGGGCAACGACACGCTGCGCAAGACCCAGCCGGTGACGGCCGAAGAGATCGGCGCCAGCCCCATGTAGATGAACATGAACACGCTCATCGCCCGGCCGAGCAAGGCGGGGGCCACACGGCGCTGGATCCAGGTGAACACCGTCACCTGCATGTAGCCCCCCAGCACGCCGATGCTGCCCAGCAGCGCCACGCCCTGCCACAGCGCCGTGATGTGGCCCATCGGCATGAAGAGCAGGCCCACCAGCGCATCGACGAGCAGGATCGTCAGGCCCAGGTTCACGGCCCGCAGATGTGGCCGTGCGCCCGAGACCACCATGCCGGCCAGCGTGCCTGCACCGTAAGCTGCGAGCAGAGCACCGAAGGCGGCCGCGCCCAGCTCGGGCCGCTCGCTCGCCAACACCGGCAACGCGATCTGCACCGGCCCGGTGATCAGCAGCGCCACCGCCGACCAATACAGCAGGCAACTGCGCAGAGCGCGGTCACGCCAGAATGTGCGCAGGCCCTCGGCCACCGCGGCCAGTATCGGTGCGTGTGTGCGGGCCGGCGGTGGTGTGCAGCGCACCTGCGCCAGGGTCAGTGCGGAGAACACGAAGCTGAGCGCGTCCAGGCCGAATGCCAGGCCCAGGCCGTGCGCATCGTGCAGGCTGCCGATGCCGCCGGCCCGGCCGTCACCGAACAGCGCGATCACCAGCCCCGCGAGCAGCGGCCCGATGAAGAAACTCAGCTGACGCATGCCCATCATCAAGCCGTTGGCTGCCGGCAACTGCTGCGGCGCCACCACTTGCGGCAGCATCGACGTGGCGGCCGGAATGCTGAACGCGGTGGACAACCCGATGCCCAGCGCGAGCCCGTACACGAGCGGGAGCGTGAGGCGGTCGAACAGCACCAGCAGCGCCAGTGTGCCGAGCAGCACCGTGTTGACGTGTTTGCTCAGCATCAGCACCCGCTGCGGCGAATGGCGATCGACGACCGCGCCGCCGAGCAGGATGAACAGCGCACGCGGAATGCCGAGCAGCGCCAGCACGGTGCCGAGCACCAGCGTGTCGCCGGTCATGCGCAGCACCAGCCAGGGCAGCGCAACGAGCGTGAACTGGTCGCCCAGCAGCGACACCATCGAGCCGCCCATCAGCCATGCGATGTTGCGGTCGCGCAGCAGGGAGTTGCGAGGGTTCGATGCGGCGGGTGATGCGGCGGGTGATGGGGCGACGGAAGGGGCAGAAGAGGACATGAGTGAGCTCCCTTGTGTGACGATGCACCGCACTCTCGGGCCTCACGCAACGTGAGGGTCAAGCCCCTTTGGCCTCTCGCACCGCTTTCAGGTAGCTCAACACCTCGGGCCCGAGCTTCATGCCGGCGCGCAGCACCGGCTCGGCCGCCATCGCCGCGGCCAGTTGCCGCAGCAGCACCGGGTCGTCGCCAACGCTGCGGCTGACCAGCGCATCGGCGTTGGCGCACGCGGCCTGCGCGGCGGGGTCGCCGGGGGGCGTGCGCCGGGCGATCAGCGCTTGCAGCGTGGCGTCGACCGCGCGCCATTCGCTCAGCGGCACCCAGCGAAAGCGGCTCATCTCGTCAAGCGTGAAGTGGGCTTGCCAGCGTGCCATGCGCAGCTCGGTGGCCTGCTCCACATAACGCACCACGCTCAGGTCGGGCCCTACGTTCTGGCGCGCCGCCGGTTCGCTCTTGTACATCGTGCCCCAGCGTTCGATGAGGCTGAAGTCGCCGTCCAGCCAGTGGTGGATCAGGCCCATCCAGCGGTGCGCGAGCGGTTGCATCGCGAGGTCGGTGGCGGGCACGCCGCGGGCCATGATCTGCCGCACCTCGGCTTCCAGTGCAGGCCACTCGGCTTCAACGCGCTGCCAGTTGTCGCGGATGCGCTTGATCTCGTCGGCGCTGAAGTAACGCGCGTAGGTGGCCATCATTTCGAGCGACGCGAGCCAGTCGGCCATTTCGGGTTGCGCACCGGCCGAATAGCGCTCCATCATCAGCGCCAGGCGTGCGCGCAGCTCGCTGGCCTGTGTGATCTCGTGGTCGAGCGCCCGGATCTGGCGCGCCACGATCATCGGCAGCGCGCGGCCATCGCCGGCCAACATGGCGCCGATCTCTTTCAACGGCAGCCCCAGGTGGCGCAGCGCCTGAATGCCGTGCAGGCGGGCCACGTCGTCGCGGCTGTAGAGGCGGTAGCCGGCCTCGGAGCGGGCCGAAGGCTGGAGCAGCCCGATCTCGTCGTAATGGTGCAGTGCGCGCACCGTGAGGCCGCTGCGTTTGGCCAGCTCACCCACCTTCAGCAACATGGCCCGTCTTTCGTCGTGCGCCGGCAAGCGCGCGGCAAGGGCGAGCTTATGGCCTGACGCCGCGTGAGGGTCAAGTGCCACCGGCCTGGCGAAGCGGGCGTTGAAATGCCGTTCACCGCACCCACGTGCAGGGTTCGCCCACCGCCAGCGCTTCGGCGCCCTGCCTTGCCCCTGCTCATTCTTGCGATCGTGCTGCTGCTGGTGCTCGGCTGGCTGCTGCGCGAGCCCTTGTTCACCGAGTGGCGGCGGCAGCGCGTGCGGCGCCAGCCGTTCCCGCCCGAGTGGCGGCAGATTCTGCGGCAGCGCTGGCCCTACTTCCACACGATGCCGGCCGACCTGCAGTTGCAGCTGAAAAAACACGTGCAGGTGTTCCTCGCCGAAAAACCCTTCATCGGCTGCAACGGCCTTGTCATCACCGACGAGATGCGCGTGACGATCGCGGCGCAAGCCTGCCTGCTGTTGCTGAACCGCCGCGCTGACTACTTTGCGAACCTGCGCCAGATCCTGGTCTACCCCGGCGCGTTCGTCGTCGACAAGCTGCACGCCGATGGCAGCGGCGTGCTGCAGGAGCAGCGCCGCGCGCTGGCCGGTGAATCGTGGTCGCAAGGCCAGGTGATCCTGTCGTGGGAAGACACGCGCGACGGGGCGGAGATTCCGGACGATGGCCGCAACGTCGTGATTCACGAATTTGCCCACCAGCTCGACCAGGAAAACGGCGCCGCCAACGGTGCGCCGTGGTTGCGCGGCCGCGGCCGGCGTGCACGCTGGGCGCGTGTCATGAGTTCCGAGTTCGCCTTGCTGCAGCAGCGCGCCTCCTGTGGCGAGCCTTCGCTGATGAGCGACTACGGCGCCACCGACCCGGCCGAGTTCTTTGCGGTAGCGTCAGAGGTGTTCTTCGAGCAGCCGCAGCGGCTCGCCTCCGAGCACGCGGCGCTGTTTCGCGAGCTCAGCGGCCTCTACCGCGTGAACCCGTTGAGCTGGTAGCACGCTGGCGTCAGGACCGCACGGTTGGCGTTTCCAGCGGCATGCCTGCGGCCCGCTGCATCAGGTACAGCGCGAACTCCAGCGGCTCGGACACTCCGATTACCCTGAGTGCAGCGCGGTTGACGCTGCGCACAATGGGCGGGCGCATCAAGGAGCGGTCGATGGGAGAAGGGGCACGCAGAGGGGCAGGGCGCACGGTGCGCATCGGCGGCGCATCGGGTTTCTGGGGCGACACGGCACTCGCGGTGCCGCAGTTGCTCGCGTCGGGCCAAGTCGACTACCTGGTGTTCGACTACCTCGCCGAAGTGACGATGTCGATCCTCGCCGCGCAGCGCGCAAAAGATGCGAACGCGGGTTACGCGGTCGACTTCGTGCAGATCATGATGCGTGAGGCGCTGCCCAGGCTGCGCGAGCGTGGCATTCGAGTCGTGGCGAATGCGGGTGGTGTGAACCCGCTGGCCTGCCGCGATGCGCTGCTCGCGCTGGCCACCGAGCTCGGCTTCACGCTGAAGGTCGGTGTCGTCGTCGGTGACGATCTTGGCGCGATGGCCGCGGAGTTTCGTGCCAGCGGCGTGACCGAGATGTTCAGCGGCGCGGCCTTTCCGCAACGCGTGGCGAGCGTCAACGCCTACCTCGGTGCGTTGCCGATCGCGGCGGCGCTCGACGCGGGCTGCGATGTGATCATCACCGGGCGCTGTGTCGATTCCGCGGTGACGCTCGGCGTCTTGATGCACGAGTTCGGTTGGGCGAACAGCGACCACGACAAACTCTCGCAGGGCACGCTTGCCGGCCACCTGATCGAGTGCGGCGCGCAGTGCACCGGTGGCCTGTTCACCGACTGGGCCGATGTGCCCGACTGGGAGAACATCGGCTTCCCCATCGTCGAAGCGAGCGCCGACGGCCACTTCGTCATCACCAAGGCACCGGGCACCGGCGGGCTCGTGACACCGGCGAGCGTGGGCGAACAGTTGCTCTACGAAATCGGCGACCCGCGGGCTTACCTCGTGCCCGACGTGAGCTGCGACTTCACCGAGGTGAAGCTGGTGCAGCTCGGCGAGCACCGCGTCGGTGTGAGCGGCGCCACCGGGCGCGCGCCGACCGCGAGCTACAAGGTCAGCGCGACCTTCGCCGACGGCTACCGCAACACCGGCTTCTTGACGATCGCCGGTGAGCAAGCGGTGGCCAAGGCGCGCCGCACCGGCCAGGCCTTGTTCGCGCGCATGGGCCGCATGTTCGAAGCGCGCGGGCTGCCGCCGTTCAGCGAAACACGCGTCGAGGTGCTGGGCAGCGAAGACATGTACGGCGCGCACGCGAACCCGGTGGCGCGCGAGGTGGTGTTGAAGATGAGCGCGAAGTGTGCGTCGAAAGACAGCCTGGAGCTGTTCGCGCGCGAGTTCGCGCCCGCTGCCACCTCGATGGCGCCCGGAACGCTCGGCCTCGTTGGCGGCCGGCCGAGCCCGACGCCGGTCGTGCGGCTGTTTTCTTTTCTGTGGCCCAAGGCTCTGGTTCCGGTCGAAATCGACGTGGCCGGCGAGCGCACGCCGATCTTGATACCCGCCGAAGGTGGCTTCGATGCGTCTGCGCTCGCGCCGGCCTTGCGCCACGCCAGCGCTTCTCTTCCTTCAGATGCGAAGCGGGTACCGCTGATCCGCCTGGCCCACGGCCGCTCGGGCGACAAAGGCGACAAGGCCAACATCGGCCTCATCGTGCGCCGCGCCGAAGACCTGGCGCTGCTGTCGGCATGGCTGACACCCGAGCGTGTGGCCGCGTTTTTTGCGCACCGCTCGCCGAGCCGCGTTGAACGTTTCGACCTGCCGGGCCTGAACGGCATCAACTTCGTGTTGCACGACGTGCTGGGTGGCGGCGGCATGGCTTCGCTGCACACCGACAACCTGGCAAAAGCCTACGCGCAGGTGCTGCTGGCGATGGAGGTGCCGGTGCCCTCAGGCTTCAAGGGCTGAGCAGCTTCGGGTCGCGTTTCTCAAACCAGTGCGTGATGCGCTGGCCGTCCCAGTGCAAGGCGATGTGCGCGCCCTGCTTCGCGTGGTGCAAGGCCTTCGGGCGGAACAAGCCGACACATTCACCGCCCTGGTCACGCACGCTCGGGAAGCACACGCCCCAGCTGCCAGCCTCGCGCAGTTGTTGGCCGAGCGCTTGTGGCGCGTCGTAACGAACCGGGTCGAACAACTCGGCGGCGTGTTTGCGAATGCCGCGCAGGTCGTGCAGCGGCGCATCGACGCCGGCCGTGATGACACGCATGTCCACATCGATCGCCGGCTCGGCCGTGCGCGCCAGAAACACCGCGCGGTGGTGGCTCACTTCGGCGACGGCAGTCTCAAGCGTTTGCGCCGCGTAGTACACGCCGTAGCTGCCGTTCGAGAAGCGCGAGCCCTCGGGGTTCAGGTGCGTGAACGCCGCCATGACCGGCGTGCTGCCGGGGCCGCTCACGCGCTCTTCGGGTGGCACCAGTTGCAGTTGGCCGATCTCGTCGCGGATGCGTGGATTGGTCAGCGCCTCGATCGCAAACACCACCTCGAGATCGGCCGGGTCGGTGATGGCGTCGTAGAGGCCGACGGTCGGGTAGCGCGACGGGATCAGGCGAAAGCTGCTGCGCCAGACGGTGGGGATGATCGGAATGCGGGCGACCGCGATGCTCAAGCCTTGCCCCCACGCTGCGCGTCGAGGTAGTGGCGCACGACGTAGAGGTCGGCCACCTGGCCGCCCAGCATGCGGTCGAGCGCCGAGGCGCCACCGAACACCGGCGCCTGGTTCGGCTTGCGCACCCATTCGTCGGCACGCTCGGCCACCGGCAGCAGAATCTGCAGCGCGGCGTAGATGCCGAACAGGTACGACAGCCTTTCCATCACGTGCCGGTCGAGCGGGCCGACCTTGCCACTCTTCCACTGGTACAGCGTGGTGCGGCCCACGCCGAGCAACACCGCCTGCTCTTGCGCGCCCAGCTTCCACGCTTCACACAAACGCCAGAAGCTGCGCAGCGCGGCCTGCGCGGCCGAAGCAGAGGCGAGGTCGACCGGTGGGGCGACGGGTTTGAGAATCGCGTTCATGCCCAAGGGTAGTTCAATAACGAACAAATTTCAACTATTCGTCCGCAATCGAACTCCTCCGGCAAGGCCTCTCGTCGGTGAAAGACTACCCGCGAGCGTGTGTCACACCGCCGTCCACCACCAGCGTCGAGCCCATCACGTAGTCACCCGCCCGCGAGGCGAGGTAGATCGCAGCACCCGCCATGTCGTCGTCGCGGCCGATGCGCCCGGCCGGGATGTGCTTGGCCGTCTCTTCGGCGTGGTCACGCGCCACGCGGTTCATGTCAGAGGCAAACGCGCCCGGTGCGATCGCTGTGACCACGATGTTGTCTTGCGCGAGACGCAGTGCCATGCGGCGGGTCAGCTGGATCAGCCCGGCCTTGCTGGCGGCGTAGGCATAGGTTTCCTTCGGGTTGACCGAAATGCCGTCGATCGAGGCGATGTTGATCACCTTGGCGGGCTGCTTCTTCGCCGCGGCACGCAGCGGTGCGATCAGCGCCTGAGTCGGGAAAAACGGTGCCTTCAGGTTCAGATCGACGACCTTGTCCCAGCCCTTTTCGGGAAAGGTGTCGAAGGTCTCGCCCCAGGCCGCGCCGGCGTTGTTGACGAGGATGTCGAGCGAACCCTCGCGCGCCGTGAAGGCCGCGACCAGCGCGTTGATGCCTTCGACCGACGACACATCGGCCGGCAGCGAGATGCAGTTGCCATGGGCCGACAGTTCTTTGGCCGTGGCATCGCAGTCGGCCGCCTTGCGCGACGAGATGTAGACCTTGGCGCCCTGCGCCAGAAAGCCCGCCGCGATCATGCGGCCGATGCCGCGCGAGCCGCCGGTGACGAGGGCGGTGCGGCCCTGCAGTGTGAACAGATCGGTCATGGTGCTTGCCTCTTGCAGTGTGGTGGGTGCGCGCCGGAACGGCGGAAAAAGATTGTGGCGGGTGCTCGGCCTCGTGCGCTGTCACCAGCGCGTCGTGGGCGCGCGCCGACCGGGCTTGCCGCGCCGGGCTTCAGCCCGCCGGGCCGGCGAGCCCCGCCGATACCGCAGCAGCGCGCGCCACGTGGATCGCTTCGCCCAGTGCCGGGCCCTTGAGGCCACGCGCCGTTGCGGCACTGGCAACGCCGGCGGAGTCGATGGAGAGCGCCAGCGCCAGCACCCGCGCCAGCCGCGCGCGCTGCGGGTAGGGCGACGCTTCCAGCCCGCCGCGACCACGCGCGTCGCACTCGCAGGCGAGCAACGTGTCGGCGAAACGCTCGGGGCGGCGGAAGGCGTCGCAGCGCTCCAGCAAGCGCACCAGCGCGGCGGCGCCGAACTCGGCGCTGCGGTGGATGTTGCCGTGTTCGCGCGCTACCACTTCGGCCAGTTCGCGGCACGCCACCGGCACTTTGAGCCGCTCGCACAGCGCACGCACCAGGGCCACGCTGCGCTGCTCGTGGCCGAGGTGGCGCGGCAGCACGTCGGCCGGCGTGGTGCCCTTGCCCAGGTCGTGGCCCAGGCAGGCGAAGCGCACGGACAGGTTCGTTTCCAGACGCGCCGACATGTCGAGCACCATCATCAGGTGCACGCCGGTGTCGACCTCGGGGTGGTAGTCGGCACGTTGCGGCACGCCCCACAGGCGTTCGACCTCGGGCAGCAGGCGCGCGAGGGCGCCGCAGGCGCGCAATGTCTCGAACATGCGCGAAGGCCGCACTTCCATCAGCCCGCGCGAAAGTTCCTGCCACACGCGTTCGGGCACGAGCGCATCGACCTCGCCGGCTTCGACCATCTGCTGCATCAGCGCGAGCGTTTCGGGCGCGACCGTGAACGTGTCGAAGCGCGCCGCGAAGCGCGCCACGCGCAGGATGCGCACCGGGTCTTCGGCAAAGGCCGGTGATATGTGCCGCAGCACTTTCGCTTCGAGATCCTGCTTCCCGCCGTGCGGATCGATCAGGGCGCCGTGTTCGTCCTGCGCGATGGCGTTGATCGTCAGGTCGCGGCGCAGCAGGTCGTCTTCGAGCGTGACCGCCGGGTCGGCGTGCACTTCGAAGCCGCGGTAACCCGGCGCCGTCTTGCGCTCGGTGCGGGCGAGCGCGTGTTCCTCATGGGTTTGCGGGTGCAGGAACACCGGAAAGTCCTGCCCCACGGCGGTGTAGCCGGCGTCGAGCATGGCTTGTGGCGTGCTGCCGACGACGACCCAGTCTCGGTCGAGGCCGGGCCGCCCGAGCAAGGCATCGCGCACCGCACCGCCGACCAGATAACGTTTCATGCCGGGCAGTTTAGGGCCGGCACGAACCCCTTCTTGGCGCGATCGAGCCCTCGCGCTTCAGGCCCTGGAGCGGTAGGGTTCTTCGAAGTCGAGGAAGTCGCGCTCGGCCAGCGCGTCACTGACCCATGCGGCCACGCCGGGCAATGCCGTCACGCGCTGCAGGTAGGCCGAGACGGCGGCCGGCACCGGCACACGGTAGGTGTTCAGGCGCATCACCACGGGCGCGAAAAAAGCGTCGGCGATGCCGAAGCTGCCGAACAGCATCGGCCCGCTGCTGGCTTCCAACAGCGCCGACCACATGCCAACGAGCCGGGCCAGATCGTCGCGCACGCCGGCCTGCTCGGCCAGCACACGCGTGCCGATTTCGGGCAGCGCCGCTTCGATGTTCATCGGGAAGTGGCTGCGCAGCGCACCGAAGCCGGAATGCATTTCGGCGCAGACGCTGCGCGCGCGGGCGCGCGCTTTCAGGTCTTGCGGCCAGAGTTGTTTGTCGGGGAAGCGTTCGGCCAGGTATTCGGCGATGGCCAGCGTGTCCCACACCGCCAGATCGCCGTCGACCAGCACCGGCACGCGCCCGGCCGGGCTGATGCGCGCGAGTTCGGTCTTGAATTTCGATTCCGGCGAAAACGCGTCGAAGCGCAGCTTGATTTCTTCGAACGGGATGCCGGCTTGCTTGAGCAGCACCCACGGCCGCATCGACCACGACGAATAGTTCTTGTTGCCGATGTAGAGCTTCATGGCCGCGCCTCGTTCGAGTGAAGAGCGGGATGCTAACCGCGAGCCTGCGCGTCAGGCGTGACGATTGCGCATGCGATTGATGCGTGCCGCGCGTGGGGCCCGGGTCACTGCTAGGAGCGTGGGCGGCAGAAGTTGCCGATCCTGCGCTGGTGGTCGACTGTGAC
>JBDTTU010000002.1:0-103154 GCA_039930465.1 Burkholderiales bacterium
ACGACGACGTGAGCAACGACCAGCGCAAGGTGATCTACCAGCAGCGCAACGACATCCTCGAAGCGCCGAGCCTGTCGGCCCAGATCGACAACCTGCGCGAAGGCACGATGACCGACGTGGTGCGCACCTACGTGCCCGCCGACAGCGTCGAAGAGCAGTGGGACCTTCCGAGCCTGGAGAAGACGCTGCGCGACGAGTGGCAGATCGACGTACCGCTTGCCAGCGAAGTCGACAAGAGCACTTCCATCACCGACGAAGACGTGACCGAGCGGGTCGTGAAGGCGGCCGACGAGTCGTTCAACGCCAAGGTCGAGCGGGTCGGGCTGGAGCAGTTCACGCCCTTCATGCGCATGATCCTGCTGCAGTCGATCGACTCGCACTGGCGTGAGCACCTGGCCGCGCTCGATTACCTGCGCCAGGGAATTCACCTGCGCGGCTACGCGCAGAAGAACCCGAAGCAGGAATACAAGCGCGAGGCCTTCGAACTGTTCTCGCAACTGCTCGACGTGGTCAAGATGGACGTGACCCGCACGCTGATGACGGTGCGAATCCAGTCGCAGGAAGAGGTGGCGCAGGCCGCCGAGGCGATCGAAGAGCGCGCCGAGCGCATCAGCAATGTGACCTACACGCACCCCAACGAAGACGGCAGCGTTTCCGAAGAGGCCGATCTGGCCACCCTGGCCGGTGAAGTGCCCAAGGTCGGCCGCAACGACCCATGCCCTTGTGGCAGCGGCAAAAAATACAAACAGTGCCACGGCCGTCTGGCTTGAAGAGCGCGCCGCAGCGGCGCCCCGCTTGTGCGTGAGGCCGCGTCTCGTTGACAGCGGGGCCGGAGTGACCCGGCCGGCGGCCGCACGCCGCTTTTCGGTCCGCCACGGTATGCTCGTCGTCTATGTCAGTTGAGCCTTCAACCGAAGCCGGCGTTCGACGCGAACTGTTGCGGCTCGCGCTTCACAACTCTGTTCGCAGCGTGCTGATGCAATTGGCAGCCGTGGCCGTGATCGTGGTGATGGGCGTCACTTCCCAGCGTGTCGACGCGGCCATCGGCGCCGGCGTGCTGGGTGTGGCGGTTGCGGTCTGGCGCTTGCTGATATCGAACCGCTATGCGCGCAAGAAGGCGCTCTCCGAAGCGTCGGGCCAGCGTTTGCAGTGGGAACTCGAAGGCAATGCCGCGCTGGCCGGCCTGATGTGGGCAGTGGCAACAGTCGGCATCTACCCGGCCTTGAACGGAACCACCGCCACCACCTATGTCGCGATGGTGTTCGGCTCGATCACGGTGGCAGCATTTTTCATGACACTGGTGGGGCGCTCCTTCGCCATTCTGGCCGGCATCCAGCTCGGTGCGCTCATCGTCGCGAGCCTGGCCATTTCGGCGGTGCGTTCGATCCCGCTCACGGTGCTCGCGTTGATCTTCGGCGCCACCGTCTACCGCGCTTCACGCGAGTTCAAGTCGACTGCTTCACGCGCCATCCTTCACAGCCAAGAGGCCGATGTGGCCACGGTTTCCCTGCAGCGTGCGAAGGAATCGGCCGAAGCGGCCAATGTGGCGAAGTCGCAGTTCCTGGCGACCATGAGCCACGAGATCCGCACCCCGATGAACGGCGTGCTGGGTGCGCTCGACCTGCTGCGCCGCTCGCAGCTCGACGTCGACCAGCGCCGGCTGGTGCGCACCGCGGCGTCGTCGGGCGCTTCGCTCATGTCGATCCTCAACGACGTGCTCGACCACTCCAAGATCGAAGCCGGCAAGCTCACCCTGCAATACCAGCCGATGTCGCTGAATGCGATGTCGCTGTCGGTGATCGCGCTGTTCCGCGCCAATGCCGAAAGCAAGGGGCTCACCTTGCGGCTCGACCTGGCGCCGGACCTTGATGACTGGGTCATCGGCGACGCGCAGCGCCTGAAGCAGGTGCTGCTCAACCTGGTGGGCAACGCCATCAAGTTCACCGAGCGTGGCGGTGTCACGCTCAAGCTGAGCCCGCAGCGGGCACCCGAAGGCTGGGCCGGCGTATTGTTCGAAGTGAGCGACACCGGCATCGGCATGGAAACCAGCGCGCTGGCCAACCTGTTCCAGCCGTTTCACCAGGTCGATGGCACACGCAGCCGCCGACGCGGCGGCACCGGGCTGGGTCTGGCGATCAGCCAGCGCATCGCCGAGGCGATGGGCAGCCACATCGAAGTCAAATCCCAACCTGGGCGCGGCTCGCGCTTTCGCTTCGCGCTCTCGCTCGAACTCGACCGCTCCTCCGAACATGCGGCGCCTGGCGATTCCGCGATGGGCGGGCTCGACGGTGCCGCGCCGCTTCTAGGGCGCGTGCTGGTGGTCGAAGACAACGACGTGAATCGCATGATCGCGCGCGAGGTGCTGCAGTCGCTGGGCTTGAGCGTGCTCGAAGCGAGCGATGGCATGCAGGCCCTCGAACTGCTCGAACTCCAGCCGGTCGATCTGGTGCTCATGGACTGCCAGATGCCGGTGATGGACGGTTATGCGGCCACGCAGGAGATTCGCAAGCGCGAAGCGCGCATGGGCCTGCCGCGTCTGCCGGTGCTGGCGCTGACCGCCAATGCTTTCGAGGAAGACGCAGTGCGCTCGCGCGAAGCGGGCATGGACGCCCACCTGGCCAAGCCCTACACCCGCGAACAACTCCAGGAACTGCTGAAGTCGTGGTTGTGAGCTTGCGCCGTCAGGCGAGTGCCGCCCACTCGGTGACGCCGGTGCGCTCTTCGCCCCAGGCCGTGTCGAGCTCGATCTTCTTGATGGCTTCCACGGCGCCTTCTTCGGCTCCGCCGGCCTTGCGCACTTGGGCACGTGCAAGCCGCTCCATCAGGCGCAGGTCGCGGTCGGTGAGGGTCATCGCACTTTCGGTCCACTGCTCGACGATCAGCATCAGCGTGGCATAGGTGATGGGCGCTGCAACCCGCCGTGCTTCGAGCGCGGCGAGCGTGCCACGCAAGCGCGGGTGCACCGAATTCACCACCACCGAGAGCGCTGCTTCGCCTTCGCCGTCTTCCACGACCACGTCGGCCAGGTGGCGGCGGAACAGCTGGTCGGCGGTGTAGAGCCGGCCCGAAAGAATCATTTCGTTGGCGACCGAAAAGCCGGCCTTGCGGATCGTGAAGTTCCAGGCCCCCATGCCCGGGAACAGGTTGAACAGCACCTCGGGGAAGCCTGCCTGCGCGCTGCGCTCGAAGATGACCTTGTGGAAGGGCAGCACCGATTCCAGCCCGCCGCCGAGCGTGTCGCCCTGCACCAGCACGGTGGTGTGCACGCCGAGCTGCGAAGCGTTTTCCATCCACCACACCAGGTCGACGCAGCGCCGGCCGTACATGCGCAGCGAGTCGAGGTCACGGGCGCGGATCAGCAGCACGAACAGCGACAGATCGCCGCCGAAGTTGAAGACGCCGGGCACGTCGGAGGTCATCACGAAGTGCTTCACGAGGCCGGCGTTCTCGGCGATGTCGGAGAACACCCGCTGCAGTTCGCCCATCGCCGCCAGGCTGTAACACTGGATCGGCTTGACGCAGGTGCGCACGCGCAGCGCGGCGAGTTCGGCGTTCCATTCGAGCCGGATGTACCGGTAGGGCCGGCTCAGCATCGCAGTGAGGGCAGGGGGCGATGCAGGATTCATACGGCTTCGAACAGGCGGGTGAAATGGTGGAAATTGACGAGCGTGGATTCGGTGATCGCGTCGCGGGTCTCGTCGTCGGTGATGGTGTTAAGCAGCAAGCGCAGCTCGACCATGTGTTCGGTGTCCATCGTGGCGTGCGAGCTGATGAACGACACGCCTCGGTCACCTTCGAGCAGCAGCGATTCGCGAATGGCCGATGAAAAAGGCCCGCCGTAGACGGAAGCGATGACTTCGAGCGCGTACATCATGCCCAGCACCGAGCACGGGTGGCGGCGGTCGGCCGACCAGTAGTTGTAGCCATTCAGCGCCAGGGTGTGTGTGCCGGCCGCATGTGCCCGGGTGGCGGCGTGGCCCACGCCCACCGCTTCCAGGTCGTTCATCACCCACTCTTCGTGGCCCGACTCTTCCTGCATGTGCTCGTACAGGAAGTAGCGCACCTGGCGGTGGCTGTCGGGCACGCGGCTGGCGGCTGCGGCGCACACCGGGTTGAAGTGCCAGACCACGTGGTACAGCTCAAGCAGCAGCTTGCGATAACGCTCGACCGACATGCCGTTGGCAACGGCTTCCAGAACGACGGGGTTGGTCTCGAACTCGCGGCGCGCTTCATCGGTGCGCGTCACCAGGTCGGCAAAAAAAGGCAACATTCAGTGTCCTGGAAACAGGGCTCGGACCACGCGCGCTCCAAGATAGGGATTGACACGTGCGTGGAGTGATTCGTTAACAAGTGTCAACTCTAATGCAGAGGCGAGGCATTGCCCACTGGCAGGCTTTACAGGTAGGCGCTTGCTTCACGTGACTGTGGCGTCTGTGGCGACACACAGCAGGTCGCATGCCAACTTGTGCAAAGGTGGCGCCGCGCCGCAAGCAGCGTTCATACAATGCCGCTCACCCTTATCACTCTGTGCCCTTTGCCATGCCGGTCAACCTGCAAGCCCCCGACGCCCACAGCCTGTTCCCGGTGCAGGGCGTTGCGCTCGGCATCACGATGGCCGGTGTGCGCAAGGCCAACCGGCGCGACCTGCTGGTCGTGACGATGGCCGAAGGTGCGAGCGTGGCCGGCGTGTTCACCGCCAACCGCTTCTGTGCGGCGCCGGTGCAACTGTGCCGCAGCCACCTCGCAGGGGCGCTGGCGCCGCGCGCGATTGTCGTCAACACCGGCAATGCCAACGCCGGTACAGGCGAAGACGGCCTGGCGCGTGCGCGGGCCACCTGCGTGGCGCTGGCCGCGCATCTGAAGATCGCGCCCGAGCAGGTGCTGCCGTTTTCCACCGGCGTGATCATGGAAAGCCTGCCGGTCGAGCGCATCGAGGCCGGCTTGCCCGCAGCCATCGCCGATCTGGCCGCCGACCACTGGGGCGAGGCGGCAGAGGCCATCATGACCACCGACACGCTGCCCAAGGCGGCTTCGGCGCGGCTGCAGATCGGCGGCAAGACCGTCACGATCACCGGCATCAGCAAAGGCGCGGGCATGATCCGGCCGAACATGGCAACCATGCTGTCGTTCATCGCCACCGATGCGGTGATCGCGCCCGCGCTGGTGCAGGCGCTGGTGCGCGACGCTGCCGACCATTCCTTCAACCGCATCACGATCGACGGCGACACGTCCACCAACGATTCTTTCGTGCTGATCGCCACGCAGCTCGCCGGCCACGCCCAGATCACTCAGCTCGACTCCGGCGACGGCCTGCGCCTGCGCGACGCCGTGGTCGCGGTCGCGCAGCAACTGGCGCAGGCCATCGTGCGCGACGGCGAAGGCGCCACCAAGTTCATCAGCGTCTGCATCGACGGCGGGAAAACCGAAGACGAATGCAGACAGGTCGCCTATGCCATCGCACACTCGCCGCTCGTGAAAACCGCGTTCTTCGCCAGCGACCCGAATCTCGGGAGAATCCTCGCCGCGGTCGGTTATGCCGGCATCAACGACCTCGACCAGACGAAGATCGACCTCTTCCTTGACGACGTGGCCGTTGTCAAAGACGGCGGGCGCCTCGCCTCATACCGCGAAGAAGATGGCCAGCGGGTGATGAAACAAAGCGAGATCACGGTGCGCGTGAACCTGCACCGTGGCGCGGCCAGCACCACGGTCTGGACCTGCGACCTCAGCTACGACTACGTGAAGATCAACGCCGACTACCGTTCCTGAGCCAGCGCAGAGCGAACCTCTGCACCGGCCGGCAACGTGCGGCGCGGGCGCCCACAAGGCCCCTAAAAAAGAACAAGGGTGAGGCCATGAGACGGGTCTTGACGGGGTGGGTCGGCGCCGCGCGCGCCAGCGTGGCGCTGCCGGCAGGTGACTTGCTGCTCGACCCGACCTACCGCCGCCTGTGGGTCTCGATCCTGATCAGCTCGTTCGGCGGCCAGGTGACGTTGCTCGCGCTGCCGCTCACCGCCGCCGTGCTGCTGCACGCCAGCCCCACGCAGATGGGCCTGCTCACGGCGATGGAGATCCTGCCCTTCGTGCTGTTCTCGTTGCCGGCCGGCGTGTGGCTTGACCGGGTGCGCAAGCTGCCGGTCTACGTGGTTGGCGAAAGCCTGCTCGCCGTGGTGGTGGCGGGGGTGCCGCTGGCCTGGTGGCTCGGCTGGCTGTCGATGACCTGGCTGTACGTCACCGGCTTCGTGATCGGCAGCATCTACACCACGGCCGGCACCGCCGCGCAGATCGTGCTGACACAGGTGGTGGCGCGCGAACGGCTGGTCGAGGCGCACGCCAAGAACGCGCTGGCGACTTCGGGCGCCGAAGTGGCCGGTCCCGGCCTGGCCGGCGCCCTCATCAAGCTGGTCGGCGCGCCGGTGGCACTGCTCGTCGACGCACTGCTGCTGCTGATATCGGCCGCGATCCTGCGCGGCATCATCGTCAACGAAGAGCGCCTGCGCCGCGCTGACGAACATTTCTTGCGCGACCTGCGTGCTGGCGTGCGCTTCGTGGCACGCCATCGCCTGCTGGTGGCGCTGGCCTGCGCCGTGGGGGGCTGGCAGATGTGCCAGAACGCAGCGGTGGTCGTGCAGATCCTGTTCGCCACGCGCACGCTCGGCCTCTCGGAGCAGGCGGTCGGCCTGAGCTACATGGGCATGGGGGGCGGCAGCATCGTTGCGAGCGTTTACGGCAACCGCATCAGCCGGCGCATCGGACCGGGGCCGTGCCTGGTGCTCGGATTTGCGGTGTGCGGTGCCGGCTGGCTGCTGCTCGCCGTGGCACCTGCCAACGAATGGGGCGTGGCGGCGTTCGTAGTGATGCTGATGCTGTTTTCGATCGGCGCGGTGCTCGTCTTCATCAACTTCCTCGCGCTGCGCCAGGCCGTCACGCCCGAGCCGCTGCTCGGGCGCATGACGAGCACGATGCGCTGGCTGATCCTGATCCCCGCCGGCCCGGGCGCCTTGCTCGGTGGCTGGCTCGGCGAACATGTGGGCCTGCGCTGGTCGCTCGGTTTTGCCGGTGGGTCGGCGCTGCTGCTGTCCGCGCTGGCCTGGAGCACTCCGGTGATCCGCAACGTTCGGGTGCTGCCCAAGCCGGAAAGTCCCGACGAATGGATTGGTGGAGAGGCCGACGTGCGGCCGGCACTCGAGAACACCTGAAGGAACGCTGGCATGACCGACCCCTTGTTGATCCACGTGCCCGAGCGCATCGTCACCGAGCGCCTGTTGATCCGTTGCGCGCAACCGGGCGACGGTGCGGTGCTGAACGCCGCGGTGTGTGATTCGCTCGACGCGCTGAGGCCCTATGTTCCCTGGGCCGGCACGGTGCCGACGCTGGCCGATTCGGAAGCGGTGTGCCGCAAGGCGCAGGCACGCTTCCGTCTTCGTGAAGACCTGATGATGCTGATCTTCGAGCGAGTCGGCAGCGACGCGGAGGGCGAGCTGCTCGGTGGCACCGGCCTGCACCGGATGGAGTGGAAAGCGCGCCGTTTCGAGATCGGCTACTGGCGCCGAACCGGCCGCGAGGGCCGAGGCATCGCCACCGAGGCGGTGCATGCAATGGCGCGGCTGGCCTTCGATGAATTGCAGGCCCAGCGGGTCGAGTTGCGCATCGACAATCTCAACCGCCCGAGCTGGCGGGTGGCCGAGCGTTGCGGTTTCACGCTCGAAGGTGTGATGCGCAGCGAAAGCCTGGCGCCCGACGGAACGCTGCGCGACATGCGGGTGTATGCGAAGGTGCGTGGCGTCGAAGAGCCGTTTCTGGAACGCGACGAATAACGCGCCGCCCTGATGGGCCGCTGCGGGAAAACACTGCCGTGCGCCCGATTGCGCCGCGGTTGTGGCACGCCCATACTGCCGGGAAACTTGGTTACTCGTAAGTAGAACCTTCGTCCCTTCAGCCCTACAGCGAACAAATCACGTGCGCACACCCGCTGCCATTGCGACCGCCGCCGCGCCCTCTGCGCGCGCAGCCGCGGTTGCTCCCGCTTCGCCGTGGTCGTCGGCGCAAGCGCGCGCCTCCGACCGCGCAGACAAGCGCCAGGCCGTGCTGCGCACTGCCGCAAAACTGTTCAACGAAAAGGGGTTTCACGCCACCTCGCTCGACGAAGTGGCCGAGCAGCTGAAAGTCACCAAGCCGACGCTCTACTACTACGTCAAGAACAAGGACGAAATCCTGTTCGACTGTGTGCACGCCGGTCTCGACATGGTGCGCGCAGGCGTCGCGCAAGCCGGCCGCAGCGGCGGCACGGCGCTCGACAAGTTGAGAGCCTGCATGCACGCGTATGCCGAAGTGGTCACGCAGGACTTCGGCATGTGCGTGATCCGCGTCGGCGAAGATCCACTGCCGATCGAGGGTCGGCGCAAGCTGCGGCAGCTGAAGGCACAGATCGATCTGGAGTTCCGCAAGCTCATCGAACTGGGCATCGCCGAAGGCTCGCTCGAACCCTGCGATTCGAAGCTCGCTGCGTTCATGCTCGCCGGCGCGCTGAGCTGGATCGGCCGCTGGTACCGGCCCGACGGCGAACTCTCGAGCGACGTGCTCGCCAAGCAGTGCATCTCGCTCCTGCTCAACGGCGTCGTGCGTCGCGCCGACGCGTCACCTGCGACGAAAGATCCCGTTGCCGTGGGCAAACCGGCCAGAGCCCGAAAGGCCATGCGATGAGCGGTTTGATCGTCACCCGCGACGGCGCGGTGGTTCGCCTGACCTTGAACCGGCCCGAAGCGCTGAACGCGCTCGACATCGAGACCGCACGCGCGTTGCTCGCCGCGTGCGTCGACATCCGGCGTGATCCTTCGGTCCGCGCCGTGCTGCTGGCGGGCAACGGCCGTGCCTTCTGCGCGGGTGGCGACCTCGCGCAGATGCGCTCCGACCCCGCGCGCGTGGCCGACGCCCTGATCGCGGCGATGCATGAAGCGCTGACCATCCTGGCGCAGCTCGATGCGCCGGTGGTGGTCGCACTGCACGGCGCGGTCTCGGGGGCCGGTGCCAGCCTCGCGGCGGCGGCCGACCTGGCGATTGCCGCGGAAGGCACGAAGTTCAACCTCGCCTACATCAACATCGGGACGAGTTCAGACCTCGGCTCGACCTGGGCGCTGCCGCGGCTCGTCGGGTTGCGCCGCGCGCTCGAGATCGCGCTGCTGGCCGACACCTTCGACGCCGCCCACGCGCTGCACATCGGATTTGTCAACCGCGTCGTCCCGGCGGATCGGCTCGGCGCCGAGGCCGAAGCGCTCGCGCAGCGTCTCGCACGGGGGCCGACACTCGCGCTGGGCCGCATCCGGCGGCTGATGCGCACGAGTTTCGAACGTGACCTGTCGGGCCAGCTCGACGCCGAGCATGTGGCGTTCCTGCAAAGCGCGGCGACCCCGGATTTCGCCGAAGGTGTGGCCGCTTTCTTCGACAGGCGCCCGCCGCGCTTCACGGGCCAGCCATGACCGCGCCGGTGCTCGAGATCGACAGCCTGACGCTCGGGTTCGGCGGCGTGAAGGCGCTGAACGGCGTGAGCCTGCAGGTGCAGCCCGGTTCGATCACTTCGGTGATTGGCCCCAACGGCGCCGGCAAGACTTCGCTGTTCAACACGATCTCTGGCTTTTACCGCCCGGCGAGCGGCACGATCCGCTTCCGCGGCGAAGACATCACCCGACGCCCGGCACCGCAGCGCGCGAAGCTCGGGCTGGCGCGCAGCTTCCAGAACATTGCGCTGTTCCGTGGCATGACGGTGCTCGACAACATCAAGCTCGGCCGCCTGCGCACCTGAAGACCAACGTGCTGCAGGCGCTCTTCTACTGGGGCTCGGCGCAGCGCGAAGAGGCCGCGCTGCGTGCCGACATCGAAGAGCGGATCATCGATTTCCTCGAGATCGACCACATCCGCCACGCCTCGGTCGCCGCGCTGTCGTATGGCTTGCAAAAGCGCGTCGAGGTCGCGCGGGCGCTGGCGATGCAGCCGCAGGTGCTGATGCTCGACGAGCCCGTCGCCGGCATGAACCGCGAAGAGACCGAAGACATGGCGCGCTTCATTCTCGACCTGCGTGACGAGTGGGGCATCACGGTGCTGATGGTCGAGCACGACATGGGCATGGTGATGGATTTGTCGGACCACGTCGTCGTGCTCAATTTCGGTGAGGTGATCGCCAGCGGCACACCGCGCGAAGTGCAGGGCAACGCCGAGGTCGTGCGTGCCTACCTCGGCTCGGGCGAGGTGGCGCAACGCAACACCATCGAGGCCGCAGCGACATGACCGGCTTCGACTGGCTGTTCTTCTTCGAGATCTCGCTCGCCGGTCTCGGCAGCGGCGGCCTGCTCGCGTTGACCGGCCTCGCCTTCGTGATCATCTACAAAGCCACGCGCGTCGTGAACCTCGCGATCGGCGAGATGTTGATGATCTCCGCGTACCTGTTCTTTGCGCTCACCGCGAGCATGGCGCTGCCGATCTGGGCCGCGATCCTGGGCACCGTGATCGCCAGCGGTGCGATCGGCGCGCTGGTCGAGCGCACGATGATCCGGCCGATGCTCGGCGAGTCGCCGATCTCGACCTTCATGGTCACGGTCGGCCTGTCGTCGATTCTGGTGGGCATCGTCGAGCTGGTCTGGACCGCCGACCCGCGTCGCCTGCCCGAGTTCATGCCCGGCGACCCGGTGCTGATGGGCGCGGCGATGGTCGCGCCGAAGGTGTTTTATGGCTTCCTCGTCACCGCCCTGCTGATCGGTGCGGTGCTGCTGGTGTTCCGTTTCTGGCGCGGAGGCGTGGCGCTGCGCGCGACCGCCTCCGACCAGGCCGCCGCGTACTCGATGGGCATCAACGTGCCGCGCGTGTTTTCGCTCGCGTGGACGGCGGCAGCCATGATCGCCGCAGTGGCCGGCATCGTGGTCGGCGCGATCGGCGGCATCTCGTCGACGATGGGCGTGTTCGGGCTGTCGGTGCTGGTCGTCGTGATCGTCGGCGGGCTCGACAGCGTGGTGGGCGCGCTGGTCGGCGGCCTGATGGTCGGGCTGGTCGAGGCCTGGGCCGGCGCCTACCTCGGCGGCGAGTTCAAGATGATCGCAACCTTCGCACTGCTCATTCTCGTCTTGCTGGTGCGCCCCTACGGCCTGTTCGGAACACGTGAGATCGAAAGGCTCTGACCATGCGCATCGGAGCCGCCAAACAAAGCTACACCGCCGACGCCGCGCTGTTCGACACGAACACGCAGCGTGGCTGGATCGTCGTGTTCGCGGCCGCGCTGGTCGCCTTCCCGTTCCTCGCCGACGAGTACTGGCTCTACCTCGCCTGCCTGATCGCGATCAACATCGCAAGCGCCAGCGGGCTGAACATTCTGACCGGCTACACCGGTCTCGTGAGCCTCGGCCAGGCCGCGTTCATGGGTCTCGGTGCCTACACGGTCGCGGTGCTCGAAACCCGCGTCGGCACGCCGTTCGCGCTGAACCTGCTCGCGGCCGGCACGGTGGCGATGCTCGGCGGCATCGTGGTCGGCATCCCGTCGTTGCGCGTGAAGGGTTTGTACCTCGCGATCGCAACGATCGCGGCATCGGTGTTCGCGCACTTCCTGTTCTCGAACTTCGCGCTGACCGGCCGCTCGGGCGGCCTCTCGATTCCGCCAGCGAAGCTGTTTGGCATCGCGCTCGACACCTCGTTCCGCCTCTACTGGCTGATCGTGCCGGTGACGGCATTGATGCTGCTCGGCGCCGCCAACCTGTTCCGCACCCGCATCGGCCGGGCGTTCATCGCGATCCGCGACCGCGACATCTCGGCCGAGGTGCTGGGTATCCCCTTGCTGCGCTACAAGCTGCTGTCTTTCGGGCTGTCGTCGTTCTACGCCGGCGTGGCGGGCGGCATGTGGGCCTACTTCTTTCGTGTCGTGACGCCCGAGAGCTTTCCGCTGATCCTGAGCATCTTCTTTCTCGCTGCGATCATCGTCGGTGGCATGGGCACGGTGCTCGGCAGCATCCTCGGCGCCGTCTTCATGACGTTGGTGCCCGAACTGCTGAAGCTCGTGATCGGCTGGCTGCCACTGTCGAGCAACGCGACACTGATCCTTTCGCCGGTGCGCACGATCGTGTTCGGCGCGCTGATCGTCGGCTTTCTGATCTTCGAACCGCATGGCCTGGCCGAAATCTGGCGGCGCGTGCGGCGCTACTTTCACCTCTGGCCTTTCAAGACATAGGGGCGCGGCCGGGCCTCACACCATCCCTATCAGGAGACTTCCATGAGCATTCAACGTCGATCAATTTTCGCAGCGGCCTTCGCGGCCGGTGCGCTCGCCTCCAGCGGCCTGGCCCACGCGCAGGCCGAAGACATCGTGCTGGGCGGTTCGATTCCGATGACCGGTGTGTTCGCGTTCGCCGGTATCGGCATCAACGCCGGCATCCAGGACTACGTGAAGATCGTCAATGACGCTGGCGGCATCAAGGGCCGCAAGCTGCGCTACGTGCCCGAAGACACCGGCTACAAGGTCGACGCGTCGGTCGCTGCCTTCAAGAAGATCACCAGCGCGAACAAGGTCAACCTCTACTACGGCGACTCGACCGGCTTCGCCAAGACGATCAACCCCGAGCTCGACCGCTCCGGCCAGATGCTGATGGCCGGCGCTTCGTTCGCGAGCGAGATCAACAACCCGCAGAAGTACCCGAACCAGTTTCTGGTCGGGCCCGACTACACCGAGATGGTCGGCATCCTCCTGAAGCACATCGCCAAGACCAAGCCGGGCGCGAAAGTCGCGTTCGTCTACTCCGACAGCGAGTTCGGGCGTGACCCGATCGAGGCGAGCCGCGAGGCCGCGAAGAAGCTCGGGCTCAGCGTGGCCGTCGAGATCATGACGCCGCCGGGCAGCGTCGATGTGTCGGGCGAGGTGATCAAGCTGCGCCGCGCCGACCCCGATTTCACGATCTTCCACGGCTACGTGCTCGCACCGATACCGGAGTTCGTGACACAGGCCAAGAAGCTCGGCATGAAGAGCCAGTTCATGGGTACCTTCTGGACCATGGACAACTCGATGGTGATGAAGATGGGCGAGGCCGCCGACGGCTTCATGGGCGTGATGCCGTTCCGCTACTACTACGACACGGAGTGCAAGTCGCCGATGCTCGAGAAGATCCGCGCGCTGCACCCGAACGAATATCAGAGCACGGCCTACATGCAGGGCTTTCTGACGGCGATGCTGATGACCGAAGCGGCCAAGCGCACGCTCGACGCCGGCAAGCCGCTCGACGGCAAGAACATGAAAGCCGCGCTGAACACGATCAAGAACTTCGACACCGGCGGCATCATCGGCACGCCGATCACGATCAAGGGCAACTCGATCCCGGTCGGGCGCATCTACAAGGCGGATGTGAAGCAGCAGAAAATGCTGCCGGCTTCCGACTGGATCACGCTGGAGTGATGCGCGAATGAGCGCCGACACGATCCTCGAGGTGAACAACATCGAGGTCGTCTACAACAAGTCAGTGCAGGTCTTGCGCGGGCTGTCGCTCGCCGTGCCGCGCGGCCAGGTGGTCGCGCTGCTCGGCAGCAACGGTGCGGGCAAGAGCACGACCCTGAAGGCGGTGTCGGGCCTGCTCGCGCTTGAAGACGGCGAGATGCCGAAAGGAAGCGTGCATTTCAACGGCGTTTCGACCACGCGGCGTGCACCGCACGAACTGGTGCGCGCCGGTCTGTTCCACGTGATGGAGGGCCGCCACGTGTTCGAAGACCTCACGGTCGAAGAGAACCTCGTTGCGGCCACCTACGCGCTGACTGGCCGCAAGGCAGCGCGCGCCGACTTCGACCTCGTCTACCAGTATTTCCCGCGCCTGCACGAGCGGCGCCGCGGCCTCGCGGGCTACCTCTCGGGTGGTGAACAGCAGATGCTTGCGATCGGCCGTGCGCTGATTGCACGGCCGACGCTGATGCTGCTCGACGAGCCCTCGCTCGGCCTCTCGCCGGTGCTGGTGGAAAACATCTTCGGCATCATCCGGCGCATCAACGCCGAGCAAGGCGTTTCGATGCTGCTGGTCGAGCAGAACGCGTCGGTGGCGCTGGCGATCGCGCACTACGGCTACATCCTCGAGACCGGCAAGGTCGTGATCGACGGCCCGGCCGAAAAGCTCGCGGCCGATGCCGATGTGCGGGAGTTCTATCTGGGCATCGGTGGCCCCGGTGGTGCCCGGAGCTACCGCGATCTGAAACATTACAAGCGGCGCAAGCGGTGGCTGTCATGACCGATCTGCCAGACAAGACGCTGCCGCAGATGCTGTGCGAGCAGGCTCGCCTGCGGCCAGACGAGATCGCGATCCGGCAGAAGAACTTCGGCATCTGGCACCCGCTGACCTGGGCGCAATACCACCGCCGCGCACGCCATGTCGGTCTCGGCCTGCGGGCGCTCGGCCTGCCCGAAGGCGGTCATGTCGGTGTGATCTCGGAGAACCGGGTCGAGTGGGTTCTGAGCCAGATGGGCGCCGGGCTGGTCGGTGCGGTCACGGTCGGTGTGTACCCCACCAGCCCGACCAACGAGGTGGCCTATGTGCTTGCCCATGCCGACATCGAGATCGTGATCTGCGAAGACCAGGAGCAGACCGACAAGGTGCTCGCCGCGCTGCCCGATCTGCCTCGATTGAAACGCATCGTGGTCTGCGAGAAAAAGGGCTTGCGCAACACACCCGACGAACACCGGGCGCGTCTGATCGCTTTCGACGAACTCGAATCACTCGGCGCCCGACACGAAGCGCAAGACTCCGCGCTTATAGACGCGATGCTGCAACGCCAACGCCTGCCCGATCTCGCGCTGATGATCTACACCTCGGGCTCCACCGGCAAACCCAAGGGTGCGATGCTGAGCTACGCGAACCTGCGCGGCGTGGTCCCCGGCATCGTCGACCGGCTCGGGCTCGACGCGAGCACCACCCACCTGTCGTACCTGCCGCTGTGCCATGTCGCCGAGCAGATGCTCACGGCGTTCGTGCCGCTGTACCTCGGCTCGACCGTGAACTTCGGTGAATCGATCCGCACCGTTCAGGAGGATCTGCGCGAGGTCGCGCCCAGCATGTTTCTCGGCGTGCCGCGGATCTGGGAGAAGCTGCACTCCGCCATCTCGATCAAGATGCAGGAGGCTGGCGCGCTGCAGCGCGCGCTCTACAAGTGGGCTTTGAGCGCCTGCGCGCCGTTCGCCGAGAAGGCGCCGGCTCAGCGCAGCCTGGGCGAGCGCGCCACCTTCGCGCTCGCGTACACCTTCGTGTTCCGGGCGCTGCAGAATTTCATCGGGCTGCGCCAGGCACGCATCGCGCTGACCGGTGCGGCGCCGATCCCGCCGGCGATCGTGCTGTTCTTTCGCACGCTCGGTGTGCCGCTGGTCGAGGTGTACGGCCTGACCGAATCGAGCGGCATGGTCATCGGGCAGCACCCGGACCGCGTGCGCGTCGGCACCGTGGGCGAACCAACGCTCGGCGTCGAGCACCGGCTGAGCGAGCAGGGCGAGCTGATCATCCGCGGCGCGATGGTGTTCATGGGCTACTACAAGAACCCGGAAGAGAGTGCCCACAGCATCCGCGATGGCTGGCTGCACACGGGCGACGTGGTCGCGGCCGACGAATCGGGGCGCTTGCGCATTGTCGACCGGCTTAAAGACATCATGATCACCGCCGGCGGCAAGAACCTGACGCCGTCGGAAATCGAGAACGCGATGAAGGCCAGCCCGTTCATCAAGGAGTGCATCGTCGTCGCCGACGGCCGAAAGTTCGCGTCGGCGCTGATCCAGATCGACCTGGACAGCGTGAGCCAGTGGGCGGAGTCGCGGCACATGGCGTTCACGCATTTTCGTTCGCTGGTCGAGACCCAGGCCGTGCGCGAACTGATCGATGCCGAGGTTCAGCGTGGCAACGCCGGGCTCGCGCCGGTGTCGCAGATCAAGCGCTTTCACCTGTTGACGAAAGAGCTCGACCACGACGATGGCGAAGTCACCGCGACGATGAAGGTGCGGCGGTCGAGCGTCTACAAGGCCTATGCCGGCGAGATCGAGGCGCTGTACGCGTGACGGGCGGGGCACGGCTGCTTGAGCCTGCACGACACAAGCGCCGCGCACCGCCACCCGCCGTCGCCAGGTTCAAGGCCGAGCCGGAACCGCCGGCGACAAGCGGTCGACCGCGTCGGTGATGATGCCGTCGATGCCAAGCGCGGTCAGCCGCCGTGCTTCGGCGGGGTCGTTCACCGTGTACACGAGCGCGCGCATGCCCACGCCGTGCAACTGTGCAACGAGGTCGGCGTTCATCAAGGTGAACGCGGTGACAACGGCAACACAGCCAAGCTGGTGGGCCTGCTCGAACCAGCCTTCGCGCAGCGTGTCGAGCAGCAGGGCGCGCGGCAGATCGGGCGCCGTGTCGCGCGCTCCTTGCAGCGCTTCGGGGCTGAACGAGCTGAGCAGGGGTGGCAGCGCGTCATCCGCCCAAAGCCGCGTGGCTTCCAGGCCGACCGCGCGGCCGGTCTGCGCCTCGGCGCCGGGGGTCGGCTTGATCTCGATGTTCAGGGCGAAGCCGTTGCGCCGGCAATAGGCGGCGATGGCTTCCAGGCTCGGCAGCGGCTCGCCGGCGAACGCGCGGCCGTGCCAGCTGCCGGCATCGAGCAAGGACAAGTTGCTCCAGCTTTGCGCGCCTGCGTTGCCCGCGCCGGAGGTGGTGCGCTCCAACGTCGCATCGTGCAGCAGGAACAGCACGCCATCGGCGCTGAGCTTCACGTCGCATTCGAAAGCACGGTAGCCGTGCCCCGCACCGACCCGAAATGCCGCCAGCGTATTTTCTGGCGCGAGCTTGCCAGCGCCGCGGTGCGCCACCCACAACGGGTACGGCCAGGCTTTCATCGTCAGGCGATGCGCTGTGTGGTCGCCGTGTCGAACCAGTGCAGCTGGTCGGGAGCGGCCTGCAAAGTGACGATGTCGCCGATCTTGGGCGGCACGAGCGTGGCTTCGACCCGCACCGTGAACAGCACGCTGCCGGCGCTGCAATACACGAGCCGCTCGGCGCCCAGCATCTCGAGCATCTCGACCTTCAGCTGCCAGCCCAGGTTGCCGGCCGGGCGCAGGCTGGCGTGCTCGGGTCGCAAGCCGAGGATCAGCTCGCCCGAGCGTGGCGCGGCGCCGGGCAAGGGCAGCGTCTGGCCGTCGACAATGAAACGCGAGCCGTCGGCCACACCCTTGATCAGGTTCATCGGCGGCGAGCCGATGAAGCCGGCGACGAAGGTCGTGGCCGGGCGGTGGTACACCTCTTCGGGCGTGCCGATCTGCTCCATGCGGCCGGCGTTCATCACGATCATGCGCTGCGCGAGTGTCATCGCCTCGACCTGGTCGTGGGTGACGAACAGCGAGGTGACACCCAGCTCGGCGTGCAGTTTCTGGATCTCGAGCCGGGTTTGCGCGCGCAGCTTGGCATCGAGGTTGGAAAGCGGTTCGTCGAACAGGAAAACCTGCGGCTGGCGCACGATCGCACGGCCCATCGCAACTCGCTGGCGCTGCCCGCCCGAAAGCTCGCGCGGTTTGCGTTGCAGGAAAGGCGCGAGTTCGAGAATCTTCGCGGCCTTGTCGACACGCTGCTTGATCTCTTCGAGCGGCACCTTCGCGATCTTCAGCCCGTAGGCCATGTTGTCGAAGACGCTCATGTGCGGGTAGAGCGCGTAGTTCTGGAACACCATCGCGATGTCGCGTTCGCTCGGCTCGGTGTCGTTGACGACGCGGCCGCCGATCGAGATCGTGCCTCCGGTCACTTCCTCCAGGCCCGCGACCATGCGCAGGAGGGTGCTCTTGCCGCAGCCCGAGGGCCCGACGATGACGATGAACTCGCCGTCGGCGATTTCGGCGTTGACGCCGTGGATCACCTGGTTGGCTTTCGGGCCGATGCCGTAGCGCTTGACGACGTCTTGCACGCTGATGGATGCCATGTCTATTTCTCTTTTACTTTTCGGTGTCGACCAGGCCCTTGACGAACCAGCGCTGCATGAAGATCACGACAATGGCCGGGGGGATCATCGCCATGATCGCGGTGGCCATCACGATGTTCCACTCGTTGCCCGAATCGCCGCCGGCAATCATTCGTTTGATGCCGACGACGACCGGGTACATGTCCTCGCTGGTCGTCGCGAGCAGCGGCCAGAGGTACTGGTTCCAACCGTAGATGAACTGAATGACGAACAGCGCCGCGATCGAGGTCTTGGACAGCGGCAGCAGGATGTCCCAGAAGAAGCGCATCGGCCCGGCGCCGTCCATGCGTGCGGCCTCGACCAGCTCTTCGGGCACGGTCAGGAAGAACTGGCGGAACAGAAAGGTCGCGGTGGCCGACGCGATCAACGGGATCGTCAGCCCGGCGTAACTGTTGAGCATGCCGAGGTCGGAGACGACCTTGTAGGTCGGCAGGATGCGCACCTCGACCGGCAGCATCAGCGTCACGAAGATGGCCCAGAAGAAGAAGTTTCGGAACGGAAAGCGGAAGTAGACGAGCGCAAATGCCGACAGCAGCGAGACCGCGATCTTGCCGAAGGCGATGCCGAGCGCCGTGACCAGGCTGACCCACATCATCCGGCCCACTGGCGCGTTCGAACCCGCACCACCGCCATGCCCGGTGAGTGCGTCGCGGTAGTTCTCCAGGAAATGGCTGCCGGGCAGCAGCGGCATCGGCGCCTGGACGATTTCCTGCGCCTCGTGCGTGGACGCGACGAAGGCGAGGTAAAGCGGGAACGCGACGATCAGCATCCCGAAAATCATCACGACGTGGGCCAGGATTCCCAGCGAGACGCGGCGTTCAACCATGACCTTCAACCCTCGGAAACTGCCCCATCAGTAGTTCACTTTCTTCTCCACATAACGGAACTGCAGCACCGTCAGCGCCACCACGATCAGCATCAGCACGACCGACTGCGCCGCGGAGCTGCCTATGTCGCCGCCCTTAATGCCGTCGATGTAGACCTTGTAGACCATGATCAAGGTGTCGCGTCCCGGTCCGCCGCTGGTGGTCGCGTCGATGATCGCGAAGGTGTCGAAGAATGCGTACACCATGTTGATGACGAGCAAGAAGAAGGTCGTCGGCGTGAGCAGCGGGAACTGGATGGTCCAGAAGCGGCGCCAGGCGCGTGCGCCGTCGATCGCCGCGGCTTCGATCAGCGATTTCGGGATCGACTGAAGACCCGCGACGAAGAACAGGAAGTTGTAGGAGATCTGCTTCCAGACGGCGGCGGCCACGATCAGCGTCATCGCGTGTGTGGAGTTGAGCAGGTGGTTCCAGTCGAAGCCGAAATACTTCGCCAGACCGTAGGCCACGACGCCGATCGAAGGCGAGAACATGAACACCCACAGCACGCCGGCCACCGCGGGTGCGACCGCATAAGGCACGATCAGAATCGTGCGGTACGCCAGTGCGCCCTTGATGACGCGATCGGCAAAGACCGCCAGCAGAAGCGACAGCGAGATGCCGAGCACCGCCACCAGGATCGAGAAGATCGCCGTCGTCTTGAACGACTCGAGGTAGGTCGCGTCGCGGAACAGCGTCTTGAAGTTGTCTAGGCCGACCCATTCGGTGGACAGGCCGAAGCTGTCCTGCACCTGCATGGACTGCAGCACCGCCTGCGCCGCAGGCCAGAAGAAAAACACCGCGATGATGACCACCTGCGGTGCCAGCAGCACCCAGGGCAACCAGGCGGAGTTGAAGCGAACGCGCTTTTCCATGAAGACCTGTGGTCAATGAAACAAGCCCCGATCCAGCCGGGTTCGGCATGGTCGGGGCATCCCACGCGCAGGGTGCGCGCAAAGGCTCTGGCTCAGATCAGCGCTGCGCCGTCTTGGTCGACTTCTCGAAGCGCTCGAGCTGCTCGTTGCCGCGCTTCACCGCTTCGTCCAGCGCTTCCTTGGGCGTCTTCTTGCCCGACCAGATCGCTTCGGTTTCTTCGTCGATGATGGTGCGGATCTGCACGAAATTGCCCAGGCGGATGCCGCGCGACTTGTCGGTCGTCTTGCGGATCATCTGCGTCACCGCCACGTCGGTGCCCGGCTTCTCCTTGTAGAAGCCCGATTTCTCGGTCAACTGGTACGCCGCCATCGTGATCGGCAGGTAACCGGTGCGCTTGTGGCTGGCCGACTGGACCTCGGGGTTGGACAGGTACTCGAAGAATTTGGCAACGCCCTTGTACTCGGCAGGCTTCTTGCCCGCCATCACCCACAGGCTGGCACCGCCGATGGCGGTGTTCTGCGGGGCGCCAGGGACGTCGGGGTAATAGGGCAGGGGCGCCAGGCCGTAGGCAAACTTGCCGCTCTTCGCGACGTCGGCATACGAGCCTGCCGAGCCGGTCATCATCGCGCACTCGCCCGAAACGAACGAGGGCACGGCCACGCTGGCACGGCCCTTGTAGACGAACAGCCCCTGCTTGGCCATGTTCGAAAGATTCTCGAAGTGGCGCAGATGCAGCGGCGAATTGAAGGCCAGACGCGCACCCGGGCCGCCGAAGCCGTTGTTCTGCGTCGCAAAGAGCGTGTTGTGCCAGAGCGAGAAGCTCTCAAGATGAACCCAGCTCACCCAGCTGCTGGTGTAGGGGCACTTGCTGCCGGCCGCCTTGAGCTTGGCCGCGGCCAGTGTCAATTCGGGCCAGGTGGTGGGCGGTTTGTTGGGGTCGAGACCGGCCGCTTTGAACGCGTCCTTGTTGTAATAGAAGATCGTCGTCGAACTGTTGAACGGAAACGACAGCATCTGGCCGTTGGGGGCGGTGTAGTAGGCGGCCACCGCGGGCACGTAACCCTTGGGGTCGAACGGCACGCCGCTTTGCTTCATCACCTCGGCCACGGGTTTGATCGCGCCCTTGGCGGCCATCATCGTCGCCGTGCCGACCTCGAAGACCTGCAGGATGTCCGGTGCGTTGCCGGCACGGAATGCGGCCATCGCGGCAACCATCGATTCGTCGTAGTTGCCCTTGAACGTGGGGATGATCTTGTAGTCCGTCTGGCTCGCGTTGAAATTCTTGGCGAGGTCGTTGACCCATTCGTTGAGCCCGCCGGTCATCGAGTGCCACCACTGGACTTCGACCTGGGCCTGGGCCGGACCCGAAAGCGCCAGCGCGATCAGTCCGGATGCGAGCGAGAGAGATTTCAATTTCATGATGACTCCGTGGGAAAAGGGGGCTGGTTTGTCGCCAGCCCGGCAGTCTGCGTTTGTTTTGTGACAGCCGCGTTTATCGCTGCGAAGCTGCCAGGCGGCAATCGGGGGAAGCCTCAGGGTCGGCCTTGTGTTGCGCCCGACCCTTTGCTGCGGTGCCGCATGGGCTGCGGTACGATTCGTCTCCAAGTGCCACCACGGGGGCTGCCACGCGCCCCCGGACCCCATGAACGCACCCCTCGCCCTGAGCCAGATCAGCGCCGCCACCCTGGCTGTGCCCCACGCGCCGCGACTGCGCGAAATTCCCTACAACTACACCTCGTTCTCAGACCGCGAGATCGTGATCCGGTTGCTTGGGAGCCGCTCGTGGGAACTGCTGAACCGCCTGCGCAGCGAGCGCCAGACCGGCCGTTCGGCCCGCATGCTCTACGAAGTGCTGGGCGACATCTGGGTGGTGCAGCGCAATCCGTATTTGCAAGACGACCTGCTCGACAACCCGAGGCGGCGCAAGCTGCTGATCGAGGCGCTGCACCACCGGCTCGGTGAAGTGGAAAAACGCCGCACGCCGGGCAGCGATGTCGAGCGTGACGCGGTGGTCGGCGAACTGCTTCAGGCCGCGAGCGGCGCGGTCACGGCGTTCGCCGAGCAGTTCGATCAGGTCGCCGAATTGCGCCGCCGCTGCGCCAAAGTGCTCGGCCGCGTGACGTTGAAAGACAACATCAAGTTCGACGGCCTGAGCCGCGTCTCGCACGTGACCGACGCGACCGACTGGCGCGTCGAATATCCGTTCGTCGTCCTCATGCCCGACACCGAGGCCGAGATGGCCGGGCTCGTGAAGGGCTGCGTCGAACTCGGCCTCACGATCATCCCGCGCGGCGGCGGCACCGGCTACACCGGCGGCGCGATCCCGCTGACCTGGAACAGCGCGGTCATCAACACCGAGAAATTGGAGGCGATGACCGAGGTCGAGATGAAGACCTTGCCGGGCATGGGCCGCGAGGTGGCGACCGTCTGGACCGAAGCCGGCGTCGTCACGCAACGTGTGGCCGACGCGGCCGAACGTGGCGGCTTCGTGTTCGCGGTCGACCCCACCTCGGCCGAGGCCTCGTGCATTGGCGGCAACATCGCGATGAACGCGGGTGGCAAGAAGGCCGTGCTGTGGGGCACCGCGCTCGACAACCTGGCCTCGTGGCGAATGGTCACGCCCGAAGCCAAGTGGCTGGAAGTGACACGCCTGAACCACAACATGGGCAAGATCCACGACGTGGAGCTGGCGAGCTTCGAGTTGCGTTATTTCGACGCGTCGGGCAAGAAGCTCGAACGCACCGAGCGCCTCGACATTCCTGGCGCCACCTTCCGCAAGGAAGGCCTGGGCAAGGACGTGACCGACAAGTTCCTCGCCGGCCTGCCGGGCATTCAGAAGGAAGGCTGCGACGGGCTCATCACGTCAGCGCGTTGGGTCGTGCACAAGATGCCCAAGCACACACGCACCGTGTGCCTTGAATTCTTCGGCAACGCGAAAGACGCGGTGCCCAGCATCGTCGACATCAAGGACTTCATGTTCGCCGAGGCGAAGGCGGGCGGCGCGATCCTGGCCGGCCTGGAACACCTCGACGACCGCTACCTTCGCGCGGTGGGCTATGCCACCAAGAGCAAACGCGGCGGCCTGCCGAAGATGGTGCTGTTTGGCGACATTGCCGGTGACGACGCCGACGTGGTGGCCCGCGCCACCAGCGAAGTGGTGCGCCTGGCCAACGGCCGCGCCGGCGAGGGCTTCATCGCCGTCAGCGCCGACGCGCGCAAGAAGTTCTGGCTCGACCGCAAGCGCACCGCGGCGATCAGCAAACACACCAACGCGTTCAAGGTCAACGAAGACGTGGTGATTCCGCTGCCGCGCATGGGCGAGTACACCGAAGGCATCGAGCGCATCAACATCGAGCTGAGCCTGCGCAACAAGCTGGCGCTGGTGGACGCGCTCGAAGCGTTTTTCATGAAGGGCAATCTGCCGCTCGGCAAGAGCGACGACGCTGGCGAGATCGCGTCGGCCGAGTTGCTGGAAGATCGGGTGCAGCAGGCGCTCGGCGTTTTGCAGGATGTGGGCCAGCAGTGGCGCTATTGGCTGACGCATCTCGATGAAGTACAGGCCGGCACGGGCCGCAGCTACTTCACCGACCTGCAAGACCACACGCTGCGCGCTTCCTGGAAGACGCAGATCAAGGCGAAGCTGCAGGACATCTTTGCCGGCTCGGCGCTCAAGCCCATCGTCGACGAGTGCCAGAAGATCCATGGCCAGGTGCTCAAGGGTCGAGTCTGGGTGGCGCTTCACATGCACGCCGGCGACGGCAACGTGCACACCAACATCCCGGTGAACAGCGACAACTACCAGATGCTGCAGACGGCCCACGAAGCCGTGGCCCGCATCATGAAGCTGGCGCGCAGCCTCGACGGCGTGATCTCGGGCGAACACGGCATCGGCATCACGAAGCTGGAGTTCCTGACCGTCGAAGAGATGGCCGACTTCACCGCCTACAAGTTGCGCGTCGACCCGCAAGGGCGCTTCAACAAGGGCAAGCTGCTGCGCGACCCGGCCCTAAAGGCCGACCTGACCAACGCCTACACGCCGAGCTTCGGGTTGATGGGCCACGAGTCATTGATCATGCAGCGCAGCGACATCGGCGAGATCGCCAACTCGGTGAAAGACTGCCTGCGCTGCGGCAAGTGCAAACCGGTGTGCGCGACGCACGTGCCGCGCGCCAACCTGCTCTACAGCCCGCGCAACAAGATCCTCGCGACCTCGCTGCTGGTCGAGGCGTTTCTCTACGAAGAGCAAACGCGGCGTGGCGTGAGCATCAAACACTGGGAAGAGTTCGAAGACGTGGCCGACCACTGCACGGTGTGCCACAAGTGCCTGAGCCCGTGCCCGGTCGACATCGACTTCGGCGACGTCTCGATGAACATGCGCAACCTGTTGACCAAGATGGGCAAGAAGAGCTTCCGCCCGGGCAACAAGATGGCGATGATGTTCCTGAACGCCACCAACCCCGAGACCATCAAGCTCTTGCGCATGGGCATGGTCGATGTCGGCTTCAAGGTGCAGCGCCTGGCCAACGACCTGCTGCGCGGTCTGGCCAACAAGCAGACCGCAGCGCCGCGCTCCACGGTCGGCGCCGCGCCGATCAAGGAACAGGTGATCCACTTCATCAACAAGAAGATGCCGGGTGGCCTGCCGAAGAAGACGGCGCGTGCACTGCTCGACATCGAAGACAAGGACTACGTTCCGATCATCCGCGACCCGAAGACGACCACGGGCGAAACCGAAGCGGTGTTCTATTTCCCCGGCTGCGGGTCGGAGCGCCTGTTCTCGCAGGTCGGCCTGGCGACGCAGGCGATGTTGTGGCATGCCGGTGTGCAGACCGTGCTGCCGCCGGGCTACCTGTGCTGCGGTTACCCGCAGCGCGGCTCGGGCCAGTTCGACAAGGCCGAGAAGATGATCACCGACAACCGGGTGCTGTTCCACCGGGTGGCCAACACGCTGAACTACCTCGACATCAAGACCGTGGTGGTGAGCTGCGGCACGTGTTACGACCAGCTGCAGGGCTACAAGTTCGAAGACATCTTCCCCGGCTGTCGCATCATCGACATCCACGAATACCTGCTCGAAAAAGGTATCACGCTCGGCGCCGCAGCGGCGGGGGGCTACCTGTACCACGACCCCTGCCACACGCCGATGAAGCTGCAGGAGCCGATGAAGACTGTGAAGGCGCTGGTCGGCCCGAACGTGATCGAGAGCAAACGCTGCTGCGGCGAAAGCGGCACGCTCGGCGTGACCCGCCCCGACATCTCGACCCAGGTGCGCTTCCGCAAGGAAGAAGAGTTGCGCAAGGACGAAGCGGCACTGCGCGCGACGGGAGCCGTGGCAGAGAAGGGGCCGATGAAGATCCTGACCTCTTGCCCGAGCTGCCTGCAAGGCCTGAGCCGCTACACCGGTGACCTGAACAACGGCCTGCTCGAAGCCGACTACATCGTGGTCGAGATGGCGAACCAGATCCTCGGGCCCGACTGGCTGCCCGAGTACGTGGCGCGCGCCAACGAGGGCGGCATCGAGCGCGTGCTGGTGTGAGGGGCTTGGGCGCGTGCTCGCGCACGGCCCGAGCGAGCTGCAGTCGATATTGAGTGAGACGCTCGAGACGCGAGCAACGAACTCGGAACGCCCGCTCGGCCGACGCTGCGAATTGCCGCACAAATCGACGCTCCGCAGCCGCAGCCGCCGGGTATAGACTGATCCAAACGGCAAACGGAGGCCATCTTGGCGCTCTGGCATCGAGACAACCCGGTGGGCGAGACACGCTGCGCTGCCGTCACGGCGGTCGCCGCCGCGGCGCTCGCATGGGGCCCGGCTTGCGCGGCTGAACCCGGGCGCACCGACGGCGCCGTCGCCGACATGGACATCAGCGAACTGGTTCGCGTGCGGGTCTCGCCCTTCGATGTCGCGACCCGGCTGGACCGCGGCTACCGTGCCTCGAATTCGGTTTCGGGCTCGCGCCTGGACACACCGATCCGCGAGTTGCCGTTCGCGATCCAGGCCTTCACCGAGTCCTTCATCGAAGACCAGAAGCCGGTCAATATTTTCGACATCGCGCGTTATTCGCCCGGCGTCACGTACCGCAGCAACGATTTCACCGAAGGCAATGCGAACCTGGCGATCCGCGGCTTCGCCGTGAGTTCGACGCCGGGCAACACGCAGATCCTGCGCGACGGTTTCCACGGCCCGTCGATCTTCGATTTCACCAACATCGCGCGCGTAGAAGTGGTCAAGGGGCCTGCATCGTTCCTCTACGGGCAGGTCGCGCCGGGCGGCATCGTCAACGTCATCACCAAGAGCCCGCAGTCGCGCTTCGCCGGCACGGGCGAAGCGCGCATCGGCTCCTACGGCCAGTACCGCGTGCAGGCCGACGTGACCGGCCCCGCGGCGCCCACGCTGTTCTTCCGGGTCGCCGCGTCAGCCGACGAAGACATCCACTACTGGCAGCCCTACGAGGCGCGCTCACGCAACCTCTCGCCCTCGCTGCTGTGGCAGCCGAGCGATCGCGTCAGCGTGACGGTGAAGTACGAAAACTTCCGCAAGCTCGAGACGCCCCAGCTGATGCAGAAACCCGGCTACGGGCGGCAGAGCGGCGTCGTGCCGAGCGCCGCAGACCCGAATCTTTCCGGCGCTGACGTGCCGGGCCTGCCGGACAACTGGAACAGCATGTCCGACGTCGACTACCGTGAGAGCCGCACGGAATCATTGAACGCGTGGGTCGATGTGGCGGCCGACGAACACTGGAATCTGCGCGCCGGCTTCGCGCGCCAGACGTTCAGTGTCGACATGCTCGCATCGGGCAACCTGGGCATGGCGAACAACGAGACCTTCCTGCAGGGCCGGCGCCTGCGCCGCCAGACCTACGCCAACGAGGGGCGAACCTTCTCGCTCGACGCGGTCGGGCGCTACCGCCTCGGCGAAGCCAGCCTGCGCGTGCTGCTCGGGGCCCAGCACGTGGCACGCCGGTTCGACAACAGCGCCGGGCAGGCCCCGAACGACCCGGCGTTGGGCAACGTCCCGACCGCCACGCCGCTGCCGCTGTGGGATCTGCGCGACCCCTCGACGTGGAACCGCCACGTCGACATCCCGCTGTCCACGCTGACGGCCAACCCGGCCGACCGCCGCACCGACTTCACCGACCGATCGATCTATGCAGGCGGCACGCTCGGACTGATCGACGACCGGCTGCTGCTGCTCGCCGGCTGGCGCCTGACCACGACGTCGAGCCACCTCGACGACCGCGTCAGCGGCCGCGCCGACCGAATCGACGCGCGCCAGGCGACGCCGCAACTGGGGGTGCTCTACAAGTTCGAGCCGCGACTCTCGGTCTTCGCCTCGTATGCCGAGTCTTTCGTGCCCGGCGCGCAGGTGCTGATGCGGGTCGACGGCACAACGGCGCCGGCCGCGCCCTCGCATGGCAAGGGCTGGGATCTCGGCCTGAAGGCCGAACTGTTCGACGGCCGCGTGTCGGGCACGCTGACCGTTTACGACTTGCGCAACAACGACATCGTCAACGACATCGCGCAGACCAACGCGGCCGGCTCGGTGGTGATCTCCAACATCCAGAGTGGCGAGCAACGCTCGCGCGGCGTGGAACTCGACGCGACGATCACGCCGGCCGAAGGCTGGCAGGTTTATGCGTCCTACAGCTACATGGACGCGCGCATCCGCGAGGTCAGCGGCAACGATGCAGCGATCCTCGCGCAAGACCCGGCCACGCTCGATGCCGCCGGCCAGGTCAACTACAAAACCGTCGCGCTGCTGCACGGCTCGCGGCTGCAGATGAGCGCCCCGCATCTCGCCAACCTGTGGGCACGCCATGATTTCACGCCGGGCAGCGGCGGCGGCGCCTACGTCGGCGGCGGCATCAACCTCGTGCGCGACCAGACACTGCTGAGCGACGGCCCGGCCTCGTCGCGGCAGAGCTATGTGCTGGTCAACGCGATGGCCGGGTACAGCTGGCGGGTCAACGGCCGGCGACTGAGCCTCGAGCTGACCGGCAAGAACCTCACTGCGCAGACCTACCGCCCTTCGCAAAGCAGCCGGTCGCGGCCGCGCGAATTGCTGCTCACGCTGAAGGCCGGCCTTTGAATCCGCCCTCGGGCTCAGCCGCGCTCGGTGCGCATGCGCCCGCCCGCGGCGGGATGTTTGTGATGGCCACGCTCGCGGCCTGGCTGTTGGCCGGCCCTGCCGCTGCGCAAGACGCGATCGTCGCGCAGCGCGCCGCCGTGGAGGCCGCCTTCCTGCGCAACTTCGCGCGCTACGTGGTCTGGCCCGGCAGCGCCTTCAAGGACGAGCGTGCACCCTGGACGATCTGCGTACTTGCCGCCGAGCATTTCGACGACACGCTGGAGAAGACCTTCTCCGGCCGCATCGAGCAAGGGCGGCGTTTCGAGATCGTGCGCGCGAAGGCGCCCGAGCAGCTGCAAGGTTGCCAGATCGTCTTCGTCGGCACGCTCAACCCGGTGCGGCGCCGCGCCGTGCTGAGCGAACTGCGGCGCCAACCCGTGCTCACCGTCGGCGAGGCACCGGAGTTCCTCGACGAAGGCGGCATCGTGCGCCTGCAGGTCGGTGAGCGCATCGAGATGGGCATCAACCTCGACCAGGCGCGTGCGGTTTCGTTGACGATCCCGTCAAAAATCCTCGAAGTGGCGCACGAGGTTTACGAGAACGGCGCGGTGCGCCGCTGGAAATGAAGCTGCTTCGCCCGACCGACATCCGCGGCAAGTTGCTGCGCGTGCTGTTCGTTGCAGCGCTGCTCGCTTTCTTCGTTGCGGGCGCGGCGTTCGTGCTCGTCGAGCGCCTGACGCTGGAGCCGCGTGTGCGCCAGGTCGTCGAGCCCTACGCCCAGCTGCTGTCAGTGGGCGCCGAGGCGGCCGTGGCCTTCGGCGATGCTGCGCGGGCGCAGGAACTGCTCGAGTCGCTGCGCGCCAATCCGCAGATCGTCGAAGCGCAAATCGCTCTGGCCGACGGCCGCACGCTTGGCCGCTACCGCGCAGCGGGCGGCGTGCCCAGCGCCCGCCCGGCGGCGGCCTTGCACCGTGCCGACGGCCTGGTCATCTCGCCAGCGGAGCACACCGCCGAGCTCGTGCAATCGCTGAACGACGGCGCGCACTTGCGCCTCGTGATGGACCTGCGCACGATCGAACGCGAGATGCGCGATGCGCTGCTCGCCTTCGGCGCCGGCACGCTCGGGTTGCTGGCCGTCGTCACGTTCGGGCTGCTGGTGGCCCTGCAGCGCAGCATCGTGACACCGGTGTCGGCGCTGGCGCAGGCGGTCGACGAGATTCGCACTCAAGACGACTATGGGCGCCGTGTGCCCGCCGGCGGCGCCGACGAACTGGCGCGGCTGAGCCAGGCCTTCAACGCGATGATGGATGCGGTCCAGGAGCGGGGCGCCGCGCTGCACCGCCACAAAGACGAGCTCGAGCACACCGTTCGGCAACGCACGGCCGAGTTGCGCCAGGCGCGTGATGCCGCGCAGGCGGCCAACGAGGCGAAGAGCGCCTTCCTGGCCAACATGAGCCACGAAATCCGCACGCCGATGAACGCGATCCTCGGCATGTCCGGCCTCGCGCTGGAGGGCGGGTTGCCGCCCGAGCAGCGCCAATACGTCGAGAAGGCGCACACGGCTGCGGAGTCGCTGCTGGGCATCATCAACGACATCCTCGACTTCTCGAAGATCGAGGCCGGCAAGCTCGATGTCGAATCCATCCCGTTCCAGCTGCGCGACGTACTCGACCGCGTGGTCGACGTGCTCGGACTGCGTGCCCAGGCGGCCGGTCTGGCCCTGCGGCTGGACGTGCCGACGGCGCTGCCAAGCGCGCTGCTCGGCGATCCGCTGCGCCTGGGCCAGGTGCTGCTGAACCTGGGCAGCAACGCGGTCAAGTTCACCGAGCAGGGCGAGGTCGTGATCTCGGTCGATGTCCTCGCACAGGGCGATGCGTCGGTGCAGCTTCGCTTCGCCGTGCGCGACACCGGCATCGGCATCGCGCCCGAGTTGCGTGAGCGCCTGTTCCAGCCTTTCTCGCAAGGCGACGCGTCGACGAGCCGCCGCTTCGGCGGCACCGGCCTGGGCCTGGCGATCAGCCGCGACCTGGTGCGTCTGATGGGCGGCGAGCTGGCGTACGACAGCGAGCCGGGCCGCGGCAGCCGCTTTCACTTCAGCGTGCGGTTCGGCCGGCGCGCGCAGGCCGTGCAGGCGCCGCGGCGCCCGCAGGGCGGCGACGTGCGGGCGGCCGTTCGTGGCGCGCGCATCCTGCTCGTCGAAGACAACCCGATCAACCAGGAACTGGCGATGGAGCTGCTGCGCCGCGCCGGTGCCGAGGTCCAACTGGCCGGCGACGGCAAGCAGGCGCTCGAGGTTCTCGAGCGCGAGACCTTCGACCTCGTGCTCATGGACTGCCAGATGCCGGTGATGGACGGCTACGCCGCGACCCGTGCCCTGCGGCGGCGGCCGCCGCTGCAGGCGCTGCCGGTGATCGCCATGACCGCCAATGCGATGGTCGGTGACCGGGAAGTAGCGCTCGAGGCCGGCATGAATGACCACATCGCCAAGCCGATCAAGGTTGACGAAATGTTCGCCACCTTGTCGCATTGGCTGACCACCGGTGCCGCGAGTTCCAAGGACGGCTGAGGCCCGCTCCTGCTGGCTTCCGGCCTTGTAGCCGATGCCCAATGGGCGGTTCAGGGGCGGGTTACCCGAGGCTTGCAAATGCGCAAATGAAGTGCAAGATGAATCCGAAGAATGCGCGATCGCAGTCGTGTTCCGCGGGAGACAAGCCGTGATCAAGCGTCACAAGGGTCCTTGGCGGTGGGGTGGGTGCCTGGCCCTCCTCGTGCAGCTGTGTCAGCCCGGGATTGCGGCGGATGCAGAGCCGGCCTATCCGCCCAGGGGGTCCGACTCCGCGCTCGTCAAACCCGGCGAACGGGTGCCACCTCGCGTGGTCGCCCCGTGTGCACCCGGGCACTGCCCGTTCGCGGGGCAGCGGGTCACCGTGCTGGTGGTGGACAACATGCCGATCGGCGCGCCGCTGGTTGAACTGAAGGCGGAGTTCGAAGCCGCGACCGGGGCGAAGCTTGAGATCGTTCGGCGCCCCATCGCCGAGTTGTTCACCACCCTGACCGCCGACCTGACCAGCGGCACGGGCATCTACGACGCCTGCATCGCGGGCGCGTGGTGGCTGGGTGAGCTTGTGGAAGGCAACTTTCTGCTGCCCTACGACCCGTATTACAAAGACCCGCGCTTCCCCGCCTGGGACATCGGCGAGGTGTTGCCCGCGCCGCGCAGGCTGCTCACGTACAACGGCCGCAAGTACATGGTGGCCAACGACCACGACGGTCAGGTGATGTACTACCGGCGCGATCTGCTGGCCGACCCGAAACACCGCGCGGCATTCCAGCAGGCCTATGGCCACGCACTCGGCGTGCCGACGACGTGGGAGGAATTCCGCGACGTTGCCGAGTATTTCAATGGCAAGGACCTGAATGGCGATGGCGAGCCCGACCACGGCGTGGTGTTGCCGCTGATGATCGGCGCGCAGGGCATGTTCCACTTCATGTCGCTGTCGGCGCCCTTCGTCATCGGGCCGTCGAACCCGAAGCTGTACTGGTTCGACCCGCAGACGATGAAGCCCTTGATCGACAGCCCGGGCCACGTGCGCGCGCTCAAGGTGCTCGTTGACCTCACGGCCTTCGGCCCCAAGGAAATGCTGCGCTGGGATCTCGGCAGGGGTTGGGACCATTTCCTCGCCGGCCGTGCCGCACTGGCGCTCACCTGGGGCGACCTGGGCGCGCTGGCGCAGCAACAGGGCAGCCGGGTGCGGGGCAAGGTTGGTGCCGCGCAACTGCCGGGGGTTCACGAGTACTACGACATCGGGCAGCGCAAGTGGATCCGGACCGCCCGGCCGAATAGCGTAGGCAACACCACCGGGGGTTCATGGGCCGGCGTGATCTCGCGCTTTTCGAAGTCGCCCGAGGCGACCTACTACCTGCTCGCGCTGATGGCGTCGCGCGAAAAATCGGAGGTCTACGCGGCCCGTGGCTGGGACGGCATCGACCCGGGCCGGCGCTTCCACTTCCTGCCGCCGAACGGCACGGGCAAGATTGAAAACTACCTGCTCGCCGGCTGGGACACGGCCGACGTGCGCGACTACCTGCAGGCGTACTACGACACCTACACCAACAAGCAGCAACTGCCCTACCTGCGTATTCCCGGCGCCTACAGCTACTGGCTCGCGGTCGATCTGCACCTGACCGAGGCGGCCTCCGGGCAACTGAGCCCGGAGGCCGCCCTGAAGGCCACTGCGGTGGACTTCGAGGAGATCACGATCCGCCTCGGGCGTGATCGGCAACGCCGCGCCTATCGGGCCTCGCTCGGTTTTTGAGGCGCACCGCGCGAGCTGTCTCACAGAAGGGATCGCAGCATGAAAGCACTCGTGGGTTGGTTGGCGGCGATGGCCGGAATGGCGGCACTGGTCGCTTCGGCACAAGACGCCAAACCTGCCAAGCCGGAGGACTACAAGACCTCGTTGGTGAGGGCCAGCGCCGTCGTGCCGCCGCAGGTCGCGCCGCCGTGCAAGCCGGGCCAGTGTCCGTTCGCTGGCCAGCGCGTGACGGTGCTGATGGTGAAGGAGGCGAACGCCGGCACCCTCGGCGAGTTGAAGGCCGAGTTCGAGGCCGCCACCGGCGCCACGCTGGAGCTCGTGCAGGTGACGCACCAGGAGCTGTTCCCCAACTTCATGTCCGATCTGACCAACGGTGTCGGCAGGTACGACGCCGCCTATGCAGGCGCGTGGTGGCTGGGTGAACTTGTGGCGGGCAACTACCTCGTCTCTTACGACAAGTACTACACCGACCCGCGCTTCCCGAAATGGGACGTCGACCAGGTGCTGCCCGCGCCGCGCAAACTGCTCAGCTATGCGGGCAAGAAGTACATGATCGGCAACGACCACGACGGCCAGGTGATGTACTACCGGCGCGACCTGATCGCCGACCCGCAGCACCGCGCGGCGTTCGCCAAGGCCTACGGCTACCCGCTCGGCGTGCCGAGCACCTGGGCGCAGTTCCGCGACGTGGCCGAATACTTCAACGGCAAGGACCTCAACGCCGACGGTGTGCCCGATCATGGGCTGACGTTGCACCTGAAGGTCGGCGCCCAGGGCATGTTTCATTTCATGTCGTTCTCGGCACCCTTCGTCATCGGCCCGAACAACCCGAACCTCTACTGGTTCGACCCGAACACGATGAAGCCGCTGATCGCCAGCCCCGGCCATGTGCGTGCGCTCGAAGCGCTGGTCGATCTGGTCCGGTTCGGCCCCAAGGACATGCTCAACTGGGATCTCGGCAAGAGCTGGGATCTGTTCCTGTCGGGCCGGGCCGCTCTTGCGTTCACCTGGGGCGACCTGGGCGCACTGGCACAAGACGAGGGCAGCAAGGTGCGCGGCAAGATCGGCGCCGCCGCGATGCCCGGCACCGTCGCATACCACGACCCGGTCAAGGGAGCCTGGATCAAGACCGCGAAGGCCAATCGTGTGGGCAACACCACCGGCGGCTCGTGGGCCGGCGTGATCTCGAAGTACTCGAAGGCGCCCGAGGCAACCTACTTCCTGTTCGCGTTGATGGCGACCAAGGAAAAGTCGCGGGTGTACGCCGTGCGCGGATGGGACGGCATCGACCCGGGCCGGCGCTTCCACTTCCTGCCGCCCGACGGCACGGGGCGGATCGAGACCTATCTGCGCGCCGGCTGGGACGAATCGGACGTGCGCGACTACCTGCACGCGTACTTCGAGAACTTCAGCAACCCGCTGCAGTTCCCCTACCTGCGCATTCCCGGTGCCTTCAGCTACTGGCAGGCGCTCGACACGCACCTGGCGGCGGCGGTCGCCGGGCAGCTGAGCCCCGAGGCGGCGCTGAAGGCCACGGCGGTGGATTTCGAGGAGATCACCATCCGCCTCGGGCGCGACGCGCAGCGGCGCGCCTACCGGGAGTCGCTGGGTTTGGCGCGATGAGACGAGCGGCCTGGCAGGCAGCACCGCCGGGCGCTGCGCGTTGGCGCGGCCTGGGCATCGGCGGCAAGTTGACCATCGCCTTCGGCACATTGGCCGGCGTCACCCTGCTGGTGGTGGCATTGGCCCTCATCGGCGGGCAGCGGCTGGCGCGCGAGATCGCGAGCGCCGAAACCTTGCGCCGGCCGGCGTTGCTTGCCAGCACGCAGGCCCAGACGAGCTTGTTGAGCATGCAGTTGCGCGTGCGTGGCTACCTCGTGCTGAGCGACCCGCAAGACGTGGCGCAGTACCACGCCTCACGCCTTGACTTCGAGCGCAGCCTCGCTTCGCTGCAGGCGATGTCCCAGGCTTGGCCCGAGGCCGAGGCCACCCGCTCGGTGAACGAGTTGACGCTCGAGTACGAGCGTTGGGCACGGCTGCCGCAGCAACTCTTCGAGTTGCACGACGACCCGCTGAAGAACCGGCCCGCGCTGAGGTTGTCGCGGCTGGAGGTGCAAGCGCTCCGCGTGGGCGTGCTGACAGCGCTGAGCCGCATCGTCGAGTTGCAAAGCCGGCGCCACGACACGCCGCGCCAACGCGAGCTGCTGGCAGACCTGCTGCGCTTCCAGGCCTCGTTCGACGCGATGGTCACCAACCTGATCGCGTTCGGCGCGTCTGGCGAGTTGAACTTCAAGCTGGCCTACGGGCCGCAGCTTTCCAGCAACGCGGCCGCATGGACGGCGGTGTCGGCCGGGCGCGGGTTGCTCGACGCCGAGCAGCGCGCCCAGCTCGACGAGATCGCTCGCCTGCGCGGGCAGATCGGGCAGCTCGCGTTGCAGATCGTCTCGATCATCAACGGCGAACACGCCTACGAAGACCTGTACCTCTACCGCACGCAGGTCGCGCCGCAAGCGGCCGCCATGCTCGACCGCCTGGCCAGCCTGACGCAGGCCCAGGAGCGCCAGCTCGGCGGCGCCCTCACCGGCGCCGTCAATGGCATCGCGAGCGCACGCGTTGTCGCGGCTGCGGTCGGGCTGCTGGCACTGGTGATCGCGGTCACGCTGGCCTACGGCTTCCGGCGCAGCATCGTCAGCCCCGTGCGCGGGCTCACGGCCGTCGCCGAGCGCGTGGCAGGCGGTGACCTGGCCGCGCGTGCGGTGATCGACACCCACGACGAGATCGGCGTGCTGGGCGCGAGCATCAACACGATGACACAACGCTTGTCGGACACCATCGCACACCTCGAGTCGGTGTTTGAAGAGGCTCAGCGCACCCGCGATGCCGCAGAGGTGGCCAACCGCGCGAAGAGCGACTTCCTGGCCAACATGAGCCATGAAATCCGCACGCCCATGAACGCGATCCTCGGCATGTCGCATCTGGCCCTGCAAAGTGGGCTGAACCCGCAGCAGCTGAACTACGTTCAGAAGGTGCACTGCGCGGCCGAATCGCTGCTCGGCATCATCAACGACATCCTCGATTTCTCGAAGATCGAGGCGGGTCATCTAGACATGGAAAACGTCCCCTTCCAGCTGGGCGACGTGCTCGACGATCTGGCCACGCAGGTCGGCATGAAGGCCGAGGAAAGCGGGCTGGAGCTCGTCTTCGCGCTCGCGCCCGGCCTGCCGGCCACGCTCGAGGGCGACCCGATGCGGCTCGGGCAGGTGCTGCTCAACCTGGGCAACAACGCTGTCAAGTTCACCGAGCGCGGCGAGGTCGTGGTCAAGGTCGACGAACTGGAGCGTGACGACCACGGTGTGCTGCTTCGCTTCGAGGTACACGATACCGGCATCGGCATCAGCGCCGAACAACAGCAGCGCCTGTTCCAGCCCTTCTCGCAGGCGGATACGTCAACCAGCCGACGCTACGGCGGCACCGGGCTCGGGCTGGCGATCAGCAGCCACCTCGTGCGCATGATGGGCGGCGAGATCGGGCTGGAGAGCGTGCCGGGTCAGGGCAGCCGCTTCCATTTCACGAGCCGATTCGGTCTTGGCCCGCAGCTGCAAACCGACGACGAACCCGGCCGCATTGCGCGCCTGCACGGCCTGCGGGTGCTGGTCGTGGACGACAACGCGGTCGCGCGCGAGATGATCGCGCAGATGACGGCGAGCTTCGGGATGCAGCCGGCCACCGTGGCCGGCGGCGCCGCCGCGATCGAGGCCCTCGAACGGGCCGACCGCGCCGACCAGCCCTTCCGGCTGCTGCTGCTGGACTGGCAGATGCCGGAGATGGATGGCATCGAGTGCCTGGCCAGAGTCGAGCGCCTGAGCCTGCGCCACGCGCCGCCGACGGTTCTGATGCTGACCGCCTTCAACCGCGACGAAGTGGTACGCCACCTGGCCGCCGTTCGGCTCAGCGCGGCGGCGACGCTGACGAAGCCGGTGACACCCTCGACCCTGCTCGACACCTGCCTCGGCGCGCTGCACCTGCCGGGGCAGCACGCGCTGCGCGCCGAGCGCCGTGAGGAAGCGTTCGACGCGCGCCGTGCCGCCCTGGCGGGCGTGCGAGTGCTGCTCGTCGAAGACAACCCGATCAACCAGGAAGTGGCGCGCGACCTGCTGGGCGGCGCCGGTGTCGTGCTCGTCACCGCAGACAACGGGCAGCAGGCCCTGGACCGCCTGGCACACGAAGACTTCGACATCGTGCTGATGGACTGCCAGATGCCAGTGATGGACGGTTATGCTGCGACGCGCGCGTTGCGCCAGCAAGCGCGCTGGCGTGAGCTGCCGATCATCGCGATGACGGCCAATGCCATGGTGGGCGATCGGGAAAAGGTGCTGGAGGCAGGCATGAACGACCATATTTCCAAGCCGATCCGAGTGGACGAGATGTTTGCGACGCTGGCGCGCTGGATGCCTCGTGTCCAACCCGATCTCGCCGCTGCGGCTGTGCCGGACCGGCCCGCCGCGCTTGCGGCACTCGGCGGCGACGAGGCGCTGTACCGGCGCATTTCAGCCATGTTCGTGGCGAGCGAAGCCGGCTTCGTCGAACGTTTCACTGCGGCGCGCGCAAGCGGCGATCCGGGCAGCATGGAGCGCCTGGCGCACGACCTCAAGAGCGTCGCCGGCACGCTCGGCGCGACGAGCCTGTGCCAAGCGGCCACCCTGCTCGAGCGCGCCTGTTCGCAACACGAGGGCAAGGCCCAGGTCGACGAGCTGCTCGCGCAGGTCGACGTGCAACTCGGCGTCGTTGTCGTCGCGCTGCAGTCCCCGGCGGCTTCGCCGGGGCTCGGGTCTGCACCGTCCTGAAACAGGCCGCTACGCCAGCCGATCGAAGCGTTCGTCGAGGCCTGAGATGGCCGACAGGTCGATGCCGAAGATGCCTTGCAGCGCTTCGCGCAGCTCGGCCGACGTGGCCAGGGTTCGGGTTTCGTTGCCGCCGTCAAGCCGGTGCAGCGTGAGCTGCCGGTCGCGCAACACGTGGCGGCCGGCCGGCCCGGGGCGAGCGGCCATCAGCGACTGCCGGAATGCCGAGTCAGGGTGGTTGCACAGGTACCAGCTCGCCATCTCGTAGTCGGAGCGCAGTTGCGGCTGCAGGTCGAAACGATAGACCGGCTTCCAGGCGCCAGCGACCTCGGCCTGCAGGATGCGGTCGATGGGCGTGGGCTGCAGCCGGAACGGGCCGTGCGGTGTGGCCTGCGGAGTGCTCAGGTCGAGCCGCAGTGGCGCGGTGAGCGTCATGCCGCCGAAGCCGGCATCGACCACGTATTGATGCGAGTCCAGGTCGACCACCAGCAGCATGTGTGTGCGCGGCCGAACCATGTCGGCCGGCATGTTCCAGAGCACCCGTGCCGCGTGGTCGGCGACCGAGAAGCCGAGCGTGCGCAAGGCGGCGCCGAGCAACGCGTTCTGCTCATAACAAAACCCGCCGCGCCCGGCGTGCACGAGCTTGTTGCGCACCGCTGTCAGGTCGAGGCCAACCGGCACGCCGAGCCAGGGGTCGAGGTTCTCGAAGGCGATGCTGCAGGCGTGGGCCTGGTGGATCGCTGTCAGCGTCTGCAGCGTTGGCGTGCACGGGCAGGTGTGGCCGATGCGTTGCAGGTAGGCGTCGAGTTCGGTGGGCGTCATCACGTACGGGTCGTCGCGTGCCTCACTCGGCCGACAACTTCCGGTCCTTGATCAGCGCGTGCCAGAACTTCGTCTCGGTCCGGATGAACGCACCCAGCGCCGGGCCGTCGGTCGGCACCACGTCGAGGCCGAAGTCTTCGAGTCGTGCGCGCACTTCGGGCACGTTGATGGCTTTGTTCATCTCGGTGGTCAGCTTCGTGATGATCTCGGGCGGCGTGCCCTTGGGGGCGAACAAACCTTGCCACGCAGTGACTTCGAAGTTCTTCAGGCCGTAAGCGGCGCCGATCTCGTCGAGCGTGGGCACGTCGGGCAAGGAAGGAATGCGCTTCTTCGACATCACCGCCAGCGCCTTGACCTTGCCGCTCCTGATCTGCGGCAGGCCGGCGGCGGTGTCGAGCACCATCATCGGCACCTGGCCGCCGATCACGTCCTGCACCGCCATTGCGGTGCCGCGGTAGGGCACATGCACGACGAAGGTGTTGGTGCGGTCCTTGAACAGCTCCATCGCCAGGTGGTGCGGGCTGCCGACACCGGGCGAGGCGTAGCTGTACTTGCCGGGGGACTTCTTCAGCTCTTCGATCAGCTGCTTGGCGCTGGTGAAGCCTGAACTCGGGTTGACTGCAAGGATCAGCGGAAAGCGCGCCATGAAACCGATCGGCGCCAGGTCTTGCGGGTCATAGGGCACCCGTCTGTACATGGCGGTGTGGAACACCATCGCACCGTTGTCGCCGGTGACGATCGTGTAGCCGTCGGGCGGCGACTTGGCGGCGTTGTCGGTGCCGATCATGCCGGCAGCACCAGGGCGGTTGTCGATCACGATGGTCTGGCCGAGCTGTTTGCCGAGCTGCGGCGCGAGCTGGCGCGCCAGAAAGTCGGAGCCACCGCCGGCCGGGTAGGCCACCACCCAGCGCACCGGTTTGTTCGGCCAGGCCTGAGCCTGTGCGGCGAGAGGGGCCAGACCGAGCAGGGCGCTCAATGTGGCAGTGGCGCACAGCAGCGTGCGGCGGGTCGCGGGGAAATGGGTCATCGGGAGTGTCTTCGGCAATGAGATGCGCCATCTTAGCGAGCACCGGCGCAGCAGCCCGTGGTGGGTGCACCGCGCCAAAGCCCCAATCGAAACGGGGCCAGTCGCTTCGCTACACTGCCTGCGCTCCTTTCGATCCCTCGACACCATGGCCGGCCTGACACCCCAAACACCGCAACCCACCGCGATCACCGTGCACCAGCAATCGCGCGTCCTCGAAGTCGGGTTTTCCGACGGCAAGGAATTCCGCATCCCGTTCGAGCTGATGCGTGTGTACTCGCCGTCGGCCGAAGTGCAGGGCCACGGCCCCGGGCAAGAGGTGCTGCAGACCGGCAAGCGCGAAGTCGGCCTGAACGGGCTGGCGCAGGTCGGCAACTACGCGGTGCAACCGAGTTTTTCAGACGGCCACGACACCGGCATCTTCTCGTGGGACTACCTCTATTTCCTCGGTTCGCAGCAAGACGAACTCTGGCGCAAGTACGAAGAGCGCCTGCTCGCCGCGGGCGCTGACCGCGACACGGCCACCGTCGCCAAGGCCGCGTCAGCCTGCGGCCACAACCACTGACCGGTCCAGGAACATGAGCGACACCCATTTCGGCTTCCAGACCGTCGACGAATCGCAGAAGGCCGGCCGAGTGCGTGGCGTGTTCGATTCGGTCGCGTCGAAGTACGACGTGATGAACGACCTGATGTCGATGGGCCTGCACCGCGCGTGGAAGGCCTACACCGTGGCGGTGGCCAACCTGCGCGAAGGCCAGAGCGTGCTCGACATCGCCGGCGGCACCGGCGACCTGGCGCGTGCCTTCGCGAAGAAGGTCGGCCCGCGTGGCACGGTGGTGCACACCGACATCAACGAAGCCATGCTGCGCCAGGGCCGCGACCGCCTGCTCGACGAGGGCCTGGTGCTGCCCACTGCGATCTGCGACGGTGAAACCCTGCCGTTCGCCACCGGCACCTTCGATCTCGTCAGCGTTGCTTTCGGCCTGCGCAACATGACGCACAAAGACAAGGCGCTGGCCGAGATGAACCGTGTGCTCAAGCCCGGCGCGCGTTTGCTGGTGCTCGAGTTCTCGAAGATCGCGCAGCCGCTTGCCAAGGCCTACGACTGGTACTCTTTCAAGGTGTTGCCGCGCGTCGGCGAACTGGTGGCGCGTGATGGCGAGAGTTACCGCTACCTCGCCGAGTCGATCCGCATGCACCCGGGCCAGGCCGAGCTGAAGTCGATGATGAAGGCTGCCGGTTTCGGCCACGTCGACGTGCACAACCTGAGCGCGGGTGTGGTCGCGCTGCACGTCGGCATCAAGTGCTGAGCGGGCGGAAACCGGGGCCGTGATGACGCTTTCTTCACACCGCGTTGCTCGCCGCTCCGGCGCATCGGGTGCGGTGTGTGTGGGCCTGGTGCTGGCGCTCGGCTGGCACCAGCAGGCGAATGCCGCCACGGTGGCCAACTTGGCCGCCTCGCTCGGTTTTTTCGTGGCACTCGCGGCGCTGTTGATGAGCCAGGCTCTGCCGGCACCGGTGTCGGCCAACGTCTTGCCGATGCTCGGTTTCACGCTGCTGGTCGGCGCGGCGGCCTTGCTGCTCTGGCGCATGCGTGCTGCGTCGATCGCGGTCGGTGTGTTCTCGTCGTTCGCACCCCGTGTCGCGCGTGCGCCGGCCGCAGCGCATGCCATGGCTGCGCCGGTGGCACTTCCCGAAGGCATCGATCGCGAACAACTGCTGGCCGACCTGCGGCGCCAGTACGTGCGGCTGCAGGCGGCCTGGGATGCACGCGAAACCGCTGTGCTGCGTGCGCTCACCACGCCCGAAATGCTGGCCGAGTTGTGCGCGCAGTTTCCCGAAGGTCACGGTGACGAGCCCAATTGCACCGACGTGCTCACGCTGCAGGCCACGCTGCTCGGTTTCGACGAGCTCGCCTCGGCCTACCTGGCGAGCGTGGAGTTCTCTGGAATGATCCGCGAATGCGCCGACGCTGGCGCCGTGCCATTCAGGGAACTGTGGATGCTGGCGCGGTCCAAGCGCGACGGTGCCGACTGGCAACTCGCACGCCAGCTCGACCTGCCGTGAACGCCCGCTGCGTCGGCGCAGCGCAGACCGGCGATCAGTACACCGTGTCCTTCAGCAGCCTTTGCAGGTACTGCCCGTAGCCGTTCTTCAGCATCGGCCGGGCCAGCGCTTCGAGTTGTTCTGCCGTGATCCAGCCCGAGCGGTAGGCGATCTCTTCAGGGCAAGCCACCTTCAAGCCCTGGCGCTTTTCGAGTGTGGCGATGAACTGGCTTGCTTCCAGCAAGCTGTCGTGGGTGCCGGTGTCGAGCCACGCATAACCGCGGCCCATGATCTCGACGCTGAGCTGGCCCTGGCGCAGGTAGGCGGCGTTCACGTCGGTGATTTCGAGTTCGCCGCGCGCTGAAGGCTTGATGGCAGCAGCGATGTCGCAGACCTGCTCGTCGTAAAAATAGAGGCCGGTGACGGCGTAGTGGCTCTTGGGTTGCTTGGGCTTTTCTTCGATGCTGAGCGCGCGCTTCTGCTCGTCGAATTCGACCACGCCATAACGTTCGGGGTCGTTCACGTGGTAGGCGAACACCGATGCACCGCTCGTGCGGCTCGCCGCGCTTTCCAGCAGTTCCTGCAAGGCGTGGCCGTGGAAGATGTTGTCGCCGAGCACCAGTGCGCTCGGTTGGCCCGCCACGAAGTTCTTGCCGAGGATGAACGCCTGCGCCAGGCCGTCGGGGCTCGGTTGCACGCAGTAGCTGATGTTCACACCCCAGCGTGAGCCGTCGCCCAGCAGCGCCTCGAAGCGCGGAATGTCTTGCGGCGTGCTGATCAGCAAGATGTCGCGCATGCCGGCGAGCATCAGCGCGCTCAGCGGGTAGTAGACCATCGGCTTGTCGTACACCGGCAAAAGCTGTTTGCTAATCGCCAGCGTGGCGGGGTGCAGCCGGGTGCCGGAGCCTCCGGCAAGGATGATGCCTTTGCGTTGAATCGGTGCAGTCATGGTGTGTTGGAGTCAGCCGAATACTTCGGTCAGCATGCGCTCGACACCGCCTTGCCAGGCAGGCAGGCTGAAGCCGAAGGTGTCGCGCAGCTTCTGTGTGTTCAGGCGTGAATTGCCGGGCCGTTTCGCGGGTGTCGGGAACGCGCTGGTCGGCACCGCTTCGATGGCGTCGGGTGCGACCTTGATCGGCCGCCCGGCCGCCCGCGCAAACTCGATCACGTGGCGCGCATAACCGTGCCAGGTGGTCTCGCCCGCTGCGACCGCGTGGTAGGTGCCTGCCAGCCCCTCGCGCTGCGCCGCAGCGCGGATCGTGTGGGCGGTGATGTCGGCCAGCATGTCGGCGCCCGTCGGTGCGCCGAACTGGTCGTCGATCACCGTGAGGTGATCGCGCTCTGCCGCGAGCTTGAGCATGATCTTCGCGAAGTTGCCACCGCGCGCGCCATAGACCCAGCTGGTGCGCAAGATCAGGTGCTGGCAGCCGCTGGCGCGGATCGCCTCTTCGCCATCGAGCTTGGTGGCACCGTAGACGTTGAGAGGCCCGGTTTTCGAGTCTTCGACCCACGGCGTGCTGCCGCTGCCGTCGAAGACGTAGTCGGTGCTGTAGTGCACCAGCCAGGCACCGCTCGCTCGCGCTTCGCGTGCGAGCACGGCCGGCGAGGTGGCATTCAAGGCGCGCGCGATCTCGGGCTCGCTCTCGCACTTGTCCACCGCCGTGTGGGCCGCGGCATTGACGATGATCTGCGGTGCCACCGCGCGCACCGTGGCCGCAAGCGATTCGGGTTTCGAGAAGTCGGCTTTCAGCGGGCCGGGGCTGTCGAAGTCGAGCGCCACCACGTCGCCGAGCACGGCCAGCGAACGCTGCAGTTCCCAGCCAACCTGGCCGTTCTTGCCGAGCAGCAGGATCTTCATGCGCCGTACTGCAGGTTGTTCATGACTTGACGGCTTCGCCGTACTGCGTGTCAACCCAGTCGCGGTAGGCGCCGCTCTGCACCCGGGCCACCCAGTCGGCGTGCTCGAGGTACCAGCGCACGGTCTTGCGGATGCCGGTCTCGAAGGTCTCGGCCGGTTTCCAGCCGAGCTCGCGTTCGATCTTGCGAGCGTCGATCGCATAACGCCGATCATGACCGGGGCGGTCGGTCACATAGGTGATCAGCCGCGCGTGGCTGCCGGCCGCATCGGGCCGCATCTCGTCGAGCAGCGCGCAGACCGTCTGCACGATCTCGATGTTGGGCTTTTCATTCCAGCCGCCGATGTTGTAGGTCTCGCCCGGCGTGCCACGCGCCAGCACCGCGCGAATCGCCGCGCCGTGGTCTTTCACGTAGAGCCAGTCGCGAATCTGCTGGCCATCGCCATACACCGGCAGCGCTTTGCCGGCCAGCGCGTTGACGATCATCAACGGGATCAGCTTTTCGGGGAAGTGGTAAGGGCCGTAGTTGTTCGAGCAGTTGGTGGTCAGCACCGGCAGGCCGTAGGTATGGAACCAGGCGCGCACCAGGTGGTCGCTGGCGGCCTTGCTGGCCGAATACGGGCTGTTCGGCTCGTAGGTGCGGGTTTCGGTGAAGGCCGGCTCGCCCCTGGCGAGTGAGCCGTACACCTCGTCGGTGGAAACATGGTGAAAGCGAAACCCGGTCTTTGCTTCGCCTTGCAGGCCCGACCAGTAGGCGCGTGTCGCTTCGAGCAAGGTGAACGTGCCGTCGATGTTCGTCTTCACGAACGCGGCCGGGCCGTGGATGCTGCGGTCGACATGGCTTTCGGCCGCGAAGTGAATCACCGCGCGCGGTTGGTGCTGGGCAAACAGGCGGTCGAGCAGGGCGCGGTCGGTGATGTCGCCGTGCACGAACACATGGCGCGGGTCATCGTCGAGTGCGGCCAGGCTCTCGCGGTTGCCGGCGTAGGTGAGGGCGTCGAGGTTGAGCACCGGCTCACCGACTTGTTCGATCCAGTCGAGGATGAAGTTCGCGCCGATGAAGCCGGCGCCGCCTGTGACAAGGAGCATGACGATGCGAGTGAGGTGACGTGTTTTCGGCAGGTCAGCCCGCAAACCCGTTCGGGTTCAGATTCTGCCAGCGCCAGCTGTCGGCACACATGGTCTGCAGGTCGCGCGTGGCGCGCCAGCCCAGCAACTGGTTGGCACGCGCCGGGTCAGCGTAGCAGGCGTCGATGTCACCGGCGCGGCGCGGCGCCATCTCGAACGGCACGCTGCGCCCGCTTGCCTGCTCGAACGCGCGCACCAGTTCGAGCACACTGCTGCCGTGGCCGGTGCCCAGGTTGGCGACGATCGAGCCCTTGCCGCCGAGCAGGTAACGCAGCGCAGCCACATGGCCTTCAGCCAAGTCGCTCACGTGAATGAAGTCGCGCACGCCGGTGCCGTCGACGGTGTCGTAGTCGTTGCCGAAGATGTTCAGGTGGGCGCGTTTGCCCACCGCCACCTGGCTGATGAAGGGCATCACGTTGTTCGGTATGCCGCGCGGGTCTTCGCCGATCAGGCCGCTTTCGTGTGCGCCCACCGGATTGAAGTAACGCAGCGTGGCGATGGCCCAGGCCGGGTCGGCCGCTTGCAGGTCGCGCAGCATGGTCTCGCCCATCAGCTTGGTGGCGCCGTAGGGGTTGGTGGCCGACAGGGCGGCGTCTTCGCGGATCGGCAGGCTCTCGGGCTTGCCGTAAACGGTGGCGCTCGAGCTGAACACCAGCGCCTTGCAAGCATGCCGCTGCATCGCCTGGCACACCGTCAACAGCCCGTTCAGGTTGTTGGCGTAATAGGCCAGCGGCCTGGCCGTGCTTTCGCCGACCGCCTTGAAGGCCGCGAAGTGAACCACGGCATCGATCGGCTCGCGGGTGAACACCGCGTCGACCGCAGCGGCGTCGCACACGTCGGCCTGAACGAATTCGGGCGTCACGCCGCCGAGCGTCTTCAGCCGCACCAGCACTTCGGGCGAGCTGTTGGAGAAGTTGTCGACACCGATCACACGGTAGCCGGCCGCCAGCAGCGCGAGCCAGGTGTGCGAGGCGATGAAGCCGGTGGCACCGGTCAGCAGGATCAGCGGAGTTTTCATCGAGGCGATTTTGCTGCCCGGTGGGGCGAGGTGGTTTGGGTGTTGCGACGGCATCGAGTGGCCGGCGAATTCTCCGTCAAAAGCCGCAGCGCGTCGGCCCGGGTTCCCGTCGAAGCTCAGGGGTTCTCACGGGACGCCATGCCTACAATCGGTTCATGTTTCACACTCTGCAAACACTGCTCGGCGCGGCCACGATGGAGCGCGTCACGCTGTTCCTCAACCACGTGCTGGCGGCCGAACCGGTCGCGATGCAGCGCCTGCAGGCGCACGCCGGGCGCAGCGTGCAGATCGAACTGCGCGGCTGGCCGGGGCTGCTGCCGGCCTTGCCGAGCACCGCGTTTCGCGTTTCCGCCGCCGGCTTGCTCGAATGGAGTGAAGCCGACACGCCGGCGCAACCCGACCTGCGCGTCAGCGTCGACGCATCGAACCCGGCGCTGGCGGCCGTTCAAGCCCTGAACGGCGAGCGGCCGCGCGTCGAGGTGTCGGGCGATGCCGCTTTCGCCACCGACCTGAACTGGCTCTTCGACAACCTGCGCTGGGACCTGCAGGACGATCTGGCACGTGTGCTCGGCCCGGTGCCGGCGCGCGAGATCACGCGGCTCGGTGGCGGCATCGCGGCCGGCTTGCGCGAGGCGGTGCGCGCTTTGGGCGGCGTGATCCAGCGCAGGTCGGGCGCGGCCGCGGAGCCGCCGCGCCGATGAGGCACATCGGCCGGCTGATCGTCATCTGCGTCACCGTATTGCGTTACGGCCTGGACGAACTCGCGCTGTCGAGCTTTCGCCAGCGCTGGGTGAGGGCGCTGGTGCGCGTCATGACGATCGGGCGCCAGCTCGACGCGCCGCGTGGCGAGCGCTTGCGCCTGGGCCTGGAGCGGCTCGGCCCGATCTTCGTCAAGTTCGGCCAGGTGCTGTCGACCCGCCGAGACCTGTTGCCCGAAGACCTGGCCGATGAGCTTGCGAAGCTGCAAGACCGCGTGCCGCCGTTCCCGGCCGCGCAGGCCCGGGCGCTGATCGAAAAGGCGCTCGGCCGGCCGATCGAAGCCGTGTTCGAGCAGTTCGAGGCCGAACCGGTGGCGAGCGCATCGATCGCGCAAGTGCACTTCGCGGTGCTCAAGGGCGGCCGCGAGGTGGCTGTGAAAGTGCTGCGCCCTGGCATGCTGGCGGCCATCGACGACGACCTGTCTTTGCTGCGCACGCTCGCGGTCTGGATCGAGCGCCTGTCGGCCGACGGCAAACGGCTGAAGCCGCGCGAAGTGGTGGCCGAGTTCGACAACTACCTGCACGACGAACTCGACCTGGTGCGCGAGGCCGCCAACGCCGCGCAACTGCGCCGCAACATGCAGGGCATCGACCTGATCATGGTGCCCGAGATGGTGTGGGATCTGTGCACCCAGAGCGTGATCGTGATGGAGCGCATGAAGGGCGTGCCGATCAGCCAGGCCGAACGCCTGCGCGAAGCCGGCGTCGACATTCCGAAGCTGGCGCGCGACGGCGTCACGATCTTCTTCACCCAGGTGTTTCGCGACGGCTTCTTTCATGCCGACATGCACCCCGGCAACATCCAGGTGAGCATCGCGCCCGAATCCTTCGGGCGTTACATCGCACTCGACTTCGGCATCGTGGGCACGCTCACCGAGGTCGACAAGGAATACCTGGCGCAGAACTTCATCGCCTTCTTCCAGCGCGACTACAAACGGGTGGCAGAGCTGCACCTCGAAAGCGGCTGGGTGCCGGCCGGCACGCGCGTCGACGAACTCGAAGGCGCGATCCGTGCCGTCTGCGAGCCGCATTTCGACCGGCCGCTGAAAGACATCTCGCTCGGCCAGGTGCTGTTGCGCCTGTTCCAGACCTCGCGGCGCTTCAACGTCGAGATTCAGCCGCAGTTGGTGCTGCTGCAAAAGACGCTGCTCAACGTGGAAGGGCTGGGCCGCCAGCTCGACCCCGAGCTCGATCTGTGGAACACCGCCAAGCCGTTTCTCGAACGCTGGATGCACCAGCAAGTCGGCTGGGAAGGGCTGGTCGAGCGGCTCAAGACCGAAGCGCCGCGTTACGTGCAACTGTTGCCCGACCTGCCGCGCCTGATCCACCGGGCCTTGCAACCGGGCACGGCCGTCGAACAACGCCTGCTCGAAACGCTGCTGACCGAGCAGCGCCGCACCCAGCGCTGGCTGCTGATCGCCGTGAGCTTGATGAGTGGCGTGCTGATCGGTTTGGTGGCCGCGTACTTTGCGCTCCGGCTGCGTTAGCCACCGGGCGCCGGGCGGGCCCCGCCTCAATCGTATAATTCGCGGTTTTCCTTTTCGAATCAAGGGCTTGGCCATGCCGATCTACGCCTATCGTTGCAGCGAGTGCGGGCACGCGAAAGACGTGCTGCAGAAAATGTCGGACCCGGTGCTCACCGAGTGCCCGTCATGCGGGGCGAAAGCCTTCACCAAACAGGTCACGGCCGCAGGCTTTCAGCTCAAGGGTTCGGGCTGGTACGTGACTGATTTCAAAGGCGGCGACAAGGCACCCGCCAAATCGGCCGACGACGGATCGAAGGTTGATGGGAACACGGGCACGGCCGACAAGACCGACGCTGCCGCTGCACCTGCTGCCAAGGCCGAAACGACGGCGGCCCCCGCCGCGCCGGCTGCTGCTGCGCCCTCGGCGGCCCCTGCGCCCCCGGCACCCGCCACCGGCAGCAAGTGATCTGAACCGCTCCGCACTCCAGGAATCGCGTTGAAAAAGTACCTCATCGCCGGCTTGCTCGTCTGGCTGCCGCTGGCCATCACCATCTGGGTGCTGCAGGCGGCACTCGGCCTGCTCGACGGCGTGTTCAGCTGGTTCCTCAACGCTGGCAAGGCGGTGTTGCCGGCCGGTGCCGAGCCGCTGATCGACATGCTGCTGCGCGTGCCCGGCCTGGGCGTGATCGTGATGCTGCTCGGGCTGCTGCTGACCGGTGTGTTCGCTACCAACATCCTCGGCCAATGGTCATTGCGCCAGGGCAGCCGCGTGCTCAGCAAGATCCCGATCGTCAAGTCGATCTACAGCTCGGTCAAGCAGGTCTCGGACACGCTGTTCTCGAGCAGCGGCAACGCGTTCCGCGAAGCGGTGCTGGTGCAGTACCCGCGCCAAGGCAGCTGGACCATCGCTTTCGTCACCGGTCGGCCGGGCGGCGAGGCCGCTGTGCACCTTCCGGGCGACTTCCTCAGCGTGTACGTGCCGACCACGCCCAACCCGACGTCCGGTTTTTTTCTGATGGTGCCGCGCGCCGACGTGATCGTGCTGAAGATGAGCGTCGACGAAGCGCTGAAGTACGTGATCTCGATGGGCGTGGTCGCGCCGCCAATGCCTTTTGTCGTGCCGACCGCCGACGTCGCCCTGCCAGCGCGAAATTGACCGGGCTGCGCGGCCCGGCACCCGCTCAGCCCGAAGGTCTGCATCGCAGGCCAGCAGAGCCCCGTCATCGAACCGTGGAGCACCAGCGCTCCGCTTTTGCCAAACAAGTCTGCCCCGGGGCAGTGGAGTGATTTCATGAGAACAACGTATTGCGGCCTCGTGAGCGAAACGCTGATGGGCCAGACCGTGACGCTGATGGGCTGGGCCCACCGCCGCCGCGACCATGGCGGCGTGATCTTCATCGACCTGCGCGACCGCGAAGGCATCGTGCAGGTGGTGTGCGACCCCGACCGCGCCGAGATGTTCAAGGCCGCCGAAGACGTGCGCAACGAGTATTGCCTGAAGGTCACCGGCAAGGTGCGCGCGCGCCCCGAGGGCACCGTCAACAACAACATCACCAGCGGCAAGATCGAGGTGCTGTGCCTCGAGATCGAGGTGCTGAACCCGAGCATCACGCCGCCGTTCCAGATGGACGACGAGAACCTGTCGGAAACCACGCGCCTCACCCACCGCGTGCTCGACCTGCGCCGCCCGACCATGCAGCGCAACATGATGCTGCGCTACCGGGTGTCGATGGAAGTGCGCAAGTTTCTCGACGCGAACGGCTTCATCGACATCGAAACCCCGATGCTCACGAAGAGCACGCCCGAAGGCGCGCGCGACTACCTGGTGCCGAGCCGCGTGCACGAAGGCATGTTCTTCGCGCTGCCGCAGTCGCCCCAGTTGTTCAAGCAGTTGCTGATGGTGGCCGGCTTCGATCGCTACTACCAGATCACCAAGTGTTTCCGCGACGAAGACCTGCGTGCCGACCGCCAGCCCGAGTTCACGCAGATCGACATCGAGACCTCGTTCCTCACCGAGGAAGAGATTCGCACGATGTTCGAAGGCATGATCCGCAGCACCTTCCACCACGCCATCGGCGTGGAGCTGCCTGCCTTCCCGGTGATGACCTGGGAAGAAGCAATGCGCCGCTTCGGTTCCGACAAGCCCGACCTGCGCGTGAAGCTCGAATTCACCGAGCTGACCGACGTCATGACCGACGTCGACTTCAAGGTCTTCTCGGCCCCGGCGCAGATGAAAGACGGCCGCGTCGTGGCGCTGCGCATTCCCGGCGGCGGCGAAATGAGCCGCGGCGAGATCGACGGCTACACCGAGTTCGTGAAGATCTACGGCGCCAAGGGCCTGGCCTGGATCAAGGTCAACGACGTGGCCAAGGGCCGCGAAGGCCTGCAGTCGCCGGTCGTAAAGAACCTGCACGACAAGGCGCTGGCACAGATCGTGAGCCGCAGCGGCGCGCAGAACGGCGACCTGCTGTTCTTCGGCGCCGACAAGGCCAAGGTCGTCAACGACGCGATCGGCGCGCTGCGCGTGAAGGTCGGCCACAGCGAATTCGGCAAGGCTCGTAAGCTGGCGCAAGGCGCGTGGGAGCCGCTGTGGGTGGTCGACTTCCCGATGTTCGAGTATGACGATGGCGCGCAGCGCTGGAGCGCGGTGCACCACCCGTTCACGAGCCCGAAAGACGGCCACGAAGACTGGCTCGAGACCGACCCCGGGCGCTGCATCTCGAAGGCCTATGACGTGGTGCTCAACGGCATCGAACTCGGCGGCGGCTCGGTGCGTATCCACCGCGAAGAAGTGCAGAGCAAGGTGTTCCGTGCACTCAAGATCGACGCCGAAGAAGCGCAACTCAAGTTCGGCTTCCTGCTCGACGCGCTGCAATACGGCGCGCCGCCGCACGGCGGCATCGCGATCGGCCTTGACCGGTTCGTGATGCTGATGACGGGCGCCGAGTCGCTGCGCGACGTGATCGCGTTCCCGAAGACGCAGCGTGCGCAAGACCTGCTGACGAGCGCACCGAGCGCGGTCGACGAGAAGCAGTTGCGGGAGCTGCATATTCGGTTGCGGAATGTGCAGGCGGCGGCAGGCTGAAGCGCTTTCGACGGGGCTGATGCAGAATCAAAGGGCGCGGTTTTCGCGCCCTTTTTTTTGGCCTCGCCCCTCGCCCGTGAGCAAGCCTCCCAAGATCCCCGAGTCCGTGCTCGTCGTCATCCACACCGCCGAACTTGAGGTGCTGCTGATCGAGCGCGCCGACAAGCCCGGCTATTGGCAAAGCGTGACCGGCTCGAAAGACCGCATCGACGAACCCTGCATGGAGACGGCAGTGCGCGAGGTCGCGGAAGAAACCGGCATCGTCGTCGGTTCCGTCGAGGTGCCGGCCGGTAAGCTGCGTGACTGGCAGATGCACAAGGTCTACGAGATCTACCCGGTCTGGCGGCATCGCTATGCCAGCGGCGTCACACACAACACCGAGCACGTGTTCAGCCTGCAGGTGCCACGCAGCGTGCCGGTGACGCTCGCGCCGCGCGAGCACCTTCAATACCGCTGGCTTGGCTGGCAGGCTGCCGCCGAGGCGTGTTTTTCGCCGAGCAACGCGGCAGCCATTCGGCACTTGCCTGAAATGAATTGACCCGCATGCGAAGCACCCACGCCCATTCGAGCTTGCAACACCCGAGCGATGTGCTGCGTGTGGCCACCTACAACATCCACAAGGGCGTGCGTGGTGTCGGGCCGCGCAAACGGCTCGAGATCCACAACCTTGCGCTCGGCATCGAGGCGCTCGACACCGACCTCGTGTTCCTGCAGGAAGTGCGCTCGCTGAACCGCGCCGAGGCCAAGTTTTTCCCCGACACGCACATCGGTTGGCCGCGCATGCCGCAGGCCGACTACCTGGCGCCCGAAGGTTACGACGTGGCCTACCGCACCAACGCCACCACGCGCCATGGCGAACACGGCAACGCGCTGCTCTCGCGCTGGCCGCTCGGCGACATCGGGCACCACGACGTCTCTGATCACCGCTTCGAACAGCGCGGCCTGCTGCATGTGCCGGTGCACTGGAACGGCGTGCTGGTGCACGCCATCGTTGCCCACTTCGGGTTGATGCATGCCGGCCGCGTGCGCCAGGTCGAGCGGCTGGCACGTTTCATCGAGGCCGAAGTGCCGGCCGACGAGCTGCTGATCGTGGCCGGTGACTTCAACGACTGGGGCCAGAAGCTCGACCAGCTGATGCACGCCTTCAAGCTGCAGCGCGCCCGTGTCGATGGCGACCCGCCAGCGCGCTTCAACACCTTTCCCTCGCGTCTGCCCGTGTTTTCGATGGACCGCATCTACATGCGCGGGCTGCGCTGCCTGTCGACCTCGGTGCCGCGCGGTGCGGCCTGGGCGCGCATGTCAGACCACCTGCCGCTGGTGGCTGAACTGGCGCTCGAATGAAATGAACCGCGCGCTGCGCCCCGACCACCGGCTCACGCTGCTCAAGGGCAGCGAGGCGATGTTCCCGGCGATGATCGAAGCGATCACGAGTGCACGCGCACAGGTGCTGCTTGAAACCTACATCTTCCAGTTCGACCGTTCGGTGCTGGCTGTGGCGCAGGCGCTCGAACAGGCCGCTGCGCGCGGCGTGGCGGTGCGGGTCGTCGTCGACGGCGTGGGCACCGGTGACGTGCCGCCCGAGTGGCAGCAGCGTTGGCGCGCGGCCGGTGTGCAATGGGCCGTGTTCAACCCGGCGCGGGGCTGGCGCCTGTTGTTGCCCAAGCGCTGGCGGCGCATGCACCGCAAGCTCTGTGTGGTTGATGGCGAAACCGCCTTCTGTGGCGGCATCAACCTGCTCGACGACTACTACGACCCGAACCACGGCGAACTCGACCAGCCGCGTTTCGACTTCGCAGTGCGCGTCAAGGGTCCGCTCGTGGCAGACGTGCACGACACGATGACACGCCTTTGGGCGCGCCTGCAGGTGGCGCGCGAAGCGCGCGAGCGCGACTTCGAAGGCGCGTTGAAAGCGGTGCGCGTGGCGGCCCGTGCGGGTACCGACATGGGCACGGCCGAGCCCGCATCGGTCACCGGCGAACGGGCTGCGGGCGAAGGTGCGCTGGCGTCTCTGGTGCTGCGCGACAACGTGCGCTTCCGGCGCAGCATCGAGGGCATCTACCGCGTCTCAATCGCGCAGGCCCGCAGCGAGATCCTGATCGCCAACGCCTATTTCATTCCTGGCGTGCAGTTGCAACGCGCATTGATTCGCGCCGCCAAGCGTGGCGTGCGCATCACGCTGTTGTTGCAGGCGAAGTACGAGTACTTCATGCAGTACCACGCGAGCCGCGCGGTGTACGGCGTGATGCTGAAGGCCGGCATTCACATCATCGAATACGAGCCGAGTTTCCTGCACGCCAAGGTCGCGGTGATGGACGCGGCCGACGGCATGCTCGCCACCGTCGGTTCGTCGAATCTCGACCCGCTGAGCCTGCTGCTCGCGCGCGAGGCCAACGTCTTCGTGCGTGACGACACTTTTGCGAATGAGCTGCGCGCCCACCTGGCCGACGCCATCGCCCACCACGGTCGGCGTGTCGACCCGGCCGAGCATGAGCGCCGCCCCATCCTCACGCGCGGCCTCACCTGGGTCGCCTACGGGCTGATGCGCATGCTGCTGCTGGTCAGCGGCAAGCGCTACTGACGCTTCGCCCGCCCATGGTCTCGATGCCGCCCGACGACCTGATCGTGCAGCGCCCAGAAGGCCTGTACTGCACGGCCGGCGACTTCTACATCGACCCGTGGCGCCCGGTCGAGCGCGCCGTGATCACGCACGCGCATGCCGACCACGCACGGCGCGGGCACACGGCCTACCTGGCCGCCGCACCGGCCGAAGGTGTGCTGCGTTCGCGCCTGGGCGACATCAATCTCCAGACGCTGCCCTACGGCGAAACCATCGACCACTTCGGCGTGCGCCTGTCGCTGCACCCGGCCGGCCACGTGCTCGGCTCGGCGCAGGTGCGGCTGGAACACGCTGGGCACGTGTGGGTGGCGTCGGGCGACTACTTCGTGGCGGGCCTTGACGCCGATCCGCGTGAAGACAACTCGACCTGCACACCCTTCGAGCCGGTGCGCTGCGACTGCTTCATCACCGAGAGCACCTTCGGCCTGCCGATCTACCGCTGGGCGCCGCAGCGTGAGTTGTTCAACGAGATCAACAATTGGTGGGCGGCCAACGCCGCGGCCGGCCGCGCCAGCCTGTTGATGGGCTACAGCTTCGGCAAGGCGCAGCGTTTTCTCGCGGGGGTCGATTCGACGATCGGCCCGATCTTCGTGCACGGCGCGGTCGAGCCGCTGAACCGGGCCTACCGAGCGGCGGGCGTGGCGCTGCCGCCGACGACGCTCGTTTCTGACATCAGCGACAAGTCACGCTTCAAAGGCGCGCTCGTGATCGCCCCGCCATCGGTGCAGAACTCGGCGTGGACGCAGCGCCTGGGTGACTTCAGCGACGCATTCGCCAGTGGCTGGATGCAACTGCGCGGCGCCCGCCGGCGCCGCGCCGTGGACCGTGGCTTCGTGCTCAGCGACCATGCCGACTGGCCCGGCCTGCAACGCGCCACTGCCGCCACCGGCGCGCAGCGCGTGATCGTGACGCACGGCTACGAAAGTGTGATGGTGCGCTGGCTGACCGAGCAGGGCCTGGAAGCCGGATCGTTCAGCACCGAATACGGCGACGAGCAGGAAGCCAGAGAAGAGGCTCGTGAGGGCACGGCTGCAGAAGCGCCAGCCGCTGCGCCATGAAAGCCTTCGCTCGACTCTTCAACGCCCTCGACGCGAGCACCGCCACCGGCGCGAAGGTCGGCTCGCTGAAAGCCTATTTCGCCGTGGCACCGTCCGCCGACGCGGCCTGGGCGGTCTACTTTCTCGCTGGCGGCAAGCCGCGCCAGGTCGTGCCCACGGCCGTGTTGCGTGCGCTCGCGTGTGAGCGCGCAGCCATCGCGCCGTGGCTGTTCGAAGAGGCCTACCAGGCGGTCGGCGATCTGGCCGAGACCATCGCGCACGTGCTGCCACCGCCCGGTGCGCTCAGCGACCTCGGCCTGGCGGAATGGGTCGAGCAGCGTCTGTTGCCTTTGCGCGGCAGCGACCCCGAGGCGCAGAGCGAGTGCATCGCCGCGTACTGGGATGAGCTCGACAGCACGGGCCGCTTCCTGCTGACCAAGCTGATCGGCGGTGGTTTTCGCGTCGGGGTCAGCAAGCTGCTGGTGCAGCGCGCGCTGGCCGAACACGCGGGGATCGACCCCAAGATCGTCGCTCAGCGCCTGATGGGCTACACCGATGCGAAGCAGATGCCCGACGCGGCGCGCTTCGAGCAACTCGTGTCGCACGCGTCGAACGGCCCGGCCGACGCGGGCCAGCCGTACCCGTTTTTCCTCGCGCACCAACTCGACGCGGGTGCCGAAGCGTTCGACACGAAGCTCGGCCCGCCAGCCGACTGGATGGTCGAATGGAAGTACGACGGTATTCGCGCACAGGTCGTCAAACGCGCCGGCACGGTCTGGGTCTGGTCACGTGGCGAAGAGCTGATGACCGATCGATTCCCCGAGCTCGTGGCGCTCGCCGCGGTGCTGCCCGACGGCACCGTTCTCGACGGTGAGATCGTGGTGTGGAAGGGCGCAGGCCCGGCGCCGTTCAACCTGCTGCAGCAACGCATCGGGCGCAAGACCTTGAACAGACGTGTTCTGGCCGACGCGCCCGTCGCCTTCATCGCTTACGACCTGCTCGAATGGCAGGGTGAAGACCAGCGTACACAAGCACAAGCAGTTCGCCGTGAGTTGCTCGAAGCAGCCGTGCAGACATCGCCCGGCCTGCACCTGTCGCCGACCGAGCGCCGCGCGAGTTGGGCCGAACTCGCGGTGCTGCGCGAAGAGTCGCGCGCTCGCGGCGTCGAAGGGTTCATGCTCAAACACGTCGATTCGCGCTACGGCACCGGCCGCACCAAGAGCGACGGCACCTGGTGGAAGTGGAAGATCGAGCCACTCATGGTCGACGCCGTGTTGATCTACGCCCAGGCCGGTCACGGCCGCCGTGCCAGCGTCTACACCGACTACACCTTCGCGGTATGGAACCGCGCGCCACGCGATGCCGCCGAAGCGCAGGCCGTGGTCGAGGCCATCGCGCGGCGCGAGCCGGCGGCACCCGATGCGCTGCAGCTCGTGGCTTTCGCCAAAGCCTATTCCGGCCTCACCGACGCCGAGTTCCACAGCGTCGACAAGGTGGTTCGCGCCACCACGATCGAGAAGTTCGGCCCGGTGCGCAGCGTCAAGCCGTCGATGGTGTTCGAACTCGGCTTCGAAGGCATCAACCGCAGCCCGCGCCACAAGAGCGGCATTGCGGTGCGCTTCCCGCGCATGCTGCGCATCCGCGACGACAAACCGCTGCACGAGGCCGACACGATGCTGCAGCTCGAAGCGCTGCTGGCGCTGGCGGGCTGAAGGCTCAGCCGATGGTCAGGAGCGCCAATCCGGGCCGGCAATCAGGGTCATGTCAGCAAGCCGCGCCAGTCTGTGACGTTAGGATAGGCGCGCAGGGAGACAAGAATCAATGAATTCATTCCAGTCCAGGCTGCTGTGCGCGGCAACGCTGATCGGGCTTGTGGGGGGCGCGGCGGCCGCGCCTTTGCCGGCCGACGACAACGAACGCGCTTGCTGGCTGAGCCGCACGCAAGAGCGAACGCGGGCCAACCTGAAGGAACTGACGGCCGTCGACTTCTCGAACCTGCGCAACGGCTACAAGGTGGCGTCGCCATTCCAGGTCGACTTCGCGGTTCGGGGCATGGGCGTGGTGCCGGCCGGCAAGGAGCTCAAGGGCACCGGCCACCACCACATTCTGGTCGACACACGCATGCCGCCCAGCGTCACCGACAAACTGCCGTTCAACGACAAACACCGCCACTTCGGCAAGGGCCAGACCTCGACCCTGCTCGACCTGCCGGCCGGAAAACACACCCTGCGCCTGCTGTTCGCCGACCACGAACACCGCCCTTACTTCGTGTTCAGCAACGAGATCACGGTCGAGGTGCTGGGCTCGCGCAGCGCCGTGCCGCGGCCGAAGATCGACCCGAAGAATTTCGATGCGACCTGCGCCGCCTGGTACCAGGACGAAGTCTCGCGCCCGCGCCCGCCCGACGAACCTTTGCACTTCACCAACCTGCGCGCCGGTGAATCGCTCGTGAGCCCGTTCAATGCGCGCCTGGGCGTCGACGGTTACGGCGTGTGTGCGCGCGGGCAGTCGGCCGAGAAGAGCGGGCACTTCATGCTCGACGTTCTGGCGCGAGCCGACCGCAAGCCGGTGCAGAGTTTCGATCTTTCGAACGGTGCCACCCAGACCAACCTGTTCATCCCCGTCGGCAATTACCTGCTGCGCTTGCGCTTTGTCGACCCTGTGAGTGGTGTCGACCTGCTGCGCCCGCACGAGCTGCCAGTCAACGTGACGCAGCAAGACCGCATCTGACGCACAGGCCCGCTTTACCCCCGCGGCGTCAGCGCAAACGGCCGCTCGATCGAAGGCTCATGCCCGCAGCGCCCGCAACACCGCGGCCGCGCGGAGCTGGCTGACCTCGATGCCGTTCCAGTTGTTGAGGCGCGTGTCGCTGAGCGAGCGCATCAGCTGCGCGCTGGCATCGTCGAGCGTCACGAAGGCTTCGATCACGGCGGCCATCACCACCTCGCAGGCGCGCGCGTTGTTGCCATCGTCGATCTTGATCGCCACGCCCAGCCCGAGTTCAGGCAGCGCCGCGCAGAACACCCCTTCTGCGCCGACCTTGCAGAACACACGTTCGCCGAATTGCTGCATCACGCGGGTGTCGAAACGGCCCGTGCCCGCGACCATGAAGGGCGCTTTCGCCACCGCCGCGCGCAGGCGCCGGGCGGCTTGGGCATGGCTTGCACTCAAACCCGTGCCGGTGCCGATGCGCGCGAAGGCGCGGGCCAGGTGGCGCAGCGGGATCGCGTAGGTGGGAATCGAACAACCGTCGGTGCCACGCGCCGTCTTCGTCAGGTCGAAGCCGGTGCTGGCCTGCAGCGCCGCCGTCACCTCGCACATCACCGGGTGCTCGGGGCCGATGTAGCCGCGCACGTATTGCCGCAGGTTCGGGCCGGCGCCATGCAGCGCGCAGGCCATGCACAGGAAACCGGCGTGTTTGCCGGAACAGTTGTTGTGCAGTGCGCTCGGCTGCTGGCCGCGAACCGCCAGCGTGCGCGCGGCCGACTCCAGGTAAGGCCAATGCGCGCCGCACTCGAGCGCGTCGGCCTCGAGCCCGGCCTTCGCCAGCATCTTCGCGGCCGTCTGCGCATGCAGCTCTTCGCCGCCGTGCGAGGCGCAGGCGAGCGCGAGTTCTTCGTCGTTCAGGCCGAGTTGCTCGGCCGCGCCGCTGGCCACGAGTGGCAGCGCCTGCAGCACCTTCACGGCAGAGCGCGGGAAGATCGGGCGGTCGATGTCGCCGAGCTGCGCCACCACGGCGCCATCGGCATCGAGCACCGCCAGCGCACCGCAGTGGCTCGACTCGAGCACGCCACCACGTTTCACTTCCACGAGCAGAGGGTTCATGCGCCGAACTGTAGCGCGCGTGGCCTCCACGACAATCGCCGTGCATGTCTGCCACCGCACTCGCCCTCGTCATTGCCGCTGCCCTGTTGCATTCGGTCTGGAACATCGTTGCCAAGAAAGCGGGTGGCGACGACCGGTTTGCGTTGATCACCGCACTGATGCTGATCACGCTGTGGGCGCCGGTCGGTGTGTGGGCCTGCTGGGGCGTGTTGCCGGGGTGGGGCGGGCTGGAGTGGAGCGTGCTGCTGGCCAGCGCGGTGGTGCACCTCGTGTACTTCACGACGCTGCTGCGTGGTTACCGGCTGTCGGACCTGACCGTCGTGTACCCGCTGGCGCGCGGCACCGGGCCGCTGCTCAGCTCGCTCGGCGCCGTGCTGTTGCTCGGCGAGCGGCTCGGCCTGATCGCTGTGCTCGGTGTTGCTGCCGTCACGTTCGGGGTGTTCTTCGTCGCCGGTGGCCCGGCGCTGTGGGCCAAGGCCCACGACCCGGCTCAGCGCCAGCGGGTGCGCACCGGCCTGGCTTACGGCGCGGCCACGGGCGCCTTGATCGCCGGCTACACCTTGATCGACGCGTACGCGGTGAAGGTGCTGCTGCTCTCGCCGATCGTGGTCGACTATGTGGGCAACCTTTTCCGCGTGCCGTTTCTGTTGCCGGCCGCGCTGCGCGACCCCGTCGGTTTCAAGCGTGCCTGGCGTGCCCAGTGGCGCTACGCGCTGGTGGTGGCCGTGCTCGGGCCGCTGGCCTACGTGCTCGTGCTGTATGCGGTGCGAATGGCGCCGCTCAGCCATGTGGCGCCCGCACGCGAGGTGTCGATGCTGTTCGCGGCGCTGATCGGCGGCCGCTTGCTCGGTGAGGGCGAGCGTGGCTTGCGCATCGCCGGTGCGGCGTTCATTGCAGCCGGCGTGGTGGCGCTGGCGCTTGGGTAGAGTCGCCGCATGACTTCACCGACAACGCTGCTGACCGGCATCGACTTCAGCAGCAACCCGAGCGAGAAAAAACCCGTGACCGTGGCGCTCGGCCACCTCTTTGGTCCGGTGTTGAAGCTGGCGCGTCTCGAAGCCTTCGCCACGCTCGACGCGTATGCCGCGTGGCTCGCAACACCCGGCCCGTGGCTTGGGGCGTTCGACTTTCCGTTCGGGCTGCCACGGGCCTTCGTCGACGCGCATGAGCTCGGGGCCTCGTGCGAAGAAGTCATCGGCAACGTCCACGCACGCTGCCGCACCCGCATGGAATGGCGCAGCTTCATCGACCGCTGGGGCAACACGCAGCCTGCGGGCCAGCGCCTGCTGCACCGGCGCACCGACACCGCACTGCAAGGCATCAATTCAACGAGTCCCTTGCAGACACGCTACGTGCCGGTCGGCTTCATGTACTACGAGGGCGTGGCGCGGCTGATCGACGCCGGCGTCACGCTGCCGCAGATGCACACCGGTGACCCGGCGCGGGTGGCGGTCGAAGGCTACCCGGGCTTGCTGGCGCACGAACTGATCGGCCGGCGCTCCTACAAGAACAAGGACGAACCCGATCGGCTGATCGCGCGCAAGGAAATGCTCGACGCGCTCGAACAGGGCCGCACGCGGCTCGGCCTGCGTTTGCGCCTGACGCATGCGCAGCGCGACCACGTGATCGACGATGCCAGCGGCGACCGGCTCGACGCGGTGTTGTGCCTGATGCAGGCGGCGTGGGCGAGCACGCGCGCCGGCTGCGGCTTGCCGGGAAATATCGATCCGGTCGAAGGCTGGATCGTCAGTGCCTGAGAGAATGCGGGCAGCCCGTTGCCGAGCCAGAAAGGACCGCCTTGAGCATCACACCCGCCTTCTCGATGCCCGCGCTGAACGGCGCTCTGCGCTGCGTGTGGGACGCCGCCGCCACGCTCGGTGAAGGCAGCTGCTGGTCGCCGCGCACGCAGTCGCTGTGGTGGGTCGATATTCTCGAACGCCGGCTCTTTCGATATCGCCCGGCAGACGGCGAACGCAGTGAATGGCAGTTCGATGAAGAGATCTCGGCGGTCGCCGAACGGCGCAATGCGCCGGGGCTGATCGTGACCTTGCGGCGCGGCTTCGCCACCTTCGACCCGGATGCGCCGGGCGCGCCGCCGGCGTATCTGTACCGGCCCGCGGAAGAACCTGTGGGCAATCGTTTCAACGATGGCAAGTGCGACAGTCAAGGCCGCTTCTGGGGCGGCACGATGGACGCCGCCTGCGAGGCGCGCACCGGCGCGCTCTACCGCTGCGACGCCAGTGGCCATTGCGTGCGGCATGCGGTGGGCTTCACTGTGACCAACGGGCCGACCTGGTCACGCGACGAGCGCACGATGTACTTCAACGACACCGTTCGGGGCCGCGTTCACGCCTTCGATTTCGACGCGGCCACGGGTGCGATCACGAACCAGCGTGAATGGCTGCGCTTTTCCAAAGGCGACGGCCTGCCCGATGGCATGACGACCGACGCCGCCGGCCGTTTGTGGATCGCCCATTGGGGCGGCGCGTGCGTGAGCTGCCACGACCCGCTGAGCGGCATTGAGCTCGGCCGCGTGAAGCTGCCCACCGATCACATCACGAACTGCGCCTTCGGCGGCAGCGATCTGCGCACCTTGTTCATCACCAGCGCGCGCTCGGGACTTTCGGCCGCGCAGCTCGCGGCCCAGCCGCTGGCGGGCGGATTGTTCGCGATCGAACTCGGCGAGCCGGGGGTTCCGGATTCGATGTTTGGCGGTTGACGCGCGCTCTCAGATCTGACTGCTGCCCGACTCGAGCACTTCGCTCAGGTCTTCGTGCGTTTCTATCAGCTGCACCAGGGTCGCCTGCTGCGCCGCGAACGGGTCGCGGTTCAGCAGCGCCGTCAGGATCGCCTTGTGCCGCGGCAGCGACAGCGCGTGGGTGTTCGGGTGCTTGCTGCTGAGCTTGATCGACTCACGCAACGCCAGCGACAGCATGTTGCCGATGTAGGCCAGCAGGTCGTTGTTGGTGGCCTCGGCGATGCGGCGGTGGAACGCCAGGTCGGGTTCCATCAGTTCTTCTGGCGTGCGCGCGGCCTCCATGCCGGCGTAGGCGTCGGCAATGCCCTTCAAGGCGGTGTCGCTGGCAACCTTGGCCGCCAGCGCGGCTGCGGCCGGCTCGAACACACGGCGCGCCGTCAGCAGGGTCTCGACGAAAGCCGGCGGCGGTTGCGTCTGGATCAGCCAGTACAGCACGTCGGGGTCGAGCAGGTGCCACTCGCTGCGCGGCCGCACGGTCGCGCCTGCACGCTGGCGCGAAAGCACCAGGCCCTTGGCCACCAGCACGCGGGTGGCCTCGCGCAGCACCGGTCGGCTCACGTCGTATTCCGCCAGCATCGAGGCCTCGGCCGGCAGGCGCCCACCCGGCGCGAACTCGCCGGCCACGATGCGCATGCCCAGGTCGCGCACGATGCGCGCGTGCATGCTCTTGCGATCGGGCGGCTGGCGGTAGTCGCGGTGACCGTGGGCGGCGTTCAATTTTTTCTCTTGTTGTAGACGTCGATGAACACCGCGGCGAGCAGCACCATGCCTTTGATGACCTGCTGGTAGTCGATGCCGATGCCCAGGATGGACATGCCATTGTTCATCACGCCCATCACGAACGCGCCGATCACCGCCCCCAGCACCTTGCCGACCCCGCCCGAGGCCGATGCACCACCGATGAAACACGCAGCGATCACGTCGAGCTCGAAGCCGGTGCCGGCCTTGGGCGTGGCCGTGTTCAGCCGTGCCGCGAACACCAGCCCGGCCACCGCGGCCAGCACGCCCATGTTGACGAAGGTGTAGAACGACAGCCACTCGGTCTTGATGCCCGACAAGCGCGCCGCCTTCTCGTTGCCACCGAGCGCATAGATGCGCCTGCCGACCGTGCTGCGTGTCATCACGAAGTCGTAGAACAGCATCAGCAGCGTCATGATGACCAGCACGTTGGGCAGGCCCTTGTACGACGCGAGCTTCCAGGTGAACGCGACGATGATCGCGACGAAAACGATGTTCTTCGCCACGAAAAACGGATACGGCTCGCTCGCCATGCCGTGGCGGGTCTGGTTGTTGCGCTCGCGCAGCTTGGTGACGATCAGCGCGAAGGCGCCGAACACACCCGCCAGCAGCGAGGTCGTGCGCAGCGATTCGCCGTTCAGCCAGTCGGGAATGAAGCCCGAGCTCAGCAGCTGGAACGTCTCCGGGAACGGCCCGACCGACTGGCCCTGCAATACCGCCAGGCTCAGGCCCTTGAACACCAGCATGCCCGCGAGCGTGACGATGAAAGACGGGATGCCGAAGAACGCCACGAACCAGCCCTGCGCCGCACCGATGGCCGCGCCCGCAAGCAGGCAGACGATCGTCGCCGGCACGAAGTGCCAGTTGAATTGCACCATCAGCACCGCGGCCAGCGCGCCGATGAAGCCGACCACCGAGCCCACCGACAGGTCGATGTGGCCGGCCACGATCACCAGCAGCATGCCCAGCGCCATGATCACGATGTAGCTGTTCTGCAGCACCAGGTTGGTCAGGTTCAGGGGCTGCAGCAGCGTGCCCTCGGTCAGGTACTGGAACAACGCCATGATCACGACGAGCGACATCAGCATGCCGTACTCGCGCAGGTTGTTCTTCAAGAAGCCCGCGTACGGATGTGCGGCGGATTTCGGCTCGGCCATCAGGCGGCTCCTGCGGTAACGATTGAACGCATGATCTTCTCCTGCGACGCTTCCTTGCTGTCGAACTCGCCCACGAAGCGCCCTTCGTTCATCACGTAGATGCGGTCGCACAGGCCGAGCAGCTCGGGCATTTCCGACGAGATCATCACGACGCACTTGCCCGCTGCCGCGAGCTCGGCCATCAACGTGTAGATCTCGAACTTGGCGCCAACGTCGATGCCGCGGGTCGGCTCGTCGAGGATCAGCACTTCGGGGTTCGCGAACAGCCACTTCGCCAGCACCACCTTCTGCTGGTTGCCGCCCGACAGGTTCACGACCTTTTGTTCCACGCTCGAACAGCGGATGCGCAGCTTTTGCCGATAGTCGATCGCGACCCTGAATTCGCGGCCATCGTCGATCACGCCCGCGCTCGACACGCCGGCCAGATGCGCCAGCGTGATGTTGCGCTGGATGTTGTCGTCGAGCACCAGCCCGAGGCCTTTGCGGTCTTCGGTGACGTAGGCGATGCCGGCGGCGATCGCCTTGCCGATCGTGCTCACATCGACCGCCTGACCGCCCATGCGCACCTCGCCACTGATGCGCCGGCCGTACGAGCGGCCGAACACGCTCATGGCGAACTCGGTGCGCCCCGCGCCCATCAAGCCGGCGATGCCCACGATCTCGCCGCGGCGCGCATGCAGGTTCACGCCTTTGACCACGAGCCGGTCGGCGTGTTCCGGGTGGTGCACACGCCAGTCGATCACCTCGAACACGGTGTCGCCGATCTGCGGCGTGCGCTTCGGGTAGCGGTCGGCCATTTCGCGGCCGACCATCGCCTGGATCACCTGGTCTTCACCGACGGCCTCATGGCGGCAGTCGAAGTTGCGCACCGTGCTGCCGTCGCGGATCACGGTGATGCTGTCGGCCACCTTCGCGATCTCGTTGAGCTTGTGCGAGATCAGAATGCAGGCAATGCCCTGCGCTTTCAGCTCCAGCAGCAGCGCGAGCAGGGCGTCGCTGTCGGTCTCGTTGAGGCTCGCTGTCGGTTCGTCGAGGATCAGCAGCTTGACCTGCTTGGACAAGGCCTTCGCGATCTCGACCAGTTGCTGCTTGCCGACGCCGATGTCGGTGATCAGCGTGCTCGGGCTTTCGTTCAGGCCCACCTTGCGCAGCAGGGCCTGAGTCTTCGCGAAGGCCGCGAACCAGTCGATCACACCGCCGCTTGCCACCTCGTTGCCGAGAAAGATGTTCTCGGCGATCGAGAGCAGCGGCACCAGCGCGAGTTCCTGGTGGATGATGATGATGCCGGCCTGCTCGCTGTCGTGAATGCCGCCGAACCGGCGCTCCGCACCTTCGAAGTGGATCGCACCTTCGTATTCGCCATGCGGGTACACGCCGCTGAGCACCTTCATCAAGGTCGACTTGCCCGCGCCGTTCTCGCCCACGACGGCATGGATCTCGCCGGCACGCACCGCGAGGTTCACATCGTTCAGCGCGGTCACGCCGTGGAAGCGCTTGGTGATGCTGCGCATCTCTAGCAAAATCATTTCAATGCGCTTCCTTTTTGAGCTTGTCGCGGGCCAAGGCCATCGGGTGGCCGACTCCGCTCATGTCCTCCGGGCCAGGCTTCGCCTGACCCTCCCCCTTTACTTCGCTCCGCCGGCCACCCGACGGCCTTGGCCCGAGACAGTGTGGCCCGCATCGGCCATCGAATAGCCGCAGCGCCTCAGGATCAGGCCGGTGGGGCGCTCTGCGCAGCGAAGTAAAGGAGGAGGGTGGGCGAAGCCCAGCCGGGGGACATGAGCGGAGCAGAGTGCCCCACCGGCCTGATCCCGCACCGACCCCCGCGAACCCCAATCACTTGATCTGCGCTTCCTTGTAGTACCCGCTGTCGATCAGGACCGGCTTCCAGTTCGACACGTCAACACTGACGGGCTTGAGCAGATACGACGGCACGATCTTCACGCCGTTGTTGTAGGTTTTCGTGTCGTTGATGTCGACCTTCTTGCCGCTGAGCATCTGGTCGATCATGTTGACCGTGACCTTGGCGAGTTCACGCGTGTCCTTGAACACGGTCGAGCTCTGCTCGCCACGCAGCATCGACTTCACCGAAGCGACTTCCGCGTCTTGCCCCGAGACCACCGGGATCGGCTGCTTCGGCGTGCCGTAGCCCACACCCTTCAGCGACGACAGGATGCCGATCGACAGGCCGTCGTAGGGCGACAGCACCGCGTCGACACGGGCGTTGCCGTAGTACGCGCTCAGCAAGTTGTCCATGCGGGCCTGCGCCACGGCGCCGTCCCAGCGCAGGGTGCCGACCTTGTCCATGCCCATCTGCTTGCTGCGCACGACCAGCTTGCCGCTGTCGATGTAGGGCTTCAGAACCGACATTGCGCCGTCGTAGAAGAAGAACGCGTTGTTGTCGTCGGGCGAACCACCGAAGAGTTCGATGTTGAACGGGCCCTTGCCCTGCTTCAGGCCGAGCTTGTCGACGATCGAGCTCGCCTGCAGCACGCCAACCTGGAAGTTGTCGAAGGTGGCGTAGTAGTCGACGTTCTTCGAACCCTTGATCAGGCGGTCGTAGGCAATGACCTTGATGCCTGCGTCGGCAGCCTTCTGCAGTGCGTTCGACAGCGTCGTGCCGTCGATCGCCGCGATCACCAGGACTTTCACCTTCTTGGTGATCATGTTTTCGATCTGCGCCAGCTGGTTCGGGATGTCGTCTTCGGCGTACTGCAGGTCGGCCTTGTAGCCCTTGGCGGCCAGGCTCTTGACCATGCTGTCGCCGTCGGAGATCCAGCGTGCGGAAGATTTGGTCGGCATCGACACGCCGACCGTGCCCTTGTCCTGCGCCTGTGAGGCGCCGCCGAACAACAATGCGCTGGTCGCGGCGATGAGTGTGAGGGTTTTGATGAACTTCATGTGTTTGTCTCCTATCGTGGTTTGGTCTAACAGGTTCAGTGCGCCCAGCGCAGCACCAGCGGGTCGAGCCGTCGCGCGGTCTCGATCAGCCCGGCGCGGGTGGCGGGGTGCATGGCGGGGAAGGGGTGGCGCGGTGCTTCGCAGGCGATCACGCCACCTTCTTGCATCAGGGCCTTGGCCGACAACAGCCCGCCCTGGCGGTTCTCGCAATTGATCAGCGGCAGCCAGCGGGTGTACTCGGCGATCGCGTCGTCGCGCTGGCCGGCGGCATAAGCATCGACGATGCGGCGGATGCCGTCGGGGTAGGCGCCGCCGGTCATCGAACCGGTGGCACCGGCGTCGAGATCGGGCAGCAGCGTGATCGCTTCTTCACCGTCCCAGGGGCCTTCGATCGCGGCGCCGCCCAGGCGGATCAGCTCGCGCAGCTTGGCCGCTGCGCCGGGCGTTTCGATCTTGAAGTAGGCGACGTGCTCGAGTTCGGTGGCCATGCGCGCCAGGAACGGCGCGCTCAGCACCGTGCCGCTGACCGGCGCGTCCTGCACCATGATTGGAATGGTGAGTGCTGCCGAGAGCGCCGCGAAAAACTCGTAGGTCTGCGCTTCGGGAACCCGAATCGTCGCGCCGTGGTACGGCGGCATCACCATCACCATCGCCGCCCCACAAGCCTGCGCGCGGCGGCTGCGCTCGATGCAGACACGGGTGCTGAAGTGGGTGGTGGTCACGATCACCGGCACGCGGCCGTTCACGTGTTCGAGAATGGTCTTCGTGAGCAACTCGCGCTCGTCGTCGGCGAGCACGAACTGCTCGGAGAAATTCGCCAGGATGCAGATGCCGTTCGAGCCGGCGTCGATCATGAAGTCGATGCAGCGCTTCTGGCTCGGCAGATCGAGTTCGCCCGATGCGGTGAAGGTCGTCGGCGCGACGGGGAAGACACCGCGATAGCGTGGGTTGTTCATGGGCGCGCCGGTCAATGGGAGTGCGAGGGTACGGCCGCGCCACGGCATCCGACCAGGAAGTCGAAGTCGCAGCCTTCGTCGGCTTGCAGCACGTGTTCGACGTAGATCTTGCGGTACCCCGAGGCGTCGAGCGGCTCGACCTGTTTCGCGGCGTTCCAGGCGGCGAGGCGCGTTTGCAGTTCAGTATCAGTGATGTCGAGGTGAAGGCGCCCGCCTGCGCAATCAAGCTCGATCCAGTCGCCTTCCTGCACCACGGCGAGCGGGCCGCCAGCGCGCGCTTCGGGCGCCACGTGCAGCACCACCGTGCCGTACGCGGTGCCGCTCATGCGCGCGTCAGAAATGCGCACCATGTCGGTCACGCCTTGTGCGAGCAGCTTCGGCGGCAGCCCCATGTTGCCGACCTCGGCCATGCCGGGGTAGCCCTTGGGCCCGCAGTTCTTCAGCACCAGCACCGAGTTCTTGTCGACGACGAGTTCGGGGTCGTTGATGCGTGCCTTGTAGTCGGCGAGGTTTTCGAACACCACGGCGCGGCCGCGGTGTTGCAGCAGCGAAACGGTGGCGGCCGAGGGCTTGAGCACCGCACCGCGCGGCGCCAGGTTGCCACGCAGCACGCAGATGCCACCGTCGGCGACGAGCGGCTTGGCGAGCGGGCGGATCACCTCGTCGTTGAGCATGGGCGCGTCTTTCACGTTGTCCCAGAGGCTCAAACCGTTGGCCGTGAGCGCGCCAGGGTGCGGCAGCAACCCGGCCTCGCCCATGCGGCGCAGCACCGCAGGCAGTCCGCCAGCGTAATAGAACTCTTCCATCAGATATCGGCCCGAGGGCATCAGGTCGACCAGCGTCGGCGTGCCCTTGCCCAGGCGGGTCCAGTCTTCCAGGTCGAGTTTCACGCCGATGCGGCCGGCGATCGCCTTCAGGTGGATCACCGCATTGGTCGAGCCGCCGATCGCAGCAACGACGCGGATCGCGTTCTCGAACGCTTCACGCGTGAGGAGCTTCGACAGCGTCAACCCTTCGAGCGCCATCTGCACGATGCGCATGCCCGACATGTGCGCGAGCACCGAGCGCCGTGCGTCGACGGCTGGGATGGCCGCGTTGTGCGGCAAGCTCACGCCGAGCGCTTCGGCCATGCAGGCCATTGTCGAGGCCGTGCCCATCGTGTTGCAGGTGCCGGCCGAGCGCGACATGCCCGATTCGGCCGACATGAACTCATGCAGCGTGATCGTGCCGGCCTTCACCTGCTCGGAGAGCTGCCACACCGCGGTGCCCGAACCGATGTCGCGCCCCTGGTGCTTGCCGTTCAACATCGGCCCGCCGGTCACGCAGATCGCCGGCACGTCGCAGCTGGCCGCGCCCATCAGCAGGGCCGGCGTGGTCTTGTCGCAGCCGACCATCAGCACCACCGCGTCGATCGGGTTGCCGCGGATCGCTTCTTCCACGTCCATGCTGGCGAGGTTGCGCGTGAACATCGCCGTGGGGCGCAGATTCGATTCGCCGTTGCTGAACACCGGGAACTCGACCGGGTAACCGCCGGCCTCGAACACACCGCGCCGAACGCGTTCGGCGAGCTGGCGGAAGTGCGCGTTGCACGGCGTGAGTTCAGACCAGGTGTTGCAGATGCCGATGATGGGCTTGCCCTGGAATTCGTGGTCGGGGATGCCCTGGTTCTTCATCCAGCTGCGGTACATGAAACCGTTCTTGTCGGTCGTGCTGAACCAGGCGGCAGAGCGGAGCGGGGGGCGCTTGGCGGTCATGGAGGAGAGGTCGCAGACGAAGTGGCATGCGGATAATAAAGTATGTCTTTATATTGATGCAACCGAGTGTTTTCCCTCTGATTGCCACTTGATCTCTATTTTAGTATTACCTTATAACAACGACGCCTGAACTGCTGATGACCCCGTTTGCTCACTATCCGAGCTTGCAAGACCGTGCCGTTCTGATCACCGGCGGCGCCACCGGCATCGGCGCGACGCTGGTCGAAGCCTTCGTCTCGCAAGGTGCACGCGTCGGCTTCATCGACATCGACGTGAGCGCCGGCCAGGCGCTGGTCGCCACGCTCGCTGCAGCCCGCCATGCACCGGCCTTCGCCGCGACCGACCTGACCGACGTTGCTGCGCTCGACCGCGCAATCGGCACGCTGCGCGAACGCATCGGGCCAATCACCGTGTTGCTCAACAATGCCGCGAACGATCGGCGCCACCACGTCGAAGACACCACTTCCGAGAGCTGGGATGCCGGCGTTGCGGTGAACCTGAAGCACCAGTTCTTCGCCGCGAAAAATGTGTGCGCCGACATGAAGGCTGCGGGTGGCGGCTCGATCATCAACTTCGGTTCGATCAGCTGGATGCTGAAGCAAGGTGGCATGCCGGTTTACACCACGTCGAAATCGGCAGTGCAGGGCTTGACGCGCAGCCTCGCGCGCGACTTCGGGCCCTTCAACATCCGCGTCAACACGCTGGTACCTGGCTGGGTGATGACGGAAAAGCAGCTTCGCCTGTGGTTGACCGACGCCGGCAAGGAAGAGATCGCGCGCGGCCAGTGCATCAACCGGCCGCTGCTGCCCGAGCACATCGCGAGCATGGCGTTGTTCCTCGCGGCCGACGACAGCGCGATGTGCACCGGGCAAGACTTCATCGTCGATGGCGGCTGGGCCTGATCACGTGGCGATGGTGCGCCCCTTTGGCCACCTGCCGGATGGCCGCGCAGTTGTCGAGCACACACTCGACAACGGGCGCGGGCTCGTGCTGCGCGCGATCAACCTCGGCGGCATCGTCACGGCCTTGCACTGCCCCGACCGCGAAGGCCGCAGCGCGAACGTGGTGCTGGGCTTCAGCGAACTCACCGACTACGTGGAGCGCAACCCGAACTTCGGCACCCTCGTCGGCCGCTTCGGCAACCGCATTCGCGGTGGGCGCTTCGTGCTCGACGGCGAGCCACACCAGCTCGCGCTGAACGACGGCCCGAACGCGTTGCACGGCGGCCCCGGTGGTTTCGGCAAGCGCTGGTGGGCGATTGAGCCGCTGCCGCCAGAAGCGGACGGCAGCGTCGCGCTCGAACTCAAGCTCACGAGCGACGACGGCGACGAGCTTTACCCCGGCCGGCTCGACGTGACGGTGCGCTACACGCTGACACCGGCGAACGAATGGCGCATCGACTACCGCGCCAGCACGAGCCGCACGACGATCGTGAACCTCACGCACCACGGCTACTTCAACCTCGCCGGCGGCGGCACCGCCCTCGAGCATGAACTCACGCTGAACGCGAGCCTGTTCCTGCCGGTCGACGCCACCTTGATCCCGACCGAGATGGCCGAGGTCGACGGCACGCCGTTCGACTTTCGCCAATCGACACGGATTGCCGGGCGAATCCGCAGCGGGGCTGCGCAGTTGATGGCGGCGCGCGGCTACGACCATTGCTTCGTGATCGACCGGGGCGGTAGCAAGGGTCTGGTTCATGCGGCGCGGCTGGCCGACCCGGTGTCGGGCCGAGTGATGAACATCACAAGCACACAGCCCGGCATCCAGTTCTACAGCGGCAACTTTCTCGACGGCCGGCTGCGCGGCAGTGCCGGCCAGGCCTATCGACAGGGCGACGGCGTGTGCCTGGAAACCCAGCACTTTCCCGACTCGCCGAACCGCCCAGAATTTCCGTCCACCGTGCTGCGGCCCGGCGAGACGTTCCAGAGCACGACCGTGCACCGATTCAGCACTCACTGAATACACCCACCCCACGCGGAGACAAGCAACATGAACATCCAACGACGAACCGTTGTCCAGGCCCTGATCGCGGCCGGCCTGCCGATCCCTGCCTTTGCGCAGGGCAAGATCGTGCTCGGCTTCTCGCAAGTCGGCGCCGAGAGCGAATGGCGCACCGCCAACACCGAGTCGATCAAGTCGTCGGCGAAAGCGGCCGGCATCGAGCTGAAGTTTTCTGACGCGCAGCAGAAACAGGAAAACCAGATCAAGGCGATTCGCGCGTTCATCGCCCAGAAAGTCGACGTGATCGCGTTCTCGCCGGTCGTGGCTTCCGGCTGGGGCACGGTGCTGCGCGAAGCCAAGGCCGCGAAGATCCCGGTATTGCTCTCGGACCGCGCTGTCGATGAAAAAGACGACAGCCTGTGGGTCAGCTTCATGGGCTCCGACTTCGTCGAAGAAGGCCGCAAGGCCGGCCGCTGGCTGGTCGAGAAGACCAAGGGCTCGACCACGCCGGTCAACATCGTCGAGCTGCAGGGCACGGTCGGCTCGGCACCGGCGATCGACCGCAAGAAGGGCTTCGAGGAAATCATCAAGGCCGACCCGAAGTTCAAGATCATCCGCTCGCAGACCGGTGACTTCACGCGCGCCAAGGGCAAGGAGGTGATGGAAGCCTTCCTGAAGGCCGAGGGCAAGAAGATCAACGTGCTCTACGCGCACAACGACGACATGGCGATCGGCGCGATCCAGGCGATCGAGGAAGCCGGCTTGAAGCCCGCGAAGGACATCACCATCATCTCGATCGACGCCGTGAAGGGCGCGTTCGAGGCCATGATCGCCGGCAAGCTCAACGTCAGCGTCGAGTGCAGCCCGCTGCTCGGGCCGCAACTGATGCAGGCCGTGAAAGACCTGAAAGCCGGCAAGACGCTGCCCAAGCGCATCGTCACGCAGGAAGGCGTGTTCCCGATGGAAGTGGCCGCCAAGGAATTCCCGAGCCGCAAGTACTGACCTCTCCGCGATTCAGCCCTTGAGCTCGAACGTCGTATTGGAAGCACGCGGGCTCACCCGCCGCTTCACTGGTGTTCTCGCCCTGTCGGGCGTGGACTTTCGCCTGTTCGCTGGCGAAGTTCACGCGTTGATGGGGCAGAACGGCGCCGGCAAGTCGACGCTGATCAAGGTGCTGACGGGTGTGTACTCGCTCGACGCGGGTGAGCTGACCTTGAACGGCGTGGCCATACGCCCGGGTTCACCGGCCGCGGCGCAGCGGCTGGGCATCAGCACCGTCTACCAGGAGGTGAATCTCTGCCCCAACCTGTCGGTGGCCGAGAACATCTTCGCTGGCCGCTACCCGCGCAAGAACGCCGCCGGCCTGTGGCGCATCGACTGGTCGCGCATGCAGCAGGGCGCGCGCGCCTTGCTGGCGCGCCTGAGCCTCGACATCGACGTGACGCGGCTGCTGTCAAGCTACCCCGTCGCCGTGCAGCAGATGGTCGCGATCGCCCGTGCGCTCGGTGTCGACGCGCGCGTGCTGATCCTCGACGAGCCGACCTCCAGCCTCGACGAGCAAGAGGTCGAGCGCCTGTTCGAGGTGCTGCGCCGGCTGCGCAGCGAGGGCATGGCGATCCTGTTCGTCACGCACTTCTTCGAGCAGATGTATGCGATCTCGGATCGCATCACGGTGCTGCGCAACGGCGAGCTCGTCGGCGAGTACCTGAAGGCAGACTTGCCACCCGCCGCGCTGATCACCGCGATGGTCGGGCGCGAGTTGAGCGCGGCCGCGGGCCGCAATGAAGCGGTGGCCGCCCCGAGCGGCCCGGCGCTGCTCGAAGCGGTGGGCCTGGGCCGGCGCGGCCAGCTGAACCCGGTCGACGTGAGCCTGCGCCGCGGCGAGGTCGTCGGTGTCGGCGGCCTGCTCGGCTCGGGCCGCACCGAACTCGCGCGCCTGCTGTTCGGCCTGGACCGCAGCGACAGCGGCGAGCTGCAGATCGATGGCCAGCGCGTGCGCTTCGATCACCCGGCCCAGGCCATTCGCCACGGCCTGGGCATGTGCCCCGAAGAACGCAAACACGACGGCATCGTGGCCGAACTCTCGGTGCGGGAAAACATCGCGTTGGCGCTGCAGGCGCGGCTGGGTATCTGGAAGTACCTCTCGAACGCGCGCCAGAAAGAGATCGCCGACCGTTTTGTGCAAGCACTCGGCATCAAGACCGCCGACATCGAAACCCCGATCGCGCTGCTCTCGGGCGGCAACCAGCAGAAGGTCGTGCTCGCACGCTGGCTCGCGACCGAGCCGCGCCTGCTGATCCTCGATGAACCGACACGTGGCATCGATGTCGCGGCCAAGCAGGAAATCATGAACGAGATTCTCGCGCTCGCACGCGGTGGCCTGGCGGTGCTGTTCATCTCGTCAGAGATGGACGAGGTCGTGCGCGTTTCCGACCGCATCGTCGTGATGCGTGACCGCAGCAAGGTCGGTGAGCTGCCGGGCAACAGTTCCGAGCAGGCCGTCTACCACCTGATCGCGGCTGGCACATGAGCTGCACGCCGTACTCGGCGAGCGGGGTGTCGCCATGACGCGCCACCGCCTGCTGTGGCCCGTCGTCACGCTCGTGCTGCTGCTGGCCGTGAACGCGATCTTCAACCCCGGCTTCTGGCAACTGCAGTGGCGCGATGGCCACCTCTACGGCAGCGTGATCGACATCCTGAACCGCGCCGCGCCGCTGGCCCTGGTGGCGCTCGGCATGACGCTGGTGATCGCCACGCGCGGCATCGACATCTCGGTCGGCGCCACGGTGGCCATTGCCGCCGCCGTGGCCGCGCTGATGATCGGCGGCGAACTCGTCATGAAAGACGGCGTGCCGGTGCACGTGAGCCGCTTCCCGATGGGCCTGGCGATCGTTGCGGCGCTGGCGGTCGCGGCGCTGTGCGGCTTGTGGAACGGGCTGCTGGTCGCGAGGGTCGGCATGCAACCCATCATCGCCACACTGATCCTGATGGTCGCGGGCCGCGGTGCCGCCCAGTTGCTGACCGGCGGGCAGATCATCACGGTCTACTACACACCGTATTTTTTCATTGGCAACGGCTTCCTGCTGGGCTTGCCCTTCGCGGTCTTCATTGCCGCGGCGGTGTGGGGCGTATTGCACCTGCTGGTGACGCGCACCGCGCTCGGCCTGTTCATCCAGACCATCGGTATCAACCCGGCCGCGGCGCGCCTGGCCGGCCTGCACGAGCGCCTGATCACGGTCTGCGTCTACACCTTCTGCGGCCTCGCGGCGGGTGTGGCCGGGCTTGTGATCAGCTCGAACGTGAAGAGTGCCGACGGCAACAACGCCGGCCTGCTGATGGAACTCGACGCGATTCTTGCGGTCACGCTGGGCGGCACGCTGCTCACCGGCGGGCGTTTCAGCCTCGCTGGCAGCGTGCTGGGTGCATTGATCATCCAGACGCTCACGTCGACCATCTACTCGATCGGCGTGCCGCCCGAGATCAACATGGTCGTGAAGTCGGCGGTCGTGTTCATCGTGATGCTGATGCAGTCGGCCGAATTCCGCAGCGCGCTGCGCGGCTGGGTCGTGCGGCCCGCCACGGGCGCCGCGCGATGATGAAGAGCGCGCGTCTGACCCGGATCGATTCGCGCTACGTGCCCTTGCTCGGCACCATGGCCGTGTTCGCGCTCACCGCCGGTTATGGCTCGGTGGCGTACACCGGGTTCTTCTCGGCACAGGTGTTCCTGAACCTGCTGATCGACAACGCCTTCCTGTGCATCGTCGGCGTCGGCATGACCTTCGTGATCCTGGCCGGCGGCATCGACCTGTCGGTGGGTTCGGTGATCGCGCTGACGACCATGGTGTCGGCCGCGCTGGTCGAGCACCACCACTGGGGCCCGGCGCAGGCGATCCCGCTGGTGCTCGCGCTCGGCACCGGCTTCGGCGCGTTCATGGGCTGGCTGATCCAGCGCTTCCGTCTGCAACCATTCATCGTGACGCTCGCGGGCATGTTCCTCGCGCGTGGCCTGTGTTACCTGATCAGCATCGACTCGATCAGCATCACCGACGCCTCTTACACCCAGATCGCGCAGACGCGGATTGCGATCCCGGGTTCAGGCGCGTCCATCACCATCAGCGCGCTGCTGGCGCTCGGCATGGTCGCGCTCGGCATCTGGCTCGCTCACGCCACCGAGTTCGGGCGCACGGTCTACGCGATCGGCGGCAGCGAACCTTCGGCCCTGCTGATGGGCCTGCCGGTGGCGCGCACCACGGTGCTGGTCTACACCTTCAGCGGCTTCTGTTCTGCGCTTGCCGGGGTGGTCTTCACCTTCTACATGCTGTCGGGCTACGGCCTGCACGCGGTCGGCCTCGAGCTCGACGCGATTGCGGCGGTCGTGATCGGTGGCACGCTGCTCAGCGGCGGCGTGGGTTATGTCGCCGGCACGCTGTTCGGGGTGCTGATCCTGGGCATCATCCAGACGCTGATCGCATTCGACGGCAGCCTGAGCTCGTGGTGGACACGCATCGTGATCGGCGGGCTGTTGTTCGTGTTCTGTTTGCTGCAGCGGGCATTCGAGTCGCGCCGTAAGTGAATCGCGGCGTGCGGATTGCACGCCGGTTTGCACAGGGTGCGTGACAAGCATTGCCAAGCCGCCTGCCGTGCTGCTCCAATCGCGCCTTCGGCCCCGCAGAGGGTGGGGGGTTCTGGTCGTGCAACGGGAGTGCAGAACATGAGTGGAGAAATTCTGGTCACCAGCTTCGACAAGGTCTGGGTCGCCATATCGTTCGCGGTGTCGGTCGTCGGTGCTTACACGGCGCTGTGTGGGTCGCTCCGAGTGTGGCGGGCGCGCGCAGCGGTCAGGTGAGCCGGTTCAACGCCATTTTGTCTGGCCTGGCGCTTGGGGGCGTGGGCATCTGGTCGATGCACTTCCTGGGCATGCTGGCCTACGAAGTGCCCCTGGCGGTCGGCTATCGGCCGCTCGAACTGGTGGTCTCGCTGGTCGCCGCCGTCGCCGTGTCGGCGCTCGCCATCGGCTTCATGGCCGCGCAGCAATTTTCGTGGCGCCGCCTTTTCGTGGCCGGGCCACTGGCCGGGCTCGGCGTGGCGGTCATGCACTACCTGGGCATGACCGGCATGCGCTTCGGCGGTTACTTCGAGTGGTCATGGGGGATCGTGACGCTGTCGGTCGTCATCGCGATGGTCGCCGCCACAGCGGCGCTCTGGCTCGCGTTTCATGCCCGCCGGCGCTCGCACCGCATCGCCGCAGCACTGGTGATGGGCACTGCCGTTTGCACCATGCACTACACCGGCATGGCAGCCGCCTCGGTGATCTGCACGACCGCCAACCGCACGTCCTTCCTGCCGAATCTGCTGCGGCCCAGCGATCTTGGCATGATCGTCACGCTCGTCGCGCTCGGCGTGGCCACAATGGTTGCCTGCGACGTCATGGTGCAGCGCTGGCACAGCGGCTCGCGCCGAGACGCGAGGGTCTGACGCGCTTCGAATCGGCCGCGCCTCCAGCATCGGGGCTCTCTGCTAAGGTTGCCCGATGCATTCGTTCAACCTGGTGTTGCTGGCCGCCGGCCTGCTGGTCTTCACCAGCTTGCTCGCCGGCGTAATCTCGACCCGGCTCGGCCTGCCCTTCCTGCTGGTGTTCCTCATCGCCGGCATGCTGGTGGGTGTGGACGGCCCGATGGGCGTGTCATTCGACAACGCGCAGCTCTCGGCCTGGGTCGGCAACGCGGCGCTCGCGGTGATCCTGCTCGAAGGGGGCATCAGCACGCGCATGCAGACCTTCCGCGCCGGCTTTCGGCCGGCGCTGTTGCTTGCGACGGTGGGGGTGCTGATCACCGCGGCGATGGTCGGTGCAGTAGCCATGTGGGTGATGAAGGTCGACTGGCGCTACGGCCTGCTGCTCGGCGCCATCGTCGGTTCGACCGACGCGGCGGCCGTGTTCTCGCTGCTGCGCCAGACCGGCGTGCGGCTCGGCGAGCGTGTCTCGGCCACGCTCGAACTCGAATCGGGGCTGAACGACCCGATGGCGGTGTTTCTCGTGCTCGCGTTGATCGCCACGATCAAGACCGACGCCGGCATCGGCGACGCACTCTGGCTGTTGCTGCGCCAGATCGGCTTCGGCGCCAGCATCGGGCTGGCCGGCGCGTGGGCCGTCGCCTGGCTGTTGCGCAGGCTGCCGTTGACGGTGGAGCATGGCGCGGTGCTGTCGTTGATCATCGTGTCGGCCGGCCTCGCGGTGTTCGCCGCGGCAGGCCTGGTTGAAGGCTCGGGCTTTCTCGCCATCTACCTGTTCGGTCTGCGCGTGCGCGCCAATGCAGAGCAGGCCGCGCACGCGGCATCTTCCGCGCTCGACGGCTTCGCCTGGGCTGCGCAGGCCTCGATGTTCCTGCTGCTCGGCCTGCTGGTCTCGCCGCGCGACATGCTCGACCGCATCGTGCCGACGCTCACGGTGGCCGCGGCGCTGATCTTCGTGGCCCGGCCGCTGGCCGTCTGGTTGTGCCTGTGGCCGATGCGCTTCAGCCCGCGGCAGCGCCTGTTCATCGGCTGGGTCGGGCTGCGCGGTGCGGTGCCGATCGTGCTGGCCTTGTTCCCGCTGATGGAGAAGGTGCCTGAGAGCTACCGCTTCTTCAACGTCGCTTTCGTGGTGGTGCTGGCCTCGCTGCTGCTGCAGGGCACGACGCTGGCGCGGGTTGCTCGATGGTTGAAGGTGGTCGAACCGCCCGCGCATCCACCGCCCGAGCAGCGTGCCGTGCAAGGCCAGCTCACGCTCGATGCCGACCTGCCGCTGGCCGACGTGTGTGCGTTCTTCCAGTTGCCTATGCCGCAGGGTGGCGGCGTCACGCTGCGTGACTGGTTGACCGACACACTCGCGCGCGATGCCGTCGAAGGTGACGGTTTCGACTGGCACGGCGCGCACTTTCGTGTCATCGGTCTGCGCGCAGGGCGAATTGCGCGCGTTGGCCTGGCGCTCGCGCCGAAGGTGGTGCCGGTGTCGTGAGTTCGGTCGTTGACGCGGCAGCTTCGGCCGAAGCCTGGTTCACGCGGCGTGGCTGGCAAGCTTTCGCGTTCCAGCGCGAGGTCTGGGCCGCAATGGCCGCGGGGCAGAGCGGCTTGCTGCACGCGAGCACCGGCTCGGGCAAGACCTTCGCGGTGTGGTTCGGTGCGCTCGCGCGGGCATCGGCATTGAACGTGCCGGAGCCAGGCCCACACGCACCGCCGCTCGGTGTGTTGTGGCTCACCCCGATGCGTGCGCTCGCGGCCGACTCGGCACGTGCGATGCAGGAACCGCTCGCCGACATCGGCTCGCACTGGAGCGTGGGCAAGCGCACCGGCGACACCACGTCGGCCGAGCGTGCGCGCCAGGACCGGCGCTTTCCGACCGCGCTCGTCACCACGCCGGAGTCGCTGAGCCTGATGCTCACGCGCGAGAACGCGCGCGAAGAGTTGCAGGGCGTGCACACCGTGATCGTCGACGAATGGCACGAACTGATGGGCAACAAGCGTGGCGTGCAGGTGCAGCTCGCGCTCGCACGCCTGCGGCGCTGGAACCCGAAACTCGTGGTCTGGGGCCTCTCTGCCACGCTCGGCAACCTGCCCGAAGCGATGCAGGTGCTGCTCGGCAAACATGAGGGCGTGATGGTGCAGGGCCGCGTCGACAAGACGCTGGTGATCGACACGCTGCTGCCCGACAACCCGGGCCGCTTTTCCTGGGGCGGGCACCTGGGCAAGCAGATGCAGCTGCCGGTGGTGGCCGAGATCGAGAAGTCGAGCAGCACGCTGGTCTTTGTCAACGTGCGTTCGCAGGCCGAGATCTGGTACCAGTTGCTGCTGCAGGAAAGGCCCGAGTGGGCCGGTGTGGTCGCGCTGCACCACGGCTCGCTCGACCGGCAAGTGCGCGAGTGGGTCGAGCTCGGCCTGAAAGAAGGGCGGCTGAAGGCGGTGGTGGCCACCTCGTCGCTCGACCTTGGCGTGGACTTTTTGCCGGTCGAGCGGGTCTTGCAGATCGGCTCGGCCAAGGGCATCGCCCGCCTGCTGCAGCGCGCCGGCCGCAGCGGCCACGCACCGGGGCGCGCGAGCCGCATCACGCTCGTGCCGACCAACACGCTCGAACTGGTGGAAGCGGTGGCGGCGCGCCGTGCGGCGCAAGCCGGGTTGATCGAAAAGCGCGCCACACCCGACAAGCCGCTCGACGTGCTGGTGCAGCACCTCGTCACGGTGGCGCTTGGGGGTGGATTCAAGGCGAGCGAGTTGTTCAGCGAAGTGCGCACTGCGCACGCCTACCGCAAGCTCACCCGCGAAGAATTCCAGTGGGCGCTCGACTTCGTGGAGAAGGGCGGTTCGAGCCTGGCCGCCTACCCGGAGTACCATCGCGTGCAGAAGGTCGGCGCGCTCTACCGCGTGCCCGACCGCGGCATCGGTCGGCGCCACCGCTTGCAGGTGGGCACCATCGTCTCGGAGTCGTCGATGACGGTGGCGTACCTGAGCGGCGGGCGGCTTGGCACGATCGAAGAAGGGTTCATCGCGCGGCTGCGCGCCGGTGACTGTTTTGTCTTCGGCGGCAAGCAACTCGAATACATCCGCACGCAGGACATGACGGCCTACGTGAAACGCGCCGAGAAAAACAAGGGGCTGGTCACGAGCTGGGCCGGCGCAAAGATGCCACTCTCGAGCGAGCTGGCCGATGCGGTGCTGGGTGTTCTCGCCGGCGTGGCGCAAGGCGATTTCTTCGAACCCGAACTGCAGGCTGCGCTGCCGATGCTGCAGACACAACTGCGATTGTCGAAACTGCCGACACCGAAAACGCTGCTGATCGAGCGTTTCCATTCGCGCGAAGGCCAGCACCTGTTCATCTACCCGTTCGCGGGTCGCAACGCACACATCGGCCTGGCCAGCCTGCTGGCGTGGCGGCTCGCGAAAGATGCGCCCAACACCTTCAGCCTGTCGATCAACGACTACGGGCTGGAGCTGCTGAGCGCGCTGCCCGTCGACCCCGCGCCGCTGCTCGACCAGACGCTGTTCAGCGAAGAGGCGTTGCTGCATGACGTGTTCGCCAGCCTGAATTCGAGCGAGCTGGCGCGGCGCCGCTTTCGCGAGATCGCGCGTGTGGCCGGCCTCGTGTTCACGGGTTACCCCGGGCAGCCCAAGAGCACACGGCAACTGCAGGCCTCGAGCTCGTTGTTCTACGAAGTGTTCATGAAATACGATGCACAGAACCGTTTGCTCGGCCAGGCACAAACCGAAGTGTTGAGCCAGGAGCTTGACATTCGCCGCCTCGCCGCCAGCTTGAAGCGCATGCGCTCGCAGCGGGTCGAGTTCGTCGAACTGGCGGTGCCCAGCCCGTTTGCCTTGCCGCTGCTGGTCGAGCGCTTTCGCGAAAAGCTGACGACCGAAAAGCTGAAAGACAGGTTGAACCGCATGCTGATGGACATGGAACGCGCTGCCGATGAAATCGCGGCGCCCGTGCCCGCGCGGCGCCGCCGCCGTGCAGGCAAGGCCAGCCCGTGAAGATCGCCCGCATGTTCGGCGCGCTCAAGCTCACACGGCTGCGTGTGTACCTGGTCGCGTTGTGGAAGCTCTTCAAGCACCCGCAGGCGCCACGCGCCGCGAAGTGGGTGGCGTTCGCGGTGATCGCCTACGCGGTGAGCCCGATCGACCTGATCCCCGACTTCATTCCCGTGCTCGGCCAGCTCGACGATCTGGTGATCGTGCCGCTCGGCATCGCGCTGGTGGTGCGGCTCACGCCCAAGCCACTCTGGCAGGGCCTGTTGCTCGAAGCCGAGACCTCGTCGCAGAAGCTGCCGTCGTTGTGGTGGGGCACCGCATTGATCGTGCTGGTGTGGGCGCTGTTGTTCGGGCTCTTCGTCTGGTGGCTGGTCAAGATGCTTGCCCTGGCCTGATGCTTGGGGGCGGGGGCCTGCATGAAATGGCTTCGGCTACAGTCGCCGACGATCGAACCCGTCAACCCGAAAGCCCCCACCGATGAAACCCACGAACCTGCTCCAGTCGCTGCTGGCCGCCTCGATCATCGCCGCCACGGGCGCCGCGCAGGCCCAGGCCTTCGACGCGGTGCGCCTGTATGGCGACCCGGGGCCGAACGGGCAGGGCACGATCGGCATCGCGGCCGTGCTCGGTTACCGCTACATGGGCTCCGACGAGCGGCGTGGTGCGGTGTTGCCGGCGCTCGAATACCGCTGGGCCAATGGCTGGTTCGTGGGCACCACCAACGGCATCGGCTACAAGTTCAGCTCAGCTCCCAACCTGCAGTACGGTGTGCGCCTCACGGCCGACCTGGGCCGAGCCGAGAACCGCTCGCCGGTGCTGGCAGGCATGGGCGACATCAAGGCCCGGCCCGAGTTCGGAGGCTTTTTCAACTTCCATTTTTCGCGCGAATTCAATCTCACGTCGTCGCTGCGCTACGGCTCGGGCAACGACAGCCGTGGTGCGCAGCTCGACCTCGGTGCGGCCTACTCGGTGCAACTGGCGCCGCAGTGGCGCACCACGGTGGGTGTGTCGACCACGCTCGTCAATGGTTCGTACATGCAAAGCCGTTTCGGCGTGACGCCGGAACAGGCGCTGACGAGCCAGAACCCGGCCTATGAAGCCGGTGCCGGTGTGCGCGACGTGCGGGTGAACGCTTCGGTCACGCACTTCATCAATACCGAATGGTCGCTCACCGGCGGTGTCAGCGCGAGTTCGCTGCAAGGTGACGCGAAGAACAGCCCGATCGTGCGCGAGCGCACGCCGATCACCGGTCTGCTGGCGCTCGGCTATCGGTTCTGAGGCCCGCGGCCGCCTGGCCGCGCTTCAGCGCATTTCAAAGCTGTCGAAGGCCAGTTCCAGGGTTTCGACGACGACGCCGCCTTCCAGCGCGTTGAGCGGCGAATAGGCCAGGCTCACCGGCCGCGCGTTGCGAAACAGCCAGGTCATGGCCACGCGCTCGTGGTCTTCGCCGAGCAGTTCGACCTTCACCGTGCGGCGTTGTGGCGCCCGACCGCGCCGCGCCTTGTTCCACCACGCGTAGAGATCGAGCTTGCCGGTCACGCCACGCTTGAGAACGAGCGTTTCGCCGGGCGAACCCGAGCCGGCGCGTGGATCGGCGGGGTCGAGCGTGAAGGTCGGGAAGATCACTTCGGAAAAGCCCGCACTCGCCGCGCGGGCGTCATTCCCCCCGAAAGAAACCAGGAAGTTGGCGCCGGTGCAAGGCCGGTCGTGCGGCATGGTGGCCGGCCCTTATTCGAGTTCGATGCGCTCGCAGGCGAGCACGATCTCTTCCATGGCCACGTCGTTGCCCTTGGCGTTGAGTGGGCCGCTGCTGTGTTTGATGATGCGTGCGCGCAGCAGCTTCCAGGTCTGCACGACCGCGCTGTGGTCTTCGTTCATCAGCTGTACGGTGACGGTGCGCAGCGCGTTCTGGTAGCCGTTGCGGATCTGGTCGAGCCAATGGTAGAGCTCGAGCGAGCCGATCACGCCACGCTTGAGCGTGACGTTGCCGGCCTTGCTCAGGCCGGTCAGCTTGATCGGGCTGTTTTCCTTCGAATTGCCGTTGCGGTATTCGATCACCGCCACTTCGGTGCCGATCTCGCTCATTTCCTGAAAGCCGGCACGTGGGCCTTCGGTGTTGCCGTCGCCGAGGTCGACGAGAAAATTGAACTGCGTGTAAGGGCGGTCGCGCATCGTGGCCATGGCGGGTCTCCTTGGTTCGGGGTTTCAGCGGGCGGGTCGACGGTTCGGGTGCGGGCGCTGGCGCGTGCCTGGCTGTTGTTGTCTGTGTTCTTGCGGCGAGCGTGCACCGCGTGGGTCGGCCGGGCGCGGTTCGATGCGGGCCGGCGGTGGCGCCAGCCGCGCCTGCGCGAGCATCGTGTCGAGTTGCGCTTCGGTCAGGCCCTTGAGCGCGCAGAAGTTGGCGCGTGTGAGCGTGGTGGTCTCGAAGGCGCGCAGCAGCCCCGAGGCCTCGCGGCGCTGTTCTTCTTCGGCGGCGCGGGCGCGGCGTGCTTCGTCGTTGGCGCTGCGCTGGGTGTTGCGTTCGGCTTCGCGGCGCGCTTCGTGCAGGGCGCGGCGGCGCTCGAGTTCGGCCGCAGCAGCCTGGCGGTGTTCGTCGGCGATCTCGCCCGCGGGCTGGCCGTCGAGGTCGATGCGCTGCGGTGCGTTCGCCACCGCGCGCAGGTAGGCGGTGTTCGTGGTGTGGCGGTGCAGGAAGACCGACAGCGACTTCTTCGTGAAGATGCCGGGCGAGCGCTGCTGAATGTCGGCCTGGATGCGCAGCTTCAGCGGTTGCGGTGGGCTGACGGCGAAGAGCGCCGGGAACAATTCGGCCAGGCGCGCGGCGCAGGCGGCGGGCGAGAGCTCGGCAATGGCTGGTGCCGTGGGCAGCGCAGCGTCGGCCGCAGGCACTGCGGCGTCAAGCACCGGTGCTTCGGCGGCAGACGTTTCGTTCTCGGCGGGCGCAGTTGGAATTGTTGACACGTTCGGGCAGCGCAAAAGATCGGGAGTCGGATTGTCGCTGTGTTTTGGTGGCTTGCTGTTCTTCGGCCGACCGATGAGTGTCACCGGCGCGGCAGAAGCTCGGCTGTTCACGAACGCATCAGGGTGCTCTTGCCGAACAGGCTCTCGATCAGGTCGACGGCGACGATCGCGGTGCCGTTGCGCACGTCGAGCGCCGGGTTCAGTTCCATCACGTCGAGCGACGCGAGCCGCCCGGTGTCGGCGATCATCTCCATGCAGAGTTGCGCCTCGCGGTAGGTGGGCCCGCCCTTGACGGTGGTGCCCACGCCGGGGGCGAGGTCGGCATCGAGAAAGTCGACGTCGAAACTCACGTGCAGGTGGGTGTTGGCGTCGAGCGTGGCCAGCGCCAGCTCCATCGTGTGGCGCATGCCCATCTCGTCGATGTAGCGCATGTCGAATACTTCGAGGCCGGTTTCGTGCACGAGTCGCTTTTCGCCTTGGTCGACGCTGCGGATACCGATCTGGCGAATCACCTTCGGGTTGATCGCCGGCACGGTACCGCCGATCTCGATCAGTGCCCGTGGGCCGTGGCCGCACAGGCACGCCACCGGCATGCCGTGGACGTTGCCGCTGGGGGTGAGCGTATTGGTGTTGAAGTCGGCGTGCGCGTCGAGCCACAGCACACGCAGTTTCTTGCCGGCTTCGCGGCAATGGCGCGCTACGGCACTGATCGAGCCGATGCCCAGGCAGTGGTCACCACCGAGCAGAATCGGCAGCCGGCCGAGCTTCAGCTCGGTGAGCATCGCTTCGTGAACGGCCAGGTTCCACGCCACCACTTCGTTCAGATGCCGGTAGCCGTCGACGGGCGCCTGCCACGGGTTGGCCGGGCCGCCGAGGTTGCCGCGGTCGAGCACTTCGAGGCCGTGGCTTTCGAGCACGCTGACGATGTCGGCCACGCGCAAGGCTTCTGGGCCCATGCTGGCGCCGCGGCTGCCGGCGCCGATGTCGGTGGGCGCGCCGATCAGGCTGATGAGTTTGTTCATGCAGGATCCGGAAGCGGCTTTACAGATCAGCGGCGGGCAGGTTCTTTTCGGATTCGCTCAGCTCAAAACCGACCTCGGCTTCGAGGTGGCTCCAGGCTTCTTCGGCGGTCTCGACGAAACGGAAGAGCTGCAGGTCGAGCGCGCTGATCATGCCGGTCTCGACGAGCTGCTCGAAGTTGATCAGTTTGGTCCAGAACTCGCGGCCGAACAGCAGCACCGGGCGGCGCCGCGACTTGCCGGTTTGAATGAGCGTGAGCGCCTCGAACATTTCGTCGAGCGTGCCGAAGCCGCCGGGAAAGCACACCAGCGCCACCGAGCGCATCAGGAAGTGCATCTTGCGCAACCCGAAGTAGTGGAACTGGAAACACAGCTCGGGCGTGATGTAGGGGTTGGGTGCCTGCTCGTGCTGCAGCACGATGTTCAGGCCGATGCTCTTGCCACCGGCCTCGAAGGCCCCGCGGTTGCCGGCTTCCATGATGCCGGGGCCGCCGCCGGTGACCACATAGATCGGCGTGGCGAGCTGGGCCGACTTGCGCGTCACGAGGGCCGCGAAACGCCGCGCTTCTTCGTAATAGTGCGACATCGCCATGTGGCGTTCGGCCAGCGCGAGCGCGGTGGCGTTGTTGGCCGAGCGGGCGTCGTCGAGCAAGCGTTGCGCCGTCTCGCGCGGCACGATGCGGGCGCTGCCGAAGATCACGATGGTCGACTCGATGCCTTGTTCGTCCTGCACCATTTCGGGCTTGAGCAGTTCGAGCTGCATGCGCACCGGGCGCATCTCTTCGCGCAGCAGGAAATCGGTGTCGGTGAAGGCGAGGCGGTACGAACTTTCAGGGCCTTCGTAGCGCGACAGCGGCTGGGCGGCGCCGGCGTTCGCGTCTTGCTCCGCGGTCGGGAAGTTTCGGGTCTTGCGTCGGCTCAGTTTGCTCATGGTGCGCAGCTTAAGGCAAGTGTGGTGCCGGGTTCGGTCCGGTCGCGTGGCGCCACTAAGATCGAACGGCACGATGGGTGCAAACCAGGAGGCCGCAGGTGCCGAACATTTCAATGGCCCAGATCCGCGAGCGTGTCAGCGTGGCGCTGCAGCGCGCTGGTGCGAGCACGGCAATGGCCGACGCAACGGCGCGGGCGCTGGTGCTGGCCGAAGCGCAAGGCATGGCGTCGCACGGCCTGAGCCGGGTGGCGCAGTACAGCGGGCATTTGCGGCACGGGCGGGTCGACGGTGCAGCGCGGCCGTTGGTGGCGAAGAGCAAAGGCGCTGCGGCGGTCGTCGACGCCGGCACCGGTCTGGCTTTCCCGGCCTGCGAGCTGGCCGTGGCAGAGGCGATGCGGCGGGCGCAGGAGTTCGGCATCAGCGTCGTCGGCGTTGTGAACAGCCACCATGCCGGCGTGTTGGTCGACCACCTGCGCGTCGTGGCCGCCGCCGGCCTGGTTGGCCTCGGTTTTGCGAACGCGCCTTCGGCAATGCCGGCGGCCGGCGGGCGCCACCCGATCTTCGGCACCAACCCGCTGGCTGCGATCTTTCCGCGCCGCGATGACGTGCCCTTGATGATCGACCTGAGCCTGAGCGAAGTGGCGCGTGGCAAGCTGATGGTGGCCGCGCAGCAGGGCAAGAGCATCCCGCTCGGCTGGGCGCTCGACGCGCAGGGCCAACCCACCACCGACCCGCAAGCCGGCATGGACGGCTCGATGCTGCCGATCGGCGCCGCGTCGAGTGCCAAGGGCGCGATGCTGGCGCTGGTGGTCGAGCTGCTGGTCACGGCCCTGATCGGCGCGAGCTTTGGTTTTGAGGCGTCGAGCTTTTTTACTGACGCCGGCAACACGCCGCGCATCGGCCAGACCTTCATCGTGATCGACCCCGGTGCACTCGCCGGCCGCGATGGTTTTTTCGAGCGCATCGAAGTGCTGGTGCACGAGATGCTGGCCGACGACGGCGTGCGGCTGCCGGGCGCGAGGCGCGAGGCCTTGTTGCTGGCTGCGCAGGCCACGGGCATCGACGTGCCCGATGCGCTGTGGCACAGCTTGGCCGAAGCGTGATCCTTCCGATCAGGCTGCGCCGGGCGAGTGCCGCTGCGCGCACACCGGGCAGTCGGCGCTGCGCGTGGTGCCGATCTGCGTCCATTCCATGGCCCGCGCGTCGAGCATCTGCAGTTGGCCGGCCAGCGACCTGCCCACGCCCATCAGCAACTTCAGCGCTTCGGCCGCCTGCATGCTGCCGATGATGCCGACCAGCGGCGCGAACACGCCCATGGTCGAGCACTGCACTTCTTCGATCAACGCATCACGCGGGAACAGGCAGGCGTAACAAGGGTTCGCAGGCGAGCGGGTGTCGTAGACCGAGATTTGCCCGTCGAAGCCGATCGCCGCGCCCGACACCAGCGGCTTGCCGTGTGCCACGCAGGCTGCGTTGACGGCGTGGCGGGTTGCGAAGTTGTCGCTGCAATCGACGACCACGTCGGCCTCGCGCACCAGCGTGTCGAGGCGCGCGGCATCGGCGCGTTCCTGCAGCGCCACCACCCGCACGTCGGGGTTGATCGCGTTGACGCTGCGCGCTGCGGATTCGACCTTCGGGTTGCCGACCCGCGCCAGCGAATGCGCGATCTGGCGCTGCAGGTTGGTCAGGTCGACCGTGTCGTGATCGACCAGCGTGAGCGTACCCACGCCCGCGGTGCCCAGGTAGAGCGCGACCGGTGAACCCAGGCCGCCGGCACCGATCACCAGCGCGTGCGCCGCCAGCAGGCGCTGTTGGCCCTCGATGCCGATCTCGTCGAGCAGGATGTGGCGCGAGTAGCGCAGTAACTGGGTGTCGTCCATGAGCGCAGCATACAAAAGTAAAACGCCCGTGGGTTGCACGGGCGTTTCGAGAGGCGCCTGGCGACCTCAGTTGTTGGTGTCGGCCTCGGCCTTGCGCTCAACGGCGGTCTTGCTGACCATGACGGCCTTGCCCTTCAGGCGGTTCAGCGCCTGGGCGAGCTGGAAGTCTTCGGCGCTGCCGAATTCGATCGGCGGCTTGGGTGCCGTGCCGACCTTCTTGACCATGTCTTCTTCGAGTTTCTTGCGCGCTTCGTCGCGGGCCTTTTCGCGCGCTTCGTCTTTTTGCTCGGCGCCTTGGCCGCTTTGCAGGTGCTTTTCGAGATCGGCTTCGCGGGTGCGCAGCGCGGCGAAGAGGTTGCCTTCGGCGGTTTCGTCGAGCATCACGTCGGGCACGATGCCCTTGGCCTGGATCGACGCGCCGCTCGGCGTGTAATAACGCGCGGTGGTGATCTTCAGCGCGGTTTCTGGCGAGAGCTGGCGCACCGTCTGCACCGAGCCCTTGCCGAAGGTCTGCGCGCCCATGATGGTGGCGCGCTTGTGGTCTTGCAGCGCACCGGCCACGATCTCGCTGGCCGAGGCCGAGCCTTCGTTGACCAGCACGATCAAGGGCACACGCTTGACAGCATCTGGCAGCTTGCGCAACGGATCGGCGCCGCCACGGCGCTGGTAATACTCGGGCGCGGCCTTGAAGGTCTGCTTCGAATCGGCGATCTGTCCATTCGTAGACACCACGACCACGTCGGTCGGCAGGAACGCGGCCGAGATGGCCACGGCGCCTTCAAGCAGGCCGCCCGGGTCGTTGCGCAGGTCGAGCACCAGGCCCTTCAGGTTGGGTTCCTGCTTGTAGATTTCTTCGAGCTTGCGCGAGAAGTCTTCGACCGTGCGGTCCTGGAACTGGCTCACGCGCAACCACGCGTAACCCGGCTCGAGAATCTTGGAGCGAACGCTTTGAACCCGAATCTCTTCGCGAATGATAGTCACCGGAAAGCTGCGGCCTTCGGTTTTGCGGAAGACGGTGAGAACGACCTTGGTGTTGGGCTCGCCGCGCATTTTCTTGACCGCCTGGTCGACCGTGAGGCCCTTGACCAGCGTGTCGTCGATCTTGGTGATGAGGTCGCCGCTCTTCATGCCGGCGCGAAAGGCGGGGGAACCTTCGATCGGGCTGACGACCTTGACCAGCCCGTCTTCCATGCCCATTTCGATGCCGATGCCGACGAACCGGCCGGTGGTGGATTCGCGGAATTCCTTGAAGCTCTTCTTGTCGAAGTACTGCGAGTGCGGGTCGAGCCCGGCGACCATGCCGCCGATGGCGTCGCTGATCAGCTTTTTCTCGTCGACCGGCTCCACGTAGTCGGTCTTGACCATGCCGAACACGGCCGCCAGTTGTTGCAATTCTTCAAGCGGGAGCTGCGAGACGCCATTGCGCGCAGTGGCCTGCAGCTGCATCGTGGCGAGCGCGCCGGTGACGGCACCCACGGCGAGCCAGCCCGCGACCTTGAGTTTGGCACCCATCAACGACCCCTTTTGCTTGGCTGCTTGAACGTGATTCAAATGACACCTCAGTATATTCCCGCGACCCATTCTCAGAGTGTGGGCGGCCCGGGAAAGTTGCACGCGGCGCGCCCGCAGATGCCATACGCCGGGCGGGCTGTGATGGATGCACCAGATTGCTGTGGAAGAAATGCCCCGTGGCGTGCAGATGCCGCTGCATCGGCAGGTGGCAAGCGCCGGGTCGTGTAAAGAACTTCGAGTGTGTTTCCGGGCGCTGCGGCGCCCGGGCCGTCAGCGCCTGAACAGCTCGTCGAACACGTCGCCAGGAACGGTGTCGGCGGGGGCTTCGCTGACTTCGAGGCCGTGGGTCAATTCGAACGACGACATGCGCCAGCCTGGATCGATCGGCTCGCCTTCGGCCGCTGCGGGGCGCGCAGGCAATTCGTCTGGGTACACGAACTCACCCAAGGGCGCGGCCTCGGAAACGCGCCAGACACGTCGCCTGACCCCAGTTGCACTCTTGCGTTGAACCATTTCACAGCTCCCACATGAACCAGATTCGCCAGAAACCACCGGCGAACCCTCTCGCGCTGCAGCATACGTGCCCGTTTTACGCCAAGCCATGACCCATGGGAAGCCCCTTGATCGCAGTGAGCCGACATCTACTGCACGTTACGCGCACCGGTGCCGCTGCCCCTGTATCGGCAAGTAACGTTTACCCGCGCCAAGGTGGTCAGCCGGGTGGCATTTTCCACATCGCCGCTTCGTGCCCGGCGGCATAGCGGTTGTTGGTAGTGGCAGGGTTGCGGTTGACCAGGGCACGCGCGTACATCGGGTGGCGCATGCTGCGCACTTCGTGTTCAAGCGTGACGAGCACCTCCGCCGTGCCCGGGTCGGTGATGTGCTCGAAGCGGTACTGGCTCTGGTTGCTTTCTTCGGTGACCAGCCCGCGCTCCAGCAACCGCCGGTGCACGCCCGAGAAGTCGGCCACGGCGATCTGGATGTGGTGGCCGTCGTAAGAGGCCTCGCTGCCCCTTTTTTCGCGGAACACCAGGCTTTCACCAAGACCGACCGGCACGCGGGCGAAGGCGCCGCCGGCGTCCTCACCACAACGCGCGGGCGCACCGAGCACCTGCGTGTAGAAGCGCGCGATACCCGCCGCCGTGCCCGGGCGAGCGTCGATCTCGACGTAGGGCATGCCCAGCGTCATCGAACCGAAACGGGCGGCGTCGGGCGCGTGCACCCGGATGCGGTTGCCCCAGGGGCAGGTCAGGTTCACCTGCGCGCCGACCTGGGCGAATGCGAACTGTGTGCCTTCGAGGCGTGCTTCGATGGCGGCCAGGCGCTTCATCAGCCCGTCGAGGTCAGCCATCACCAAACCGGTGCTGCCGCGCAGCACCTGCGCCGGCCCGACCGGCAGGTGAAACTGGCAGGTGCCGACATTGATCCAGGCGTTGTCAACGCCGGTCACGAGGTACGGGTCGCGGGTGAGGCCCAGGCCCATCACGTAGAAGACGATCGCTCGCTGCTGGTCGGGCACGCGGATGTTGACGTGGCCGAACTCGACGATGTTGCCGATGTCTTCGGTGCTGCGGTCGTAGGGGGTTGCGGTGTCGTTCATGGCGAAACCTCCGAAGGGTCGATGCGAGCGTGCAGCATGCCAGAGCGCGCTCAGGTGCGATCACGCCAGGCGGGCGCGCCGCCGTGGTACATCAACGCCATGTACGACCACAACCAGCTCGAAGTGCCCGACTCTTTCGTGGCGCTCTACCTCGGCCCTGGCGGCCTGAAACCCGGCGCGACGCGCGCGGTGGTCACGGCCCGCTACGAGCTCTGCGAAGAACTCGCCCAGCACCTGCTCGAGTACGCGCGTGCCCAGCACTTTGATGCCGGCTGGTCCACCGACGAGGTGCTCAGGCGCTGCCACCAGGGCTTGCTGACCGGCGCTTCCGGCGTGAGCGAAGACGAGGCGACCTGGGTGGTGCGGCGGCTGGCCGAACTGGCGGATTGGGGCTGGACCGAGCCGAACCTACCCGCTTGACACCAGCGCGCGCTCCGGCCTCTCAGGTCACCGGCGCGGGGTTGAACAGCACCAGCGCGTTGTGCAGCTTCCATTGTTCGGCCCAGGTCTTCTTGCGGCCGCTGGCCACCTCGAGCATCAGGCGGAACATTTCCCAGCCCACTTCTTCGATGGTCTTCGTGCCGTCGGCGATCGAGCCGGCGTTGATGTCCATCAGGTCGTGCCAGCGCCGCGCCAGGTCGCTGCGTGTGGCCACCTTGATCACCGGCACCGCCGCCAGCCCGTAGGGCGTGCCGCGGCCGGTGGTGAAGACGTGCAGGTTCATGCCAGCGGCAAGCTGCAGCGTGCCGCAGATGAAGTCGCTGGCCGGCGTGGCGGCGTAGGTCAGGCCCTTCTGCTTGAGCTTGTCGCCCGGAGCAAGCACGCCCGAGATCGGTGACGAACCCGACTTGACGATCGAGCCCATCGCCTTCTCGACAATGTTCGACAGCCCGCCCTTCTTGTTGCCCGGCGTGGTGTTGGCGCTGCGGTCGGCGCTGCCACGCTGCAGGTAGGCGTCGTACCAAGCCATCTCGCGGATCATCGCTTCGGCCACCGCCGGCGTGGTGGCGCGCGAGGTGAGCTGGTCGATGCCGTCGCGCACTTCGGTGGTTTCGGAAAACATCACGCTCGCGCCGGCGCGCACCAGCAGGTCGGTGCAAAAGCCGACCGCCGGGTTGGCGGTGACGCCTGAAAAAGCGTCGCTGCCGCCGCACTGCACGCCCACGACCAGTTCGCTCGCAGGAACGGTTTCGCGCACACGCGCGTTCAGGCGCTCGAGGTGCAACTGCGCGGTCGACATGATCGAGTCGATCATCGACATGAAACCGACGTGGGCGTCGTCCTGCAGGCACACCACATCGAGCACCGCCTCGGCGCTGGCGCCCACATCGGCCACGCTGCGTTCGTCGACGATCGCGAAGCTTCCCGGTGGCATCAAGCGTTCGGGTTGCAGCTTCTCGCAGCCCAGGCTCACCACCATCACCTCGCCGCCGAAGTTCGGGTTCAGGCTGATGTTGCGCAGCGTGCGAATCGGAATTTCCGCGCCCGGCGCGTCGATCGCCACGCCGCAGCCGTAGGTGTGCTCCAGGCCCACCACGTCGTCGACGTTCGGAAAGCGCGGCAGCAGCTCGGCCTTGATGCGCTGCACCGCGAAGTCGACCACGCCGGCCACGCACTGCACCGTGGTCGTGATGGCCAGGATGTTGCGCGTGCCCACCGAGCCGTCGGCGTTGCGGTATCCCTCGAAGCTGTAGCCCTCGAGCGGCGGCAGCGCGGCGGGTTTCACGGTCGCGATCGGCAAGTTGTCGAGCGCGCGCGCGTCGGGCATCTGCAGCAGGCGCTCGTGCACCCAACTGCCGGCAGGAATGTCTTTCAACGCGTAGCCGATGGGGATGCCATAGCGCAGCACCGGCGCGTCGGCGTTGATGCCGACCAGCGCCACCTTGTGGCCTTGTGGCACGCGGTCGCACAGCACCAGCCCCGAAGGCAGCTGCGCCCCCGCCGGCAGGCCGCCGTCGTTGGCCACGATCGCGACGTTGTCACGCTCGTGCATGCGGATCGTCAGCGGCACCGCGGCGGTGGTGGTCTCGGGCATCGAAAACTCCTCTTCGGGCCGGCTTCGGCGTCAGGCCGGAACGAAGCGCCTACGCAGTTGCGCAGAGCAGGCCTGACTCTGAGTCGCCTGCGCTGCGCAGTTGCACAGGCGACTTCGCTTCGGCGACTCAGTCGGCCGTGATCTTGCCGAGCTCGATCACCTTCTTCCAGCGTGCGAACTCGGTGGCCTGGAACGCGGTGAACTGCTCGGGCGTGTTGCCCACGATCTCGAAGCCGAGGTCGAGCAACTTGGGGCGGACCGCCGGGTCGTTCAGCGCCGCCACGATGCCTTCATGCAGTTTGGCCTTGATGTCGGCCGGCAGGCCCTTGGGCGCAGCGATGGCTTGCCACGAATAGACCGTCACGCCCTTCAGGCCCGACTCTTCCATCGTCGGCACGTCAGGCAGCAGCGGCGAGCGCTTGGCGCTGGTGATCGCCAGCGCACGCAGTTTGCCGCCGCGCACGTTGGTGATGCCGGTGTTGATGTTCATGAAGCTCGCATCGACCTGGCCGCCGAGCAGGTCCGACATGGCCGGCGCGCCGCCCTTGTACGGAACGTGCAGGCCGGTGGTGTTGGTCTGCTGCCAGAACAGTTCGGCCGTGAGGTGGTCGCTCGAACCGTTGCCTGCCGAAGCGAAACTCATCTTGCCGGGGTTGGCCTTGTGATACGCGATCACGTCGGCCAGCGTCTTGTGCGGCGAGTTCGCCGGCACCGCCAGGATGTTGGGCGCCTGCACGGCCACGGTGATGTAGTCGAAGTCCTTGAGCGCGTCGTAGGGGGCGCCTTTGATCAGGTGCGGTGCGATCACGAAGGGCCCGAGTGACGAGACGAAGATCGTGTAGCCATCGGGTGCCGCACGTTTGACGATGCCGGCGCCCAGCGTGCCGGTGGCTCCGGCCTTGTTGTCGACGATGAAGTTGGCGCCGAACTTTTCCTGCAGCTTCGGGCCGATGGTGCGGGCGATCATGTCGGTCGAGCCGCCGGGCGGGAACGGCACCAGCAGCGTGACCGGCTTGTCGGGCCAGGCGGCCTGGGCGCCCATGGCGGCAAGGCCGAAGGCCAGGGTGGTCAGAATCTTTCTCATGGTTTGTCTCCTGAGGAATGAGGCGCGCGGGGCACCGGGGTTTTGAAGCGAAACGGTCGAGGCGGGCTCGCCGACGACGGGGAACGAAAACAGGTGCGTCATGGCCGCACGCCCACTTCGGCCTGCTCGCGCGTCCAGGCGCGGGCCTGTTCGCTCAGGCTGACGCCAAGGCCAGGCCGTGTCGGCACGCGCATGCGCCCGTTCTCGATGGCGAGGCGCTCGTTGAACAGCGGTTCGAGCCAGTCGAAGTGTTCGACCCAGGGCTCGGTCGGGTAAGCGGCGCCCAGGTGCACGTGCAATTCCATCGCGAAGTGCGGCGCCAGCATCAAGCCGGCCTGTTCGGCCTGCGCAGCGATCTTCAGGAATGGTGTGATGCCACCGACACGCGGCGCATCGGGCATGAGGTAGTCGGCGGCGCGGTGTCGGATCAGGTCGCAGTGTTCGGCGGCGCTGGTCAGCATTTCGCCGGTGGCGATGGGCGTGTCGAACTGCGCGGCGAGCGCGGCGTGGCCTTCGTGGTCGTAGGCGTCGAGCGGCTCTTCGATCCACACCAGGTTGAACTGTTCGAAGATGCGGCACATTCGTTGCGCGGTCGGCCGGTCCCATTGCTGGTTGGCGTCGACCATGATCGGCACCGAGTCGCCCAGGTGCTTGCGAACCGCTTCGACACGCAGGATGTCGAGCGCGGCGTTCGGCTGGCCGACCTTGAGCTTGATGCCGCCGATGCCCCGCTCTATCGATGCCGCGGCGTTCACCTTCAACTGGTCGAGCGGCGTGTGCAGGAAGCCGCCCGAGCTGTTGTAGCAGCGCACCGAGTCACGGTACGAGCCCAGCAGCTTGGCCAGCGACAGGCCGGCGCGCTTGGCCTTCAGGTCGTAGAGCGCCACGTCGAAAGCGCCGATGGCCTGGGTCGACAAACCGCTGCGGCCTACCGATGCACCGGCCCAGCAGAGCTTGTTCCAGAGCTTCGCAATGTCGCTCGGGTCTTCGCCGATCAGCGCCGGCGCGATCTCTTTGGCATGCGCGAACTGGCCCGGTCCACCGGCCCGTTTCGAATAGCTGAAACCCAGGCCTTCGTGGCCCTGCGCTGTTTCGATTTCCGCGAACAACATCGCGATCTCGGTCATCGGCTTCTGCCGGCCGGTGAGCACCTTCGCATCGCTGATCGGCGTGGCCAGCGGAAGGTAGCAGGAAGACAGGCGCACCCAGGCGATGCTGTCGTTCGAGGTCATGGAACCCTGATCCATCGTCATGCTCTTCGGGCGTGGACCAGGGGTTTCAGCCTTGGGCCACCTCGTGCCCGGCCATCAGCTCCAGCGCTTTCACCAGCGCCGAGTGGTCGAGGTCGGCCATGCCGTTGGCGGCGCACACCTGCATCAACTGCGCGGCGCTGGCGGTCTGCGGCAAGGCCACACCGAGTTCGCGTGCGCCCTGCATCGCCAGGCCCAGGTCTTTCTGGTGCAGGCGAATGCGAAAGCCCGGGTTGAAGGTTCGTTTGATCATTCTTTCGCCGTGCACTTCGAGAATGCGGCTCGCCGCGAAGCCGCCCATCAGCGCCTGGCGCACCTTGGCCGGGTCGGCGCCGGCCTTGCTGGCGAACAGCAGCGCTTCGCCCACGGCCGCGATGTTGAGCGCCACGATGATCTGGTTGGCCACCTTGGTGGTCTGCCCGTCGCCGTTGCCACCGACCAGCGTGATGTTCTTGCCCATCTTCTCGAGCAGCGGGCGCACTTTCTCGAACACCGCTTCGTCGGCACCGCACATGATGGTGAGCGACGCTGCCTTGGCGCCGACCTCGCCCCCCGACACCGGCGCATCCACATAGTCGGCGCCGAGTGCGTTGATCTTCAACGCGAAGGCCTTGGTGGCGATCGGCGAGATCGAGCTCATGTCGACAACGACCTTGCGTGCCCCGCTACCCGCTGCCTGCAGGCCGGCCGCCACGCCGTGCTCGCCGAACAGCACTGTTTCCACGTCGGGCGTGTCGGGCACCATCGTGAAGATCACGTCGGCCTGGCGCGCAACTTCGGCGGCGTTGGCGCAGACCACGGCCGCAGAGGCCTTTACGCTGTCGGGCACTTTGCCGCGTGTGTTCACGAACAGCTGGTTGCCGGCATTGAGCAGATGCAAAGCCATGGGCGCACCCATGATGCCGAGGCCGATGAATCCGATTTTCATGAGGTTTCCTTGATGTGAAGGCAGAGGGTTCGTGCGGGCCGCTCAGCGGTCTAGTGCGGGGCGCTTCGGGTTGAAGGCCCAGCCCGGAATCAGGTACTGCATCGCCACCGCGTCGTCGCGCGAGCTTGAGGCCTGCTGGTTGTAGAGCTGGTGCGCCTTTTCCACTTCGACCATGTCGAGCTCGACACCGAGCCCGGGCTTTTTCGGCACCTGCACATGGCCGCCCACGATCTGCAGCGGGTCTTGGGTGAGGCGCTGGCCGTCTTGCCAGATCCAGTGTGTGTCGATCGCCGTGACCTTGCCGGGCGCGGCGGCACCCACGTGCGTGAACATCGCGAGCGAGATGTCGAAGTGGTTGTTCGAATGCGAGCCCCAGGTCAGGCCCCAGTCGCGGCAGGTCTGGGCCACGCGCACCGAGCCGGCCATGGTCCAGAAGTGCGGGTCGGCGAGCGGAATGTCGACCGACTGCAGGGCGAGCGCGTGGCTCAGTTGGCGCCAGTCGGTCGCGATCATGTTGGTGGCGGTTGGCAGACCGGTGGCGCGGCGGAACTCGGCCATCACCTCGCGGCCCGAGAAGCCGTCTTCGGCGCCGCATGGGTCTTCGGCGTAAGCGACCACGCCGCGCATGTCACGCATCAGGCGGATGGCGTCTTTCAACAGCCAACCGCCATTCGGGTCGAGCGTGACACGCGCTTGGGGGAAACGCTCGTGCAGCGCCTTGATGGCCTCGATCTCTTCTTCGGCGCGCAGCGCGCCGCCCTTCAGCTTGAAGTCGTTGAAACCGTATCGAGCCCGAGCCGCTTCGGCCAGGCGCACCACGGCTTCGGGCGTCAACGCCTTCTCATGCCGCAAGCGGAACCAGTCGTCGCTGGCGCCTTCGTCGCTGGCGTAGGCGAGATCGGTCTGGTGCTTGTCGCCCACGTAGAACAAGTAGCCCAGCATCTCGACCGCATCACGCTGCTGGCCTTCACCGAGCAAGGCCGCGACCGGCACGTTGAGGTGCTGGCCGAGCAGGTCGAGCAGGGCCGACTCGATGGCGGTGACGGCGTGGATGGTTGTGCGCAGGTCGAAGGTCTGCAGCCCGCGCCCGCCGCTGTCGCGGTCGGCGAATTTCTGCTGCACCTGCTGCAGCAGACGCTGCTGCGATCCGAGCGGCTGGCCGACAACGAGCTCGCGCGCGTCTTCGAGCGTTTGGCGGATCTTCTCGCCGCCCGGCACTTCGCCCACGCCGGTGCGGCCGGCGCTGTCGGTCAGGATCAGCAGGTTGCGCGTGAAATAAGGGCCGTGTGCGCCGCTGAGGTTCAGCAGCATGCTGTCGCGGCCGGCAACTGGGATCACGCGCAGAGAGGTGATCGACGGGGTGGCTTGGGTGGGCATGGCGAGTTCGGCGAAGTCGAATAGCGGGTCGCGGCGCTGGGGCGACGCTCAAGCAAAATCAAAAGGCTGTGCAATGGTAGCGCTACCTTTTGTGAAACTCAAGTAAGGAAGACTACGTACTCAACCTTTTCAGGCGCTTTGCCGGTCGACGATCGAAAACCCGATATCGATGACCCGCTGCGCGACGCCACGGCCTTCGGCGCGGTCGACGATGAACTGCGCGGCCTGGCGGCCGATGCCGGCGCCGCTGATGTGCACCGTGGTCAGGGCAGGGTGCAGGTCGGCGGCGAAGTTCAGGTCGCCGAAGCCGACCACCGCCAGTTGCGAAGGCACGCCGACGCCGCGCGCCAGCGCTTCGGTCATGACCCCCAGTGCAAGAAGGTCTGAGCTGCAGAACACGGCGTCGATCTCGGCGCCCCCGCCCAGCAGCGCGCTCAAGGCCGCGCGCCCGCTGCGCAGCGTGGTCGGCGCAGGCACGACCACGCGGCGCACTTCGGGCAAGCCGAGGGCCAGCGCCTCGGCCTCGAAAGCGCCGAGCCGGCGTGTGGCGCGCTCGTCGTCGCCGGCCACCACGGCAAAGCGGCGCCGGCCCTTTGCCTGAAGAAACGCTGCGACTGCGCGGCCCACTTCCACATGGGAGAAGCCGACCAGCATGTCGATCGGCGTGGGCGTCAGGTCCCAGGTTTCGACCACCGGAATGCCCGAGGCCAGCAGGCGCCGGCGCCCTTCGGCCGAATGCATGATGCCGGTGAGCACGATGCCATCGGGCCGCCGGCCGATGATGGCTTCGAGCAGCGCGTCTTCGCGCGAACCGGAATAGCCCGACTGGCCCAGCATGAGTTGGTACCCACGCTCGGCCAGCGCTTCGGTGAGCGACTGCACCGTTTCCAGAAACACCGGCCCGGCGATCGTGGGCACCACCGCCGCCACCAGCCGGCTGCGCGTCGAGGCCAGCCCGCCGGCCAACAGGTTCGGCACGTAGCCGGTGCGGGCGATGGCGTCGCTGACCTTCTTCAGCACTTCGGCCGACACCTGGTCGGGCGAGTTCAGCGCACGAGACGCTGTGATCGGCGCCACGCCGGCCAACTTGGCCACATCGTGCAGGGTGACGGCGCCACTGCTGCGCCGGGCGCGGCGGGGTGGAATGGCGTCGATGGGCATGTGCCATTTTAGGCAGATGGCAGCGCTACCGTCAGACCGGTGGCCGCGGCTGGCAAGAATCGATCAGCGAACTGCACGGCACCTATAGACTGTTTCCCGCGAAGAAGGAGTACAGCGTTGATCAAGCTTTTGCATACCGCCGACTGGCAGATCGGCAAGCAGTTCGGTCAGTTCGAGGCCGATGACGCGGCATTGCTCGCCGACGCGCGATTCACTGTTGTCGAGCGCTTGGCAAGCCTGGCTACCTCGCAAGGTGTCCACGCCATCCTCGTAGCCGGCGATGTTTTCGATGCCCAGGGTGTGGCGGACAAAACTATTCATCGCCTCTTCAACTGCCTGGCCGCTTTCAAGGGTCCGTGGGTGTTGATACCCGGCAATCACGATGCTGCGCTCGCCGAATCTGTCTGGAGCCGCGCCATGCGTCTGAACGCGGTTCCGGCGAACGCGCATCTTTGCCTCACGCCGGAGCCGCTGGTCCTTCCGTCCGTCGGGCTGGCGTTGCTGCCCGCGCCGCTGACCCAGCGCCACACGCACACTGACCTGACCGAATGGTTCGCGTCGGCCACCGTGTCGGCCGACCTGTTCCGCGTGGGCATCGCGCATGGCAGCGTGCAGGGCATCCTGGCCGATGGCATCGACTCGAGCAACCCGATCGCAGCCGGGCGCGCGGAGCAGTCTGGTCTGGACTATCTCGCCCTCGGCGACTGGCATGGAACGAAACAAGTCGATGCGCGCACCTGGTACAGCGGTACGCCCGAGACCGACCGCTTCAAGGCGAACGACTCCGGTCAGGCCCTGGTCGTGGTGCTGCCCGAGCGCGGCGCGCTTCCCGTGGTCACTGCGGTGGCGACAGGGCAGTACCGCTGGCAGCAGAACGAGGTCGATCTGCAAGTGCCCAGCGATGTGGAGGCGCTGCTGCACCGATTGGCCGGCCTCACTGTCAATGACGTGGTCGACCTGCGTCTCTCCGGGCGATCCGATCTGGCCGGCCAGCGACGGCTGTTGGAGGCCATCGGCCAGGCGCGTGGCCGAGCGCGCAGCCTGTTGGCCGATCTGTCGCAACTCAGGTTCGAGCCCACCGCTGAAGACATCGCTGCGCTGAAGGCCGACGGCTATCTCGGCGAGGTGGTCGCCGAATTGCGAGCGGCCCAAACGGGCCCTGCTGCGGAAGCGGCTGACGTAGCTCGAGACGCGCTGGCGCTGTTGGCCGGCATCCTTGACGAACGCCGGGTGACCACGGGTGCCGGGGCCGTGTCGTGAAGCTCACGCGTATTCGGCTTGAACAGTTCAAACAGTTTCGCAAGCCCGTCGAGATCACGGCCCTCGACGCCGGCATCAACCTGTTTACCGGCCCCAACGAGGCGGGCAAGAGCACCATCGTCGCCGCCGTGCGCGCGGCCTTCTTCGAGCGGCACCGCTCCAGCAGCGTCGATGACCTGCGGCCCTGGGGCGACGCGTCGGCGTCGCCCACGGTCGAGCTGGAGTTCAGCATCAAAGGCACGCCGTATCGCTTGACCAAGAGCTTCCTGAGCAAGAAGCACTGCGAGCTGCAGGCCGGCGCGCAGCGACTGGATGGCGCCTTGGCAGAAGACCATCTGGCCGAGCTGCTCGGCTTTCAGTACGCCGGCAAGGGCGCCAGCGCCGCGCAGCATTGGGGCATTCCCGGCCTGCTGTGGATCCAGCAGGGCGCCGGCCAGGACATCAAGGATCCGGTGACCCATGCCACCGACCACCTGCGCAATGCCTTGAACGAATCGCTCGGCGAAGTGGCCAGCAGCGGCGGCGACGATGTGTTGGCGGCCGTCGAAGCCCAACGCAACGAGTTGCTGACGCCGGCGAGCGGCGCCCCGCGTGGCGTCTATGCCGAAGCCATCAAGCGCCAGACCCAGCTCGACGGCGAACTGAAGGTCATCGATGCCGACGTGGCGGCTTACCGCCAGAAGGTGGACTTGCTGGCCACGTTGCGTCGCGACCATGCGGCCGATGAGGCGCAAAAGCCCTGGGCCGCTTTCCGGGAGCAAGAGCAGCAGGCGCGAGATCGGCTGACCAGCATCGAGCGCGTGCAGAGCTCGCTCGCTGCCGACCGCCAGCGTGTCGAGCAACTCGATGCGCAGCTGAAGCTGCTGCGCGGTCAACTGGAAACCTTCGACGCACAGGAAACAGCAGCGAAAACGCGCGCATCAGACGTCGATGCGGCGCGGCAAGCGCTGTCGGCGGCAGGCCATTTGGTCGAGCAATGGGCGGCCCAGACGACATCGGCGGCCGCCGCCTGCGATGCGGCGCGCGAGGGCCTGCGCCAGGTGCGCCTGGCGCAGACGCGTGCCGGTCTGGTGCGCGAGTTGGATGACCTGCGCCACAAGACGACGGCCGTTGATGCCCGCCTTCAACAGGCCGAGGCCGAGCAGGCCGCGCTGCTGGAGTTGCAGGCGCAAGCGGCCGCCGCCGAGACCGACCCCAGCGCGCTCAAACAACTGCGAAAACAGGGCGTGCAATTGCGCGAGCTGCAGATCCAGCGCGCTGCGGTGGCGACCCGGCTGCGCTTCAATCTGGCGGAGGGGCGCAGCATCCAGTTGGGCGACGAGGTCTTGTCCGGCACCGGTGAACGCCTGCTGCTCGCGCCCGTGACCTTGCAACTCGCGTCGCTGGGTGAAGTGGAGATTTCGCCGGGCGGTGCCGATCTGGCCGAACTCGGCCGGCAGGAAAGCGCGCTGAGCGACCAGCATGTGGCGCTGTTGCAGCAGCTTGGTCTGGCCTCGCTCGACGCCGCCGAAGCGCGCCATCAAGTGCACACGCAGCGAGCGGCGGACGTGAAGACGGCCGCCGCCACGCTGAAGGCGCTGGCGCCGATGGGCGTTGATGCGCTGCGAACCGAATCGCGATCGCAGGCGGCGCGCGCGAAGGAACTTGAGACGGCCCTGGGGCAGTTGCCCGCAGCAGGGGTCTCTACCGGCGCCAGTGGGCTGCCGACCGTTTCTGAGGCCGAGTCGGTGGAAGAGGCGGCACGGCTTGCGTTGGAGCAGATCAACACCAGCCTGAGCCAGGCGCGGGTGGCCACCGGCAATGCGCAGGCCACGTTCGACGGCGCGCAACGGGAGCACCGCGACGCCTTGTCATTGCTGCAGGCGTCCGACCGCGCCGCTCGGCTGCAGGCCACCAACCAGGCCCTGGTGGACGCGCGCGCCGAGCAGTCGACCCTGGCGAGCACCGTGAAGGCCAAGGCCGACGAAGTGGCACTGGCCCGGCCCGACATCCTGAAGCAAGACATCGAGCGCTATCAGAAGAGCGCCGATCAACTGGCGAAGGGCTTCGAGGAGCGCAAGACCGCGCTGCTGCGCGTGGAAGTCGAACTGCAAAGCGCGGGCGCGCAAGGCCTCGAGGAGCGCAGGGCGGCGCTGGCACGCGATCTCGCGCAAGGCGCGCGCCGAGCCGAAGAGCTGCGCCGCAGGGCGGTGGCGCTGGATCATCTGCTCGGCCTGTTGAAAGACAAGCGCGGCGCGTTGACGCGCAAGCTGCAGGCGCCGCTGCAAAAGCACCTGAACCACTATCTGCAGTTGCTGTTCCCGGCGGCGCACCTCGAGATCGACGAGAACCTGAGCCCCGGCCCGCTCACACGCAACGGCCCGGCCGGGCCCGAGTCAGGCGTGTTCGAGGCGCTGAGCTTCGGCGCGCGCGAGCAGATGGGGGTGATCAGCCGGTTGGCCTATGCCGACTTGCTGCGGGAGGCGGGAAGGCCGACGCTGATCATTCTGGATGATGCGTTGGTGCACAGCGATGACGAGCGGCTGTCGATGATGAAGCGCGTGCTGTTCGATGCGGCGACGCGGCATCAGATGCTGCTTTTTACGTGCCATCCGGAGAAATGGCGGGACGTTGGGGTGAAGGCCAGATCGTTGGATGCGGTGCGGGCCAGCAGATAACCATCCAGGCCGGATGTGGCTCATCGATTCATTCAACTGATTGCCACGGTTTGCCGTCGCCACGAGTCCACCGCTTTGATAAGGTCCGTGGCAACGACCGGATCGGACCACCTGTCCCAAAAGTCAATCGTGCCGCTGCGGGGCTCGTTCGTAGGTGCTGCAATTCGGATGCGAGTCGGCAGTAGCGTTGCATCGCCCACGACGAGTGCTTCTCCAGTATCGAGCACGGGCAGCAAGTCACCAAAGCCCCCGAGACTGTCTGGTAGCAGCTTTCGCACTACCGCTTGGTCTTCCCCATTGGTTAAGCGCATTGCGATAACGTTGTTGCACTGGCTGACAACTGTGCGATTCACCTCTGCCGGCCGCTGACTGATCACTACAAGGCCGACACCGTACTTTCTTCCTTCCTTCGCCACTCGTTCGAAGATCTCCACCGAATTCTCCGCGGCACTGGAACTGGTATCAGCGGGTATGTACAGATGAGCCTCATCGCAAAAGAGGGCGACCGGATGGCGCTTCTCGATGGGTAGCCACTGTTGGACAGAAAACGCCAAGCGGGCAACCATTCCGACGATCAATGGCAGCACATCAGACGGGACCTCGGAAAAGTCGATAACTTTTACGCCGCCCTTCTTGTCAGTCTGGCCTTGGCGCCCGCCGATCAAGATACCAACCAACTCATCAAGCCAACCATATTCGAGGGTCGCTCCCGCACCGGGAAAAAGGAACCCGAGCCTACGATCGGTGCGCTTTCCTTCCAGTCGTTGAATCAGCCTGCTCAGTTTTCCATTGAAGTCGCCCATCTTCTCGGCTCCGGCACGGGCGCCGGGCACCATTTCTGTATTCAGATCGGTGAGTTGCTTCACGACCGCGTCGACGTTGAAAGGGACTGGGCTGTCAATCGTGAAGTTCGCAAGCACCTCGGTGTGCCCTCTTTCCTCTAGGTACTTCATCTTGGCGTCGACGATGGCACGTGACATCAGCATCGACTGGTTCGGGGCGTTCGTGTCGGTGCGTTCAACGAAGAGAGACACCAGCGCTTCATAGCTGAGCAACCAATAGGGCAGGTGAAGAACACCATCCTTAATGGTGCGATGAGCGTCGATGTCGGCCGGACCGGCAACGCGAAAGTGCCGAAAGCCATCACCGGTCAGCGAACCATATTCACCGTGAACGTCAAACACGATTGCGCTTGCGTTCTGAAGGCCTGCGACTTGCTCCAGAAGACGGGCTGTTGTCCACGATTTTCCGGACCCCGTGCTGCCGACAATGACAGCGTGCCTCTGGAATAGCTTGTTTCCGTTCAGGAAAGCTTCGGCATTTGCATCCAGCGTGTATTGACCAAGCGACAGGCGCTGACCGTCTGCGCTCACCGCAGATATAACCTGCATGAATCGCGTGAGCCGTGCACCTTCGAGAGCGAAGCAGTTCGCGTCTATCTCTGGCACTGTCTCCAGGGTCCTCCGAAACACATTCGGCCGCGAGCCGATCAGATCAACGAGTGTTCCGATGAGCGAGATCCTCACCAAATTTACCTCTGGTGTCGCTTGGTCAGTCCCCGCGCCGTCTGCCTCAGCGGCATTGAGGCGACTTTCGACAGCCGTCCGAGTAATCTTTTGAATGACGCCGATCAAGTGTTGTCCCGCGAGGCTGCTTTGCAAGGCCACGAGCCGATTCACCTGTAGTGAGCGCAGCGCGTCTACGTCGGCGACCTTGACCACAACCGTCGCAGTGTCGACCGACTGCACACGCCCCAGTGCCTCACGATCTTCGTAGGTCAAAATACTCATGTCGCAGGTCCAATCGTGATGTCGAGGAAGCTGTCCAACTTCCAGAGGGTTTGGCCCGGCAGTTCAGTCCCGCCAAGGTCGTCGTGCGTGTACATCCGTGTTCCGGTTGGCGATTTTTCGACGGCCAAAAACTGACGGCATCGCCCGCTGAGAAGAAATGCTTTTGCCGCAGGCGTAAGCGTTCTGGTCACGACAACAATGGGCGTTGAAGATGACTCGCAACGTTCTATAAGTTTCGTCTGCAAGTGCTCATCATTGAATCCGAATCCGACGCAAAGAAAAGAACGAGCGTGCTCCATTGCGTTGTCTGAGCAGCCGACGATTGTTCCGTGCTTATCCGGTTGTCACAGACAGCCACTAGATGTAGTGGTCCGCGATTTC
>JBDTTU010000003.1:0-97171 GCA_039930465.1 Burkholderiales bacterium
CCGGCACGCTGTGCGGGAAGGCCGCGACATCGGTGAGAAAGCGGCCCATCTCCAGTTCCGGGTTGAGCCCCGGCTGCAGTCGGCGGTAGGCCTTCAGGAACAGGCGGTCACCGAGCAGGCTGATCGAGTTGCTGCTGGTGGTGAGCCGGTGCAGCGGCGCAGGCTGGTCGAGCAAGTTGCCCACGACTTCTGCATAACCCTTGCCGGCGCTGAAGCGAAGGCTGCCGCCCTCGGTGCGCAGCGATCGGCTGGCGCCCATGGCCGACACCAGCGCGCGGCAGAAGGGTTCGTCGGCCATCGCATCGGCGATCAGGCCGACCTCGGCCTGCTGGCGCACCTTGGTGACGGCCACGCCGCCGAGGGCTCGCGTGCGTTCTTCGTCGTGGTCTTCGAAGGCCATCGCCATCGGCACGAAATAGGGTGCCGGCTCGCCGGGGCCGTGGGCGGCGACGATCGCCAGCAGCCACGGCTTGCCGTCGGCCTCGAGCGTGGCGTGGTCGATGATCACCGCGCGCTCCAGCGCCTCGGCCTTGGCGCCGTACCAGCGCTGATGGCGCATGAAGCGCGGCAGCAACTCGCGTTCGAACTGCTGGCGTGTCTTCTCGGCCAGGCCCATGCGCCAGGGCACGACCCGGCTGCGGAAGAAGCTGTTCCAGCCGTCGAACAGCACCAGCGTCGGCAGGTCTTCGATGGGCCGCGTCTCGGCGTGCCAGCTCGGGGGCACGGCGTCGACCGAGAGGCGGAACCAGAAGAAGCCGTAGGCCGGCAGCGTGAGCATGTAAGGCAACTCGCCGATCGGCGGGAAGGCATTGCGCCCGCCCATCTCGACCGGCACACGGCCTTTCCAGCCGCGCAGTTCGAGCTCGACCGGCTGCGCGGTGCGGCTGACGTTGGCCACGCACAGGATCGCTTCGTCTTCGAACTCGCGCACATAGGCCAGCACCTTGCGGTTGCCCGGGTGCAGCATCGTGAAGCGGCCCCGCCCGAAGGCCGGCGAGGTGCTTCGCACGGCGAGCAGGCGGCGCGTCCAGTTCAGCAACGACGACTGTTCGCGCGACTGCGCTTCGACGTTGAGTGCCTCGTAACCGTAGATCGGGTCCTGGATCGGCGGCAGGTACAAACGCTGCGGGTCGGCGCGGCTGAAGCCGCCGTTGCGGTCGCTGGTCCACTGCATCGGCGTGCGCACGCCGTCGCGGTCGCCGAGGAAGATGTTGTCGCCCATGCCGATCTCGTCGCCGTAGTACAGCACCGGCGTGCCCGGCATCGAGAGCAGCAGGCTGTTCATGAGCTCGATTCGGGCGCGGTCGTTTTCGAGCAGCGGCGCCAGCCGGCGGCGAATGCCGAGGTTGATGCGCGCGCGCTTGTCGGCCGCGTACATGCTGTAGAGGTAATCGCGCTCCTTGCTGGTGACCATCTCAAGCGTCAGCTCGTCGTGGTTGCGCAAGAAGATCGCCCACTGGCAGTTCGGCGGGATCTCGGGCGTCTGCGCCAGAATCTCGACCACCGGGTGCCGGTCTTCCTGGGCAATCGCCATGTACATGCGCGGCATCAGCGGAAAGTGATACGCCATGTGGCATTCGTCGTCGTCGCCGAAATACTCGCGCACGTCTTCGGGCCACATGTTGGCCTCGGCGAGCAGCAAGCGGCCCGGGTACTTGGCGTCGATGCGCTTGCGGATCTGCTTGATCACGTCGTGCGTCTCGCGCAGGTTCTCGTTGCTGGTGCCGTCGCGCTCGATCAGGTAGGGAATGGCGTCGAGCCGGAAGCCGTCGACCCCCATCTCGAGCCAGAACTCCATCGCCTTCAGCATCGCGTCGATGACCGCCGGGTTGTCGAAGTTGAGGTCGGGCTGGTGGCTGAAGAAGCGGTGCCAGAAGTACTGGCCGGCGACTTCATCAAAGGTCCAGTTCGACTTCTCGGTGTCGGTGAAGATGATGCGGGTGCCGGTGTACAGCTTGGGGTCGTCGGTCCAGACGTAGAAGTCGCGCTCGGGTGAGCCCTTCGGTGCGTTGCGTGCGGCCTGGAACCAGGGGTGCTGGTCGGAGGTGTGGTTCATCACCAGCTCGGTGATGACGCGCAGGCCACGCCGGTGCGCCTCGATCACGAAGGCGCGAAAGTCGTCGAGCGTGCCGTAGTTCGGGTGCACGTTTTCGTAGTCGGCCACGTCGTAGCCATCGTCTCGCAGCGGCGACGGGTAGAAGGGCAGCAGCCAGATGGTGTTGACGCCCAGGCTTTGCACATGGTCGAGGTGAAGCGTCAGGCCTGCGAAGTCACCGATGCCGTCGCCGTTGGCGTCGGCGTAAGCCTTGATGTGCAGTTCGTAGATGACGGCGTCTTTGTACCAATGAGGATCACCTGGCTGCTCTGAGCCTTGCAGGGCGACGGCTTCGACGGGGCTGTTGGCGTTCAAGAAAGGGTCCTTCAAAGGAAGTAGTCGAAGTCGTTCTCGCGCCGCAGGTGTCGGCGCAGTTGCATCACGTGCACAGGGCTGCGTTGCGGGTCGAGGCTGACGAAGTTGCGGTCGCCGTGCCAGAGGAATCGCGCACCGCTCACCAGATCGTGCATCTGGTAGGCCTGCTGCGGCGCCATGCCCAACACCTCGGGGTCGAGCTCGAGCCAGCCACTTTGTGCGTTGTGTGGGTCGAGGTTGACGATACACACCACGATGTTCGAGAGGTCGGGTGTCATCTTCGCGAAGGCGATCAGCTGTTCGTTGTCGATCTTCAGGAAGCGCAGCCCGGCGTCGGACTGCAGGGCAGGGTTCTCGCGCCGCACGCGGTTCAGCAACGCGATGAAGTCGACCAGCGAATCGGGGCGCTGGCGGTCCCAGGCGCGCAATTGAAACTTCTCGGAGTCGCGGTATTCCTCGCCGCCCTCGCGCAACGCTTCATGCTCGAGCAGTTCGTAGGCCGGGCCGTAGATGCCGTAGCTGGCGGCCAGCGTGGCGGCCAGCGCCACACGCGCCATGAACACCGGCCGGCCGCCGTATTGCAACGCTGCGGGCAGGATGTCGGGCGTGTTCGGCCAGACGTTGGGGCGGAAGTACTCGCGCCCCGGGCCCTGGCTCATCTCGGTGAAGTAGGCGGTGAGCTCCTGCTTGGTGTTGCGCCAGGTGAAGTAGGTGTAGGACTGGCTGAAGCCGACCTTGGCCAGCCGGTGCATCACGCGCGGCCGCGTGAAGGCTTCCGAGAGAAAGATCGCGTCGGGAAAGCGCTCGCGCACGCGGGCGATCGCCCATTCCCAGAACGGGAAGGCCTTGGTGTGCGGGTTGTCGACGCGGAAGATGCGCACGCCCTGCGCCACCCAGAACTCGATCACCCCAGCCAGCGCCTGCCACAGCTCGCGCCACTGCGGCGTCTCGAAGTCGAAGGGGTAGATGTCCTGGTACTTCTTGGGCGGGTTCTCGGCGTACTGGATGCTGCCGTCGGCGCGCTTCTTGAACCACTCGGGGTGCTGCGTGACCCAGGGGTGATCGGGCGCGCACTGGAACGCGATGTCGAGCGCGACTTCGATGCCATGATCGGCCGCTTTCGCAATCAGGCGCTGAAAGTCGGCCAGCGTGCCGAGTTCGCTCAGGATGGCGTCGTGCCCGCCCTCGGCCGAGCCCACGGCCCACGGGCTTCCGACATCGCCGCCCACGGTTTGCAGCGTGTTGTTCTTGCCCTTGCGGCGTTCGCGCCCGACCGGGTGGATCGGCGGAAAGTACAGCACGTCGAAGCCCATGCGCTGCACGTAGGGCAGCCACTCTTCGCAGTCGGCGAACGTGCCGTGGCGGCTGCCGTCGCCGGCGGCCGAGCGCGGGAAGAATTCGTACCACGACGAATACCGGGCGCGCTCGCGTTCGACCGTGACGTGGTAGGTGCCGGCTTCGGTCAACGCGAACCGCAGGTCGGGGTGGCGCTGCGCGATCAGACCGCGCCCTTCGTCGAGCCCGATCTGTTTCAGCACGTCGATCGAGGCGCCGGCTTCTGCGGCGGCGCTCAGCTCGCGTGACCAGGCCAGCAGCAAGCTGTCTTCGCCGCTGGCTTTCGCGCGGCCGGCGGCTTCGGCGATCAGGCTGGCGCCGCTGCGCGCGGCGACGCGCACGTCGTCGAGATCGATTCGGCGCGCGAAGTCGTGGCGCCAGGACAGGAACGGATCGACTCTGCCGTGCACCGTGTACTGCCAGACGCCGATGGCGTCGGCCGCGAACTCGGCGCGCCAGCGGTCGTTGCCGAGCGCCTTCATCGGCCGGCTCGACCAGGCGGTCGCGCCGGCGCGGCGCCACTTCAGGTCGCACGCGACGACGTCGTGGCCGTCGGCAAAACAATCGGCCTCCACGACCACCGCGTCGCCCACGATGCGCTTGACCGGAAAACGCCCGCCGTCGAGCGACGGCGTGATGCTCTCGATCACCGCGCGGATTCGCCCGTCTTGCAGGCCGACCGGCGTCACCGCTGCGCGTTCGTTCATGCCGCTCCTTCTTCGTGTTCGAGGATCAGGATGCCCAGCGGGGGCAGCCGCAAGTTCAGTGCCTGAAAGCGACCGTGTGCTGTCACCGGCACGGTGTGCGTCAGGTTGAGGTTGCCGATACCGCTGCCACCATACAGCGTGGCATCGCTGTTGAGCAGTTCGCGCCAGCGCCCGGGCAAGGGCACGCCGACGAGAAAGTCTTCGCGCGGCACCGGCGTGAAGTTGGCCGCGACCAGCAGCGGCGGGCCGGTGCGCGCCCGGCGCAGGAACAGCAGCACGCTGTGCTCGGCGTCGTCGGCGTTGATCCACTCGAAGCCAGCCGCGTCGAAATCGAGCGCATGCAGCGCCGGCTTGCTGCGGTACAGCCGGTTCAGGTCTTCGACCCAGCGGCTCAGGCCACGGTTCAGCGGCTGTTCGAGCGCGCCCCAGTCGAGCGCGCCGTCGTGGTTCCATTCGGCACGCTGGCCGAATTCGCCACCCATGAACAGCAGCTTCTTGCCGGGGTGGGCCCACATGTGGCCGAGCATCAGGCGCAGGTTGGCGAACTGTTGCCATTCGTCGCCGGGCATCTTGTTGATCAGCGAACCCTTGCCGTAGACCACCTCGTCGTGCGAGAGCGGCAGCATGAAGTTCTCGGTGAAGGCGTAGACCATCGAGAAGGTGAGCAAGCCGTGGTGCCAGCGCCGGTTCACCGGGTCTTCGTGCATGTACTTCAGCGTGTCGTGCATCCAGCCCATGTTCCATTTCATGCCGAAGCCGAGACCGCCCATGTCGACCGGCCGCGAGACCTGAGGCCACGCGGTCGACTCCTCGGCAATCACCTGCACGCCGGGGTGTTCGCGGTAGGCCGTCTGGTTCAACAGTTGCAGGAACGAGATCGCCTCCAGGTTCTCGCGGCCGCCATGTCGATTCGGGATCCATTCGCCTTCCTTGCGCGAATAGTCGAGGTACAGCATCGACGCCACGGCGTCGACACGCAGCGCGTCGATGTGGAACTCATCGAGCCAGAACAGCGCGCTCGACAGCAGGAAGGCGCGCACCTCGTTGCGGCCGTAGTTGAAGATCGACGAGTTCCATTCGGGGTGAAAACCCTGGCGCGGATCTTCGTGCTCGAACAGGTGCGTGCCGTCGAAGCGGTCGAGCCCGTGTGCGTCGGCAGGGTAGTGCGAAGGCACCCAGTCGAGGATCACCGCGATGCCGGCGCGGTGCAGCGTGTCGATGAAATACTTGAAGTCTTCCGGCGTGCCGTAGCGCGAGGTGGGTGCGAAATAGCCCGTCGTCTGGTAACCCCACGAGCCGTAAAACGGGTGCTCGGTGACCGGCATCAGCTCGACATGGGTGAAGTTCAGCGTAGTCAGGTAATCGGCCAGCAGCGGCGCCAGCGTGCGGTAGTCGAGCATCTCGCCGTCGGCGCTGCGCCGCCACGAACCGAGGTGCATCTCGTAGACCGACATCGGCGCGTCGAGCGCGTTGCGGCTGGCGCGCTGCTGCATCCAGCCTTCGTCGCCCCAGGCGTAGTCCGGGCTGCCCCAGACGATCGATCCGGTGGCGGGTGGCAGCTCGGCGTAGCGTGCGAACGGGTCGGCCTTCTCGAGCAGTTGGCCGTCGCGCGTCCGGATCGCGTATTTGTACTTCTGCCCTTGAACGGCGCCGGGGACCTCGACTTCCCACACGCCCGAGCCGTCCCAGCGTGGCTTCGCCGGATGCGCGTCGGCGCGCCAGTCGTTGAAGTCGCCGATCACTGACACCGACTGCGCGTTCGGCGCCCACACCGCAAAGCGCGCTGTCTCTGGCGTGAGCTGGCAGCCGAGTTGCCGGTACAGCCGCGCGTGCGTGCCTTCGCGAAACAGGTGAACGTCGAGTTCGCCCATCGATTCGGTCTCGACGGATGCCGGCGGGTGTGTCGGGGCCGCGGCTCGTGCGCGGGCGGTGGCAGGTTTCGTAGCAGTCACGTTGAGTTCCTGTCGGTTGGGGCGCCCGGGCTCGCGGCCGGGTGCGTGCAAATGAGTGGGGCTGGGGTGACCGATGGCGATCGAGCAGCGTCAGCGTTTTCGTGAAGGGCGCTCGGTGAGCATCTGCAGTTCGTCGAGCAGGGCCGCGAACGCCTGCTCGTTCTGCGACGCGTTGCGCATCGGCTGATCGAGGCGGCGTGTCAACGCCGTCGCCCGATTCGCATCGGCGAACATGTACAGCTGCCCCATTTTTTCGGCCGAGTCGCGGTAGCTGCGGTCGATGTCTCGCAGGCGGCGCAGCAATTCGCCGAGGGCTTCGGCATTCACGCCTTCCAGCGCGTGGTTCAGGGGTGCCACGTTCGACTTGATCGGCGTCCGCGCGTCGAGCTCAGGTGCGGCGGGAGCTGTGCCGCTGGCGTTCGAAGCTGCCATCACGCGGCCCGGAACCAGCGCCCCAGCGCAGTGGTGGGTGCCGCGGCCACCGGCGCTTTGCCTTCGTCCACGATGCCGTACACCGGTGTGATGCCACTGCTCATGTCCGCTTCGGCGGTCGGAAGGGCGTCGAGCCGCGCATGCACGCGGCCGAACTCGCGGCTGATGAGTTCTCGCAGACCTTCGATGCGCGACGCCTCGGCCTGGTCAGCCAGCTTCTGCAGCCGCTGCACCTCGATCAGCATGCGGCGGGTTTCGATCATCGTGCCGATGACGTGGCGCAGGTAGGCCACGGCCAGCGGCGCAAACAACACCGCGGCCAGCAGCAGGAAGGCGGTGCCCACCGGCCACTCGACTTCGGTGAACCCGAGTTGCCACGTCGCGGCGGCACTCAGGGTCGGCCAGTTCAGGACCGCGAGTGCAGCCACTGCCGTCAGCAACAGCAGTGTGACCAGAACAAGCAGGGTGTTGAATCGTTTCATGGTGCAGTGGCCCCCGGTTGCGTTGTTGTGCTCTGTGACCGACAGCCGGGCCTGCCTGGTGCGGCTGGACATCGGTTGGCAACAAGTTGCAGAGCGTATTGCCGCAGTATGATCAGCCAAGAATGCAAAGTAAAACCCAAAAAAACGAACTTGACTTTGCAAAAATGCAAACGTCTTCAAATGCCGCCAGCCCCGACGCGGGGCGCGTGTGGGTCGCCGGCGGAAGGCCGCAGCTCGCCTGGACCGACTTTCACACTGTGCTCGTGATTGCGCAGCACGGCAGCGTGGCGCGTGCTTGCGCTGCGCTCGGCATGACCCACTCAACGCTGTTGCGCAAGCTCGACCAGATAGAACACCGCCTGAAGACACGCATGTTCGAGCGCACGCGTGGCCAGTACACGCCGACCGCCGCGGGGAGCGAGATCGTCGACGTGGCGCGGGGCTTCGAGACGCTGGCCGTGGCCGCCGAGACCCGCATCAGCGGCCAGGATCTGCGGCCGCGCGGCGAAGTTCGTGTCAGCGCGGCACCCATCGTGATCGAGCACCTGCTGGCGCCGGCACTCGCACAGTTCGGCTCGGCGTTCCCGGAGATCCAGATCGAGCTGGCGGCGTCGCGCGACCACGTGAGCCTGCGCCGACGCGAGGCCGAGGTCGCGATCCGCATCGCAGACAACGTGCCCGACTGGCTGGTCGGCCGCAAGCTGGCGAGTCTTCGGTTCAAGATCTACGGATCGTCGCGCGGCGCAAAGTTGCGGCTGCGCGAGGTCGAAGAGCTGACCGGCGAACGCCGCTGGATCAGCTTCGAGCGCGACGCCCGCGACGGCAAGTTCGACCGCTGGCTGGCCCGCGAAGTGCCCGACTCGAGCGTTGTGCTGAGGGTCGACAACTTCAGCCACGCAGCGACGATGGTGCGCGCCGGGTTGGGCATTGCCCTGCTGCCCGCCTTCGTCGAAAGCCACCTTGATGGCCTGCAGCCGCTGTCGCCCCCGATCGCCGCGCTGCAGACGCCGCTCTGGCTGATCACCCACCCCGAGCTGAAGGCTGCGATGCGCGTGAAGGTGCTGCTGCGTGCCTTCGGGCCTGCGCTGGCCAATGCGGTCAACGCCGCGCAGGACGGCTGAATGACCTGCGCTGACGGGGCCCCGGCAGTGTTCAGCCCTTGGCGCGCATCGCTGACAAGAACTGCTGAGAGCCCGATGCGAGCATGCGTGCGTCGGAACCGAGCGTGACGAAGCGGTAGCCCATCGCGATGCGTGCCAATGCGCCGGCGGCCACGCCGTTGTGGATGCCGCACTGCACACCGTGCGCCTTCGCGCGCTCGGCGATGTGGGCAATGGCTTGCGCCACCGGCGGGTCGACATCGTCGAACACCGGCCTGCAACCCATCGAGAGCGACAGGTCCGATGGGCCGATGTAGATCGCGTCGAGCCCTTCGACCGAGAGGATGTCGTCGAGTTTGTCGAGTGCCTGTGCGGTCTCGATCATCGCGAAGCTGACGATGGTGTCGTTGGCGTGCTGTGCGTAGTCGGCGCCGCCGTACAGCAGCGCACGCACCGGGCCGAAGCTGCGGCCGCCGCGCGGTGCGTAGTGGCTGTAGGCCACCAGCTTCTGCGCGTCTTCGCGGCTGTTGATCATCGGGCAGATGATGCCGTAGGCACCCGCGTCGAGGCACTTCATGATGATGCTCGGCTCGAGCCAGGGCACGCGCACGACGGGCACGGTCGGCGTTGTCGAGACGGCCTGCAGCATCGTCACCATCGCCTGGTAGTCGATCACGCCGTGTTGCAGGTCGATGGTGAGCGAGTCCCAGCCTTGGTGGGCCATGGTCTCGGCAGAAAAGCTGTTGCCGATGGCGAGCCAGCCGTTCAACACGGCCTGGTCGTTCTTCCACATCGTGCGCAGGCGGTTTTCTCTCATGCTTGTCTCCGGTTTCTGGTGGGTTTCGGTGGGGCGGTCAATCGAGCTTCACGCCGCTTTGCGCCACGACAGTCGCCCACTTGCTGCGCTCCTTGTCGAAGAACTGCGTGAACTCGGTCGGCGACATCGTGTAGACCTCGGCGCCTTGCGCGATCAGGCGCGAGCGCACGTCGGGCGAACGGATGATGCGGGTCAGCTCTGCGGCGAGCCGCGCCAGCACGGCGGGCGGCGTGCCGGCCGGCGCGAGCACGCCTTGCCAGGTGCCCGACTCGAAACCTTTCACGCCCTGCTCGGCGATGGTCGGCACGTCGGGCAGCATCGGCATGCGCGTGGCGCGCGACACGCCCAGCACCTTGAGCTTGCCCGACTGCACGAAGGGCAAGGTGGCCAGCATGCCGTTCATCAGCACCTGGGTCTGGCCGCCGATGGTGTCTTGAATCGCCTGCGAACCGCCCTTGTACGGGATGTATTCCCACTTGGCGCCGCTCGCACGCTCGACCGCCACGCCGGCCATGTGCGGCGCGCTGCCCATCGCGGTGACAGCGAAGTTGAGTTTGGTCGTTTTCGACAGGGCCACGAGCTCTTTGAGGTTGTTCGCCGGAACCGACGGGTGCACGACCAGCAAGTGCGGCGAATAGGCCAGCATGCCGACGCCGCGCAGATCTTTGCTCGGGTCGAAGGGCAGCTTGGTGTAGACCGACGACGTGATCGCCAGCGCGCCCACGTCGCACAGCAGCAGCGTGTAGCCGTCGGCCGGCGACTTGGCCACCAGATCGGTGCCGGTGTTGCCGTTGGCGCCGGGCTTGTTCTCGACCACCACGGTCGTCTTCAGCGCGTCGGCGAGCGGCTGACTGATGATGCGCGCGATGATGTCCGACGAACCGCCTGGCGTGTACGGCACGACGATGCGGATCGGCTTGACGGGCCAGTCCTGGGCAATGGCCAGGGTGCAGGGCGCGAGCGCGACCGCGAGGAGCAAGCTGCGGGTGAATTTCAATCGGGTCTCCTGATGGATGCTTCTGGGCTGAGAGCGAGCCATTTGTTGTCAGTCATCGTACAAGTAAGACGCCGAAAGTCAATGACTTTTTGCGGTTGAGGCGGCCTCACGCCGAAGCAGCGCTGTTGGCGCGCCGGCGGCGCTCTCGGCTGTTCGCAAGGTGGGTTCGCATCGCGGCGCGGGCGGCATCGGAGTCCTGGTTGGCAATGGCGTCGCAGATGTTCTCGTGCTCGCCATTGACCCGCTGCAAGTACGCCTGCCGCTCGTCGCTCAGCGCCTCGACCGGCTCGAGCCGGGCGCGCGGAATGATCATCAGCCCGAGCGTGCCCATCAGGTCGCTGAAGTGCGGGTTTTGCGTGGCGCGGGCGATCTCGAGATGAAACTGGAAGTCGGGCCCGACCGCGTCGCGGCCTTCTGCGATCGCGCTTGCAAAAGCATCGAGCGCGGTGCGCATTTCGCGCAGGTTTTCGGGCGTTCGGCGCTGGGCGGCAAGGCCTGCGGCCTCGGTCTCGACGCCGATGCGCAATTCGAGCACCGCGATCACGTCGCGCAGTGTGGCGAACTGTTCGGGCGCAATGCGGAACGGGGCGGCGTCGCCCAGGCCGACCACGAAGGTGCCGATGCCGTGGCGTGTTTCGACCAGCCCTGAAGCCTGCAGTTTCGAGAGTGCCTCGCGCACCACGGTGCGGCTGACGCCGAACTCGCCCATGATGGCCGCTTCCGTCGGCAACTTGGCTCCCGGAGCGATGCGGCCGTCGCGCACCCGGTCACCGATGGACTCGACCAGTTGCATGGCCAGCGGGCGGGCTCGGCGGCGGGTGAGTTGCATCGTTTCCATCGTCATCTCCGTGTATTCCCTGATATTCGAGCCTTGACTTCCTTCTGCGAGTCAGTGACCATTGTTGTACGACAACAGATGACTGATGACAAGCCCGGGCTTGCACTCTACACGATGCCGAACCCCCTCGTTTCCTGCCCGCGCATCGCGCGTTTGCTGCTGACTGGCGCTGCCGGGAGCCTGGGCAAAATACTGCGCCCGCGCTTGAAGGCGTATTGCGATGTGCTGCGCGTGAGCGACCTCGCGGCGATGGCCCCGGCCGATGCCGGCGAAGAAGTGGAGGTCGCTGCATTGCAAGACGCCGCCGCCGTGCACGAGTTGCTGCGTGGCGTGCAAACGGTGGTGCACTTGGGCGGCGTGTCGGTCGAAGGCCCGTTCGAGCCGATTCTGCAGGCCAACATCGTCGGCACCTACAACCTGTATGAAGCGGCGCGCAAGCACGGCGTCAAGCGCATCGTCTTCGCCAGCTCGAACCACGTGACCGGCTTTTACCGGCAAGACGAAGTCATCGACGCCCGCGCGCCGATGCGGCCCGACGGGCATTACGGCCTGAGCAAGGCCTTTGGCGAAAACCTGGCGCAGTTTTACTTCGATCGTTACGGCATCGAGACCGTGAGCCTGCGCATCGGCTCGTCGTTCCCCGAGCCGGTCGACCGCCGCATGCTCGCCACCTGGATGAGCTACGACGATCTCGAACGGCTCGTCGTGGCCGCACTCGGCGCGCCGGTGGTCGGCCACTCGGTCATCTACGGCATGTCCGACAACGCCACCACCTGGTGGGACAACACGCCTGCCCGGCACATCGGCTACCGCCCCCAAGACAGCTCAGAGCGGTTTCGTGCCGCGGCCGAAGCGCGCCAGCCGGTGATCGACGCCAAGGATCCGGTCGCGCTGTATCAAGGCGGCGGTTTCGTCACCAAAGGCCCGTACGAGTGAGGCCGCCCGGAGCCTCCGTTCTTTTCCAATCCACTTTCCAGGAGACAACGATGAACATTCGCAGAACCCTCATTGCCGGCGCCGTGGCGCTGGTCACGCTCGGCTCGGGCTTGACGGCCGGGGCGCAGACGATGGTCATGAAGGCCGCCGACGTGCACCCGGCCGGCTACCCGAACGTGGTCGCGATCGAGAACATGGGCAAGAAGCTCGAGGCCGCCACCAACGGGCGCATCAAGTTCCAGATGTTCCCGGGCGGCGTGCTGGGCGGCGAGAAGGAAATGATCGAGCAGACCCAGGTCGGCGCGATCCAGATCCTGCGCACCTCGCTCGGGCCGATCGGCCCGGTCGTGCCCGAGGTCAATGTCTTCAACATGCCCTTCGTGTTCCGCAACGAGGCCCACATGCGCGCTGTGATCGACGGGCCGATCGGCCAGGAGATGCTCGACAAGATCAGCGCCTCGTCGGCCAAGCTCGTCGGCCTTGGGTGGATGGACGGCGGCTCCCGCAGCCTCTACACGAAGAAGCCGGTGCGCACGATGGCCGACCTGAAGGGCCAGAAGATCCGCATGATGGGCAACCCGCTGTTCGTCGACACGATGAACGCGATGGGCGGAAACGGCATTTCGATGGGCTACGGCGAGGTCTTCACCGCCATCCAGACCGGTGTGGTCGACGGTGCCGAGAACAACCCGCCTTCGCTGTTCACCGCCAACCACTTCCAGGCCGGCGCCAAGTACTACACCCAGACCAACCACCTGATCATTCCCGAGATCTTCGTGATGTCGAAGGTGACCTGGGACAAGCTCTCCAAAGACGACCAGGTATTGGTCAAGAAGTTCTCGCGCGAGGCCCAGATGGAACAGCGGGCGCTGTGGGACAAGAGCGTTGCCGAGTACACGGCCAAGCTCAAGGCCGCCGGGGTCGAGTTCATCACCATCGACAACAAGCCGTTCTATGAAGCCACCGCGCCGGTGCGGGCCAAGTACGGGGCGAACTTCGTCGAGCTGATCAAGCGCATCGAAGCCGTCAAGTAAGCCCCGTGCCGGCGCGTTGCCGGCCCTCCTTCCACGGGAAGACGCATGGACCACCCCTACATCCGCCTGATGGACAGGCTCTACCTGGCCGGCATCTGGTTCGCGGGCTTCGCGATCTTCCTGATGACGGTGATCATTCCCTGGGGTGTGTTCACGCGCTACGTGCTCGGCACCGGCTCGCAATGGCCCGAGCCCATCGCGATCCTGCTGATGATGGTCTTCACGTTCATCGGCGCGGCCTGCGCCTACCGGGCCGGCGGCCACATTGCAGTGGGAATGCTGACCGAACGCCTGCCCGTCGCGGTGCAGCGTCTTGCCGGTTTCGTGGTCGACCTGCTGATGCTGGCGGTGTGCCTGTTCGTCGCGTACTACGGTACGCGCCTGTGCATCGAGACCTGGGGCCAGTCGATCAGCGAGCTGAGCTGGCTGCCGGTGGGCCTGACCTATGCTTCGTTGCCCCTGGGCAGTGCCATCACGCTGCTGTTCGTGCTCGAGCGCATGGTGTTCGGGGACCAGTCGCACCGCGCCATCGTCCGCTACGAAGAGCAGCTGGTCGAAGCCCTGGAAGGTGCGCACTGATGGACATGCTGGTGCTGCTGGGCAGCTTCTTCGTTCTGATGTTGATCGGCACGCCGATCGCCTATTCGCTCGGCCTTGCTTCGCTGTTCGGAGCGCTCTGGATCGAACTGCCGCTCGACGCTGTAATGATCCAGATCGCTGCGGGCGTCAACAAGTTCTCGCTGCTCGCGATTCCGTTCTTCGTGCTGGCTGGCGCCATCATGGCCGAGGGGGGCATGTCGCGCCGGCTGGTGGCTTTCGCCAGCGTGCTGGTCGGGTTCATTCGTGGCGGCTTGTCGCTCGTGAACATCCTCGCCTCCACGTTCTTCGGTGCGATCTCGGGCTCGTCGGTCGCCGACACCGCGTCGATCGGCTCGGTGCTCATCCCCGAGATGGAACGCAAGGGCTATCCGCGCGACTTCGCAACCGCCGTGACGGTGAGCGGCTCGGTCCAGGCGATCCTGATCCCGCCCAGCCACAACGCGGTGATCTATTCGCTCGCCGCCGGTGGCAGCGTCTCGATCGCGGCCCTGTTCGTCGCCGGCGTATTGCCGGGGCTGCTGCTCGGCCTGACGCTGGCCGCCTTGTGCCTGTACATCGCGAAGCGCGAGAACTACCCGAAAGGTGAGGTGATCCCGTTCCGGCAGGCCGTGAAGATCTGCATCGAAGCGATGTGGGGCCTGCTGACGATGGTCATCATTCTCGGCGGCATTCTTTCGGGCATCTTCACCGCCAACGAGTCGGCCTCGATCGCGGTGGTCTGGGCGTTCTTCGTCACGATGTTCATCTACCGCGACTACAAGTGGCGCGACCTGCCCAAGCTCGTGCACCGCACCGTCAAGACCGTCACCGTGGTGATGATCCTGATCGGCTTCGCGGCGAGCTTCGGTTACCTGATGACGCTGATGCAGATCCCGCTGAAGATCACCACCTTCTTCACCAGCGTCTCCGACAACAAGTACGCGATTTTGCTGATGATCAACGTCCTGCTGCTGGTGCTGGGCACGCTGATGGACATGTCGCCGCTGATCCTGATCCTCACGCCGATCCTGCTGCCCGTGGTCAAGACGCTCGGCATCGACCCGGTGCACTTCGGCATGATCATGATGGTCAACCTGGGCATCGGCCTGATCACGCCGCCGGTGGGCACGGTGCTGTTCGTCGGCAGTGCCGTCTCCAAGCTGCCGATGAGCACGATCACCCGGGCGATGAAGCCGTTCTTCCTTGCGCTCGTGATCGTGCTGCTGATGGTGACCTACATCCCCGCCATCTCGCTCTTTCTGCCGCGCCTGTTGGGCCTGTGACAGGCTTGCCCACACGCCGGCCATGACCACCGCGGTCTACGTCTCGAACGCCGAGAGCGGCGACATTCATGTGCTGCACCTCGACGACGAGAGCGGCGCGCTGGTAACCGCGCAGCAGGCCGAGCTCGGCGGCACCGTGATGCCGCTCGCGCTCAGCCCGAACCGGCGTGTGCTCTACGCCGCACGCCGCTCCGAGCCGTTGGCGGTGTTGAGCTTCGCGATCGATGCAAAGACCGGGGCACTCGCGCTGCTCGGCGAGGCGCCTTTGCCGCACAGCATGGCCTACATCACCACCGACCGCAGCGGGCGCTGGCTGCTGAGTGCTTCGTATGGGGGCCACCTCGTCGCCGTGAGCCCGATCGACGTCGATGGCACGGCCCGGGCATTCACACAGACCGTGCCGACCGGGCCGAACGCGCATTCGATCATCACCGACCCGAGCAACCGCTTCGTGTTCAGCGCCAGCCTCGGCGCGGGTGCGATTCACCAGATGCTGTTCGACGCGGCGAGTGGCCGCCTCGCGCCCAACGAACCGGCGCAACTGGCGGTGCGCCCGGGCGCCTCCTCGCGCCATCTGGTGTTGCACCCGAACGACCTCGTGCTCTACGCGATCAACGAACACGACGCCGCCATCGACGTGCTCTCCCTCGACCCGGCCCGTGGCACGCTCACGCTGCTGCAAACGGCTCACAGCCCGCCGCCCGGCTTCAGTGGCAAACCCTGGGCTGCCGACCTGCACCTCACGCCCGATGGCGGGCTTCTCTACGCCAGCGAGCGCCGTTCGAACACGCTGGCCGCTTTCGCGGTCGATGCCTCGAGCGGCCGCCTGAGCCCAGTCGGCCACACGATCGTGCCGGCCGAACCGCGCGGCTTCAACATCACGGCCGATGGCCGATGGCTGATCGTGGCCGGCCAAGCCTCCGGCTGCGTTGGCGTGTTCAGCATCGACGCGCTCACCGGTGCGCTCGCCACCGTGGGCGAGCACCCGGTAGGCCGCGGCCCGAACTGGATCGAGACGGTTCGGCTCGGCTGAGCGGCGCGTAGGACGCGGCCGACAGCCTCGTGCGCCGTCGGCCGGTGGCTCTGTCTGCACCGCGGCCCTAAGGTTGAGGCTCTTGATTTCACAGGAGCACTCCATGAACAAAGCCAAACTCATTCTTGCCGCCGCCATCGTGGGCCTGTCCTCCGTGGCCATGGCCGATACCGTCACCGACCGCGATCAGCGCATGAACGAGGCGCTCGAGAATTACCGCAGCGGCGATGCCGCCGCGAAGAACCCCGAACCGGGCCCGTTTGCGCGCGCCGAAGCAGCCACCAAACGTGGCGTGCGAAAGGCGGGTGAAGCCGTCAAGACGACTGCGAAACGCACCGGCGAAGGCATCTCCAATGGCGTCGAGAAGACCGGCGACGCAATCCGCCGCACCGGGGAGAAGATCAAGGAAAAGACCACGCCGGCGCAGTAAGGGCGCGTCAGCGCCGCTTCAGGCGGAGGCGGACTCGAACACCGGGCCCGGTCGTCCGCTGCCGACTCCGCGCGCACAGAGCGCGCCGAGTCGCTTCGCATGAGGCGCCGTAAACTTCCCCGCACGACAACCATGTGCGAGGCCGTGTGAAGAAGCTCCCGCTCCCCCTGTTCGGCATCGCTCCAGCCTACGGCTCAGGGCACGTGGTCGCTCAGACCGAGCAGCGGCCGGCGCCGACCCAGTGACGACTCGCTCGGCGGGGCCTTCTTCCATGCCGCTGGGGCGCTGGGCCGTCGTCGTGGCCGGCGCCGTGGCGCTCGCGGTGGCCATGGGCATCGGCCGCTTCGCCTTCACGCCGCTGTTGCCGATGATGCTGCACGACGGCGTGATCGACCTGCCCTCTGCCAGCTGGCTCGCCAGCGCCAACTACCTCGGCTACCTGGCGGGTGCGCTGCTGTGTACCTTCCAGCCGTGGATATGGGCGCGCGTTCCTCGCCTCCCGCCCGTCGACGCGCCCTGGATGGTGCGCGCCGGTCTCGTCGCCACCGGTGTGCTCACGCTCGGCATGGCGCTGCCCTGGCCGACCGCCTGGCCGCTGCTGCGCTTTGCGGCCGGCGTGGCGAGCGCGCTCGTCTTCGTCTACGCCTCGGGCTGGGTGCTGTCGCAGGTGGCGCGCCTGCAGGCGCCGGCGCTCGGCAGCGTGATGTACACCGGGCCCGGGGCAGGCATTGTCGTCAGCGGCCTGTTCGCGAGCGCGATGGTGCAGTGGCACTGGCATGCGGACCGGGCCTGGCTCGTCTTCGGCGTGCTCGCCTTCGTGCTCAGCGCGCTGGTCTGGCGCAGCTTCGGCCGCGGCGAAGTCTTGCGGCCGGCGGCTGTCAGCGCTGGTGCGGCGCCCGTGAGCGACGCTCACGGCCCGGCCGAAGTCGGGTTCCTGTGCACGGCCTATGGCATCGCAGGATTCGGCTACATCGTGACCGCCACCTTCCTGCCGGTGATCGCCCGCGCCGCGCTGCCGGGCTCGCCGTGGTTCGACATGTTCTGGCCGATCTTCGGCTTCGGCGTGTTCTGCGGTGCGCTCATGGCGAGCCGGCTGCGTGTGGCCGGTGACATGCGGCTTCTGTTGGCCGGAGGTTATTTCGTGCAGGCTGCGGGCATCGCGGTCGGCCTGTGGAGCCCGAGCCTGGCGGGCTTTGCGATCGGCAGCCTGATGCTCGGCCTGCCGTTCACCGCGATCACCTTTTTCGCGATGCAGGAAGTTCGGCGCCTGCGGCCTGCGCACGCCGCGAGCTTCATGGGTCTGGCCACCGCGATGTACGGCCTCGGCCAGATCGTCGGCCCGCCGTTGGTGGCGCTGCTGCTGCGCCACAGCGGCAGCGCCGGCGCGGGCTTCACGCGTTCGCTGCAGGTCGCCATGGGCAGCTTGCTGGCCGGCGCGCTGGTCTACTTGTGGATGGTGCGCGCGTACCCGATGCGCCGCGCCGCAGCGGCATGATGCGCATCGAGCCGATCGACCAGCGCGAGCTGCCGGTCGCGCAGGCCATTCACGCGGTACTGCTGCTCGCGCACGCGCAAGAAGCGCGCTTGCTGGGGGTCAAGGAATTCGTGCCGATGGCGCAGGTGCCCGAAGACCTGCAAGGTGGCCCGGCGCTGTTCCTCGGCGCGCTGCGTGGTGGCGAGCTGCTGGCCTGCGTGAGCCTCGTGCCCGATGCCGACGAACCCGGCCAGGTTGCCATCGGTGCGCTCGTCGTGCACCCGGCCGAGCAGCGCCAAGGCCTGGCGCGTGCGCTCGTGAACGAGGCGCTGCGGCGCTGCGCGGGGCAGGTCGTTTCCGTCACCACGGGCGCACTGAACTTGCCGGCGCTGGCGCTGTACCAAGAACTCGGCTTCGCCGAATACCGGCGCGGCACGCTCGGCGTGGAGGCGATCGAGGTCGTCAAACTGCGCCGCGTGGCGCCGGGCAGCCGCCCGCGCGCTTGACCGTGTGGCCCTGCGCCTGCAGCAGCGCGATGACCCGCTCGCAGTGCTCGCCCTGCACCTCGATCACGCCGTCTTTCACCGTACCGCCGGAGCCGCAGGCCGCTTTCAGCTGCTTGCCGAGTTGGGCCAGCGCTGCAGCGTCGAGTGCCAGGCCTTTCACGAGCGTCACGCCCTTGCCGGCGCGGCCCTTGGTCTCGCGCGAAACGCGCACGATGCCGTCACCCGCGGGCGCGCTGCCCGCCTGCTTGCACACACACGCGGCCAGCGCCATGCGGCAGGCCGGGCACATGCGCCCGGCTTCGGTGGAATAGACCAGCCCGCCGGCCGCGCGCTTGTTTTTCATCGGGCCACGAGGCGCGCGCCGGTCAGCTGCTCTTGCGCTTCCACGGGCGAGGGCAGGTTCAGCGACTCGGCCAGGTGGGTGCAGCAGCGCAGGTTCTTCGCCATGCCGTGGCTCATCAATCCCGAGGTGCCGATGAATCCGATCGTCTGGATGCTGTGCTCCGTGTGCTTTGTTGGGGCGATTGTTCCAGCATCTGCGGCGAACATGCCGAGAGCGCTGTTTGCACGGGCTTACAAAGTCAGGCTGAAGCCGCGGCCCGCGCCGGCCGACAAGCAGACATCGGCGTTGCTTTTGCTCAACCGCCCCGCGCCGGGCAAAGAGGAATTCACCATGACCACGATGTCCTTGTCCTTCACCCTCGCGACCACCTACGCCCCGCAAGCCGCTGCCGCGCCCGCGGCCAAGGCGGTCTGCAAGACGCCGCCCGCGCCCGCCGACGATGCCGGCGTCGAAGCGAAGCGGCCGGTGGCGCGCCAGAACCGCCTGGAGCAGGCCATGATGTCGGCGTTGCGCGAGCTGGGGTTCGGCAGCACGGCTGCGGCGGCACCTGCGGCCGGCGCGGCAACGGCGGCAAGCGCATCGAGCGGCGCCACCGCCGCTGCCGCCAACGACGTGTCGACCACGGCGGCGCCTGCCGCCACCACGGCCGGCGCTGCCACCACCGATTCCGCCAGCGTCGAATCGGCCGTGCACCAGTTTGCCCACGCGCTGTTCCAGGCATTGCGCCAGAACGGCAGCGGTGAGGGCAAGTCGTCCGACCAAGATTCCGGGCGCACCGAAGGCCACCACCGGCATCATCATCACCACCGCCACCACGAAGGTGGGCGTTATGGCGACATGTCGCAGCGCCTCGAAGCGCTGTCGCAAACCGTTGCGACGCCGGCTGCCGTTGCGGCAACCCACGCCAGCACCACGACCGCCGGCTCGTCGCTGTCGGTCACATTGACGGTGGACGACGGCACGGCCGACACTGCGGCTTCGGCCGCGACGACCGCCGCGCCCGCCGCGCCCGCCGCCACCAGCATCACTGCGCCCGCGGCGCCGGCCGCCTCGGCGAAGAACCCGCTGCTCGACGCATTCACGAAGTTGTTCAACGCGCTCAAGCCGCCGACCAGCACCGCAGCGGCGGCCACCCCGGCCACCGACATGGCCGAGAAGCTGCGCCAGTTCCTGCACACGCTCGCGCAAGCCATCGCGCCCGATGCCACGCTGGGCAGCATGCAGCATGCGCAGGTGGGCGGCCTGGTGAACGTGACGGCCTGAGCTGATGGGTTGATGGCGGCGCTGCCTGCGCTGCCTACAATGAGCCGGAGCCGATTCACGGCCCCTGCTCCGCCAACAGTGTCGGCGCGGTTCGTGTTTCGCCACCCACCACCGGCGGAGACCCACGTTGGCAGCACACCTCATCGCGGCAAGGCGCCTGTCACGGCGTTCGAAGATTGGCGCCCTCGTGTTCGTTGCAAGCAGCCTCGCGGCGTGCGGTGGCGGCGGTGATGGCATCGCGAACAGCAGCGGCATCCCGCCTTCGGCGCAGTCGGCGCAGCAGTGCAGCCCCGACAACGGCTACGCCACGGCCGCGCTGAAGACCGGCAGCCTGGCGATCGAAAAGCAGTGGCTGCGCTCCTACTTCGACGAAGCCTACCTCTGGTACGACGAAGTGCCGGCGGTCGACGCGAATGCGGTGCTCTACACCGGCGAGGTCTACGCGGCTACCAAGAAATATTTCGACGCATTGAGGACGAAGGCGAAGACGTCTTCGGGCCATGACAAGGACAAATTCAGCTTCACCTACCCCACGGCCTTGTGGAACGCGCTTTCGCAATCGGGCGTGGTAGCCGGCTACGGCTTCGAGCCGGTGTTCGGCTCGCTGGTGGTGAACGCGAACACGCCGCACCGCGACATTCACATCGCCTACATCGAGCCCCGCACCGAAGCGGCGAGCAAGGACTTGCGCCGGGGTGACCAGGTCGTGAGCGTCGACGGTGTCTCGGCCGACGACGACACCCCGATCGGCGTGGCCGTACTGAACGCCGCGTTCTTTCCCGACACCACGGGCGTGGCCCACAACTGGGTCTTCGCCCGAACCGGCGCCGCCAACTTCAGCCTGACGCTGACCAGCGCCGACATCACGAAGAACCCGGTGCTGACCTACGGCGTGATCACGGCGCTCGACGGCAACAAGGTCGGCTACATGGTCTTCAACGACCACCTCGCCACCGCCGAAGCGCAGCTGGTCACCGCCGTCAACTACTTCAAGGCCCAGGCCGTGAGCGACCTTGTGCTCGACATGCGCTACAACGGCGGCGGCTACCTCTACATCGCCAGCGAGCTGGCCTACATGATCGCCGGCCCGGCGCGGGTGCAGAACAAGCTGTTCGAGCAGCTCGGCTACAACAACAAGCGCGGCGCCGGCACCACCACGCCGTTCTACAACACCAGCAAGGGCGGCGCTGCTCTGCCCACGCTGAGCCTGCCGCGTGTCTACGTGCTGACGCAGGGCGACACCTGCTCGGCCAGCGAGTCGGTCATCAACAGCCTGCGGGGTGTAGACCTCGATGTGCGCCTGATCGGCGGCACCACCTGTGGCAAGCCCTACGGCTTCACCGCCAAAGACAACTGCGGCATCTCGTATTTCCCGATCGAATTCAAGGGCGTGAATGCCAAGGGCTTCGGCGACTACCCCGACGGCTTCATTCCCGCTGGCAGCGGCAGCACCGGCGTGCCCGGTTGTGTCGTGGCCGACGACCTGAACCACGCGCTCGGCGACCCGGGCGAAGCCATGCTCGCCACCGCGCTCGGCTACCGCAGCACCGGCACCTGCCCGGTGCTCTCGGTCGGCATGGACCAGGTGCAATCGGCCGGTCGAAGCGCCGCCGCTGCGAGCGCCTTCATGGTGCGTGGCCCGGCGCGCGAGAACCGGCTGTTGGCGCCGGGCCGCTGAAAGGCAGCACGATGAAGTCGCTCGGCAAGAAGCCCGCAGGCTTGCGCCTGGAGCGCATGCAGGGCTCGAAGCTGTGGGCTGGCGATGCCTTCAGGAACATCCACCCGATAGCGCCCGGCCTGCGCGACACGAGCGCGCCGCGGGTCACCCTCAGCGAGTTCCTGTGCGGCGGCGAACGCCGCGTGCCGAAAGCCGCGCTGCCGTCGGTCGACCCGCTGGCGGCGTGGGCGCGAGCGCCCGACACCGGGCTGCGTGCCACCTGGCTTGGCCATTCCACCGTGCTGATCGAGATCGACGGTCGGCGCGTGCTGACCGACCCGGTCTGGGGCCCGCGCGCCTCGCCGTCAAGGCTGGCCGGGCCGAAGCGGTTTCAGCCGGTGCCGGTGGCGCTGCGCGCCATGCCGCCGATCGACCTGGTGCTGATCTCGCACGACCACTACGACCACCTTGACTACCCCACGATCCGCGAGCTGGCGAAGATGCAGGTGCCGTTCGTGACCTCGCTCGGCGTCGGCGCGCACCTCGAAGCCTGGGGCGTGGCGCCCGAGCGCATCACCGAGCTCGACTGGTGGGAATCGCACACGCTGCCTGGCAGTGAACTGAACATCACGGCCACGCCTTCGCAGCACTTCTCGGGCCGCGGCCTCAAAGACCGAAACAGCACGCTGTGGTCTTCTCTGGTGCTGCGCACGCCGAAACATTCGGTCTTCTTCAGCGGCGACACCGGCCTCACAGATGAGTACCGCACGATCCACGAACGCTTCGGCAAGTTCGATCTGGTGATGCTCGAAGTGGGCGCCTTCCACCCGTCGTGGGGCGACATCCACCTCGGCCCCGAACACGCGCTCGAAGCGCTGGCGCTGCTCGGTGGCGGCGCTTTCCTGCCGGTGCACTGGGGCACCTTCAGCCTGGCGCTGCACGACTGGGACGCGCCGGCCGAAACGCTGCTCGCGCTCGGCCCCAAGCAAGGTGCGCAGCTCGTCATGCCGCGCCTGGGCGAAGCCGTCGAACCGTCGCGTGCCGAGGTGGTGGCGCCCTGGTGGCGCGACGTTGATGCGCGTGCGCGTGACAAGGCGAAGGCCATCGAGCCGGTGCCGATGAGCTTGCCCAAAGAGATGCCCTGGCCGGTGGACTGAGGGCGCCCGAAGCCGCGGTCGTGCGAAATCTGGCAGGCAAACGCCCGCTTGATCCACGCTTCACATGCGCCTTTGCGGCCGGACACTGCGCAGATTGTCAGCGCACACTCCGTGCGCACCGGAAGGAACACCATGAGCCTCGATCTTCAGCGTGAACGTGCCTACTACCTCGCCCACCACGACACCTTGGCGCAGCTCTACGGCGGTCAGGTCATCGTCATCAAAGGCGACGTGGTGCTGGGCGCTTACGACGACGCGACCTGGGCCGCACCGAAAACCCGCAAGCGCTACGCCGGTGGCGCCTTCCTGGTCGAGAGAGTCGCGGCGCGCACATCGCACGTGGCCGGCCACGCCGCGCGGTGAGCACATGCAAGGGCCGCGTTGAGTCGTAGCCGGCCGCGCCACGGCGCGTGCGTTTGAGTTAGGGTCACGGCCATGCCGATGACCACTCCCGCCCGTGCCGCAGGCTGGCGGCTGCCCGCCCTGTTGGTGCTGCTGGCCGCCGTGCTGGCGGGCTGTGCTTCGGGGCCGCGGCGCACCGATGGCGCCGAAGCCAACCCGCCACCCGATCTGGCGCGCGTGCCCGACGCCGAACCGAAGCTCGAGCCGATCCGCAGAGGCGGCCCGAACAAGCCTTACGCGGTGCTCGGCCGCGACTACACCCCGATCACCCAAGACGCGCCCTTCACCGAGCGTGGCCTGGCTTCGTGGTACGGCCGCAAGTTCCACGGCCGGCGCACCGCGAGCGGCGAGATCTACAACATGTACGCGATGACGGCGGCACACCCCACGCTGCCCATTCCGAGCTACGCGCGCGTGCGCAACCCGGCCAACGGCCGCGAGGTGGTGCTGCGGATCAACGACCGCGGGCCATTCCACCCGGGCCGCATCGTCGACCTCAGCTACACAGCGGCGTTGAAGCTCGATCTGCTGCGCGGCGTGGGCCCGGTCGAGCTGCAGCGCATCACCTTTGACGAGATTCGCAGCGGCGCGTGGCGGCGTGACGGCGAGCCGGTGCGCCTGGCAGACACGAACGCCGCTGTCGCGCCCGCGCCGGCCGCCGCGGTGACCGCGCCTGCGGCAACAGAACCCGAGACGGCCGCAGCGGCGCCCGAGGTCCCGCCCATTGCCGCCGCATCCACCCCCGCCCCCGCAGCCGACACGAGCCCGGTGGCCGACGCCCCTGCGGCCCGCGCCTACACCCAGCCCGCGCGCGGCTTCTGGGTGCAGCTCGGCGCCTTCAAGCAGCGCGACGGCGCCGAGGATTTTCACAAGCGCGTCAGCGGTGAAGTCGACTGGCTCGCACCGCTGCTCGCGATCTTCGGCGACGCTTCGGTGTTCCGCCTGCAAGCCGGCCCGTACCCGAGCCGCGATGAAGCACGCGGCGTGGCCGAGCGTGTGCGCGTGGCCTTGCAGCTCGTACCGGTAATCGTGGAGCGCAAGTAGCGCGGCTTCACTTCGACCGGAACACGATCTCTTTCATCCGCGCGAGTTTCGGCGTGACCACCGGCACCGTCAGCATGGTGCTGGCCACCGCCATCAGCAGCAGCGCGGTGAAGGTTTCGTTGGTGATGATCTGCTTGTCGAGCAGCACGTTGGCGAAGATGATCATGATCAGCGCCTTGGTCTGCAGCAGCCAGCCGATCAGCGAGCCTTCGCCCGGTTGCCACTTCAGCAGCTTGCCGGCCAGGTGCGTGCCGATCAGCTTGCCCGCGACCGAGGCCAGCAGCAGCACCGCTGCGGCCATGCCCACCGCGGCCCCGCCCACATTCCAGTTGGTGCGCAACCCGGTGCTCAGAAAGAATACCGGCATCACCACCAGCAGCACATGGCCGCGCAGCGCGTCCATCTTCTTCTGGTCGAACCAGTGCGAATCCATGCTCGCACCGGCCAGGAAAGCGCCCACCATGAAGTGCAGGCCCGACCAGTCGGCACCGAGGCCGCAGGCCGCGAGCCAGATCAGCCCTGCGTACCAGCGGTCGCGCTCGGGAATGGCCAGCATCAGCTTGCGAAAACCGTAGCCGACCACAACGAAGGCAAGCAGGAAGCCGCCTTGTTTGCCCACGCGTTCCCAGTCCATCAGGATCAATGCGAGCACGCCCCAGATCGCGATGTCGTCGACGCTGGCATAACGCAAGATGCGCTGGCCGATGGGCTGGCGCAGGATCTGAATCTTCTCCATCAACAGAATCAGGATCGGCAGCGCTGTGACCGCGCAGGCCATGCCGATGCCGAGCACGAATTGCCAGGTCTGCGCCTTGGCGCCGACCCATCCCGGGAACATCAACAAACCGAGCGCGGCCACGCTGCCGAAGGCCAGCGGCACACCGAGTGCCAGACCGGCCGTGATGCCGCTCTCGCGCCGATGTTCCCAGGCCTGATGCAGGTCGAGTTCGATACCGGCGATCCACACGAACACCATCACTGCCCACCACGCGATGCCGTTCAGGCTCTGGATCACCGGTGCGCTGAACACGAAGCTGTAGTACTCGGGAAAGGCCGCACCCAGCACGCCCGGGCCGAGCAGGATGCCGGTGATGATCTGCACCACCACCAGCGGCGCGAAGTATTCGGTCCGCCCGAGCCGCCAGATCAGGTAGGGCACGCTGAAGATGATCAGCATCGCGATCAGGAAAACTTCGGTGGTGGTCATGCCAGTGGCGTGATGTGGTGGTGGCAAAGGGCAGGCAGTTTGCCATGCCGGTTCGGTCTGGATAATCGAGGCGAGGTGTGGAACGGACCGCGCCATCGGGTTCGGCGCAACGGCGCCCGACCCCCCCGCAGAGAGGAACAAAAAGATGTCGAGCTTGTTGCGCGCCTCGCTGGCGCTCTGGGTTGCTGTGCTCGTCGCTGGCTGCGGAGGTGGTGGTGGAGGTGGTTCCGATTCGCCGGCCGCACCGCCGCCTGCCACCTCGATCGTTCCACCGCCGCCCGCGCGCGGCGCGACCCTGCATGTCGATGCCACGGTGCTGCGCCCGGCGCGCTCCGGCGCCACGTGGACGTATCGAGGCCAGTCGAGCTCGAGCAGCGAGGCCACGCCGGTCGTGTACAGAACCGAGACCACGCAGCTGGCCACGGCAACAGGGGTCGACGAGTCAGCGACCAACTCCGGCGCAGCAGGCCCGGCCTCAGCCCGCATACGCATCGCAAACGGCACCATCGGCTATCTCAGCCTGTTTGACTTTGCGGGCAAGGGGCAGATCGAGTCCGTCGAATTCGTCGAGCTCAGGTCTCCGGTGGTGCAGGGCGACCAATACACGATCTTCGACCACCACTATGCCGACACCGACATCGACGCCGACGGAGACATGAAACCGGACGCACTCGATGTCGGAATCTACGCAAGGGTCGTTGGGCAAGAGACGCTGACGCTGCCGAACCTGCCCTCACTGGCGGCCGTGAGGGTCGACACCACGCTCGCGCTGCGCCTGCAGGCGAGCAGCACAGGGGAGTTTTCTCCGGTGTTCAGAGCGACGGTGTCGACCTGGTACGCCAAAGGCATAGGCCCGGTGCGCCAATTGACCCAAACGCCAACGCCCGACGGTGGCGATACAGCGGTGACGGACGAGCTGCTGGTGGCGTGGGACGGTTTGAGCGAAGGTTTCGGTGCCATGGCATCCACGAGCGCCGTCGTGCCGGCATCGAACCCGGTATTGCCGGGCGCAACTTTGCCGGGAGGCCTGCAGGGATTCATCCGCGCCTTCGGGTTCGACGACCAGGCGCTGGTCTTCAGCCGAAGCGTGGCCGGCAGCTCCGGGATCGTCGTCAGCCGACTCGACTTGCGCGGGCGCGTGATCGACGCGCAGCTTCACGAGAGTCTGGCTCTCAACGATCGGACCGGCTCGTTGGTGATGCACCCCGCGGGCGTGTTGTACCTGGAGCCGCTGTCGAGCAGCAACACGGCCCAGGTCGCCCTGACCGGATTCGATCGCAACGGCAATCTCATGGGCGCGCCGGGCGCGGTGTCGATCGACCTGGGTGGCGGCAGGTTCGTGCCCACGCTCCAACGTTTCTCTACGGCGACCGATGGTGCGACGCTCTGGATTCTGTGGGCCCGGTCTTACGTGCAGGTGGGCCAGGGGTTTGTCAACGAACTGGTCTTGCAGGCGTTCGACACGGCCGGCAATCCGCTCGCTCCCGAGACCGTGGTTGATGCTGGGCCGACGTTGGTCTTTGCACTGACTGCGGGTTCGGGCAAGGTTCTGCTGAATTGGGTCCGGCCCAGTCCGGCAGGAACATTCGATGTGCTCTATGCCATCGGCAGTGTGTCGTCGGGCAGCCTCGACGCACGATCGCTGGTCACCGGCCTGCCCGCCAGCAACGTGTTCGTTGCACCGTTCCTGCTGCCGGAAGGCGGCGCGTTGCTTTGGCCGTCTGCGCTGGGCAGTGGCGCCGTGCTGCCTGCCACGGCCGGCGTTCGGCTCGACGGTTCTTACGCGGTACTGAGGTCTGCGAGCGGTGGCCTCGATGCCGAACTTCTTGCGGGCGTATCGACTTACGACAGCAACACCCCCGCGCCGGCGGCGGTCGGGCCGCGCATCGTCATGAGCGCGACGGTCAGGGGAAACCTTTGGCCCGACGAGCCTGGCAATGAGCAAAACCTTCACGTCGTGAACTGGTTCGATGCCGGCTCGGGGCCGCTGGCAAGCACGCCGGTCCGCACCGTGCGCAGCGAAGCGGGAGATCTTGGCCAGTCTTTCGCACAACTGGTGTGGCCCGATCGCACCATGCTGTTCGGCGGTGACTACCAGTTGAAGACCACGGTGGTCTGGACGAACGGCGGGAACTGAGGCCGGGTCTGGCGCCACGGGGTTTACTCCCGTCGCCCCGAACTGGCCCGCGTGCTTGAATGGTCCCTCAACCGGAGACCCCCGATGCCCAACTTCCGAACCGCCGCCCGCGCGATCGCCACGATCACATTCGTGCTCGCCACCCATGCGGTGCAGGCTGAGACCGTCAAGATCGCTTTCATCGACGTGCTCTCGGGCCCGTTCGCGGCGGCCGGCGAAGGCTCGCTGAAACAACTGCGCGAAGTGGTGAGCCAGATGAACGCGCGCAGCGCGCCGAACGAGATCAAGTTCGAGGTCGTGGCTTTCGACGGCAAAGGCTCGCCGCAAGAGAGCGTGACAGTGCTCAAGTCGGCGACCGACCAGGGCATTCGCTTTATCACCCAGGGCGGTGGCTCGGGCGTCGCGTTCGCGCTCGTCGATGCGCTGAACAAGCTGGCCGAACGCGAGCCGCAGAAGGCCACGGTGTACCTCAACTATTCGGCGATGGACCCGGGCCTCACCAACGACCGCTGCAGCTTCTGGCACTTTCGCTTCTACCCGTCGAGCGAGATGAAGATCGAGGCGCTGACCACCTACTTCAAGCAGCGGCCCGACATCAAGAAGGTCTACCTGCTGAACCAGAACTACACACACGGCCAGCAGGTCTCGCGTGCCGCGAAAGAGTACCTGGCCCGCAAGCGCCCCGACATCCAGATCGTCGGCGACGACTTCGTGCCGATCGCGACTGTGCGCGACTTCGCCCCCTACGTCGCGAAGATTCAGGCCTCGGGCGCCGACACCGTGATCACCTCGAACTGGGGCAGCGACCTGGGGCTGCTGTTCAAGGCGGCGCGTGACTTCGGCCAGAACATCAACTTCTACACGATGAACGCGAACAACCCGAGCATCCCGGCGCAGATGGGGTCGTGGGGCGCCGAGAAGGTCGGCGTGATCTGGAACTGGGGCCACAACGCCCCCACGCCCGAGCTTGAGAAGATCTACGTCGACTACAAGAAAAAGACCGGTGATGACTTCATCTTCGCCGCCCACTGGAACAGCATGAACATGCTGCAGTTGGCGATGCGCGCCGCCAAGTCGACCGATGCCAAAGCGGTCGCGTTCGCGCTCGAGGGCATGAAGTACAAGAGCCCGGTCGGCGACGTCGAGATGCGCAAGGCCGACCACCAGCTGCAGGCGCCACTGTTCCTCGGCGTCTGGGCCAAGAAGGGCAGCAAGGGCGTGAAATACGACGCCGAGAACACCGGCTACGGGTTCCGCTCCGAGGTGGTGTGGGACTCTTACGTCAGCTCACAACCGACGTCGTGCCAGATGCAGCGGCCGGCGAGCTGAGCGCGGCAGGCGCTGTCATGAATGGCTGTGTGCCGTGCGCCCGGCCGGGAGAGGACAGGACTGTAAAAAGATCCAGCATGGGGAAGCACTTGGGTATGATCTGCGACACCATGCCGACCAACGCAGCAGATGAGTTTTCCCGTTTCGTAGCGGGCAGAAAGTTCAAGACGATTCTTGCTGATCCGCCTTGGCAATTTCAGAACAAGACCGGCAAGGTCGCTCCTGAGCACAAGCGCTTGGCACGGTATTCCACGCTCAAACTTGACGACATCAAAGCCTTGCCGGTCGAGAGTGCTGCGACTGACACTGCTCATCTTTATCTTTGGGTGCCCAATGCGCTTTTGCCCGAAGGCCTTGCGGTGATGGAAGCGTGGGGCTTCAAGTACAAGTCCAATATCGTTTGGCAAAAAATTCGCAAGGACGGCGGTCCCGACGGCCGAGGCGTAGGTTTTTACTTTCGAAACGTCACCGAGCTTCTGCTGTTTGGTGTTCGCGGAAAGAGTGCGCGAACCTTGCAACCCGGACGCACGCAAGTGAATACCATCGCAACGCGCAAACGTGAGCACAGCCGAAAACCCGATGAGCAGTACCCGCTGATTACCAGTTGCAGCCCTGGCCCGTTCCTTGAGATGTTCGCGCGCGGCCAAAGAAAAGGCTGGTCAATTTGGGGCGATCAGGCGCACGAAGAATACGCGCCCAACTGGTCAACGTATGCGAATCACTCGCAGAGTGGTCGATCGCCAGTGCACCCGGAACTCTTCGAAGCCTAGAGTTCTTCACTGCTTTTGGCGTCGTCTTCCGACAACTGCTCGATCGGGGCGCTGTCGAATGTGATCATCGTCGCGGGCAAGCCAATCAGCAGAAGCGGACATGGATTGCCCACGCCGCGCTCAACCCGATTTATCAGCTTGGCCCAATGGGTGGTGGCTTGCCCGAACTTGTTGGACACAAAGTTGTCAGTCCATGCGTCAGCGAAAGCCACGGGGTCCCTTGTCCTCAGCACGCGCCTCAGCACGTTGGCTTTTTGCTTCGGAGTAGGCGCGTAGCCGTTCAATTCAAGGTCTTCAAAGCTCGAGATCTTCCTGTCGTGCGTGAACCGATGTACGGCGCTCCACAACGCGTCTTGCAACGACGAGCCCCGCGTGATCAACACACCGACGCTGATCGCGCCTTCTGCATGAAGGCGCTTGAAGTTTTCCAGATCGCGGTCGAAGAACGGATCCTTGTTGTTCCATTCGATTTCCAGAGCCACGACACCCACGCCTGCATAGCGCCTGACATGATCCACTTCGTGGGACGTCGACTCGCGCGCCATGCCGTCGATGGTCTTTTTGATTTCGAAGACGTGCTTCTGCCACCCCATGGTGCTCAGCGTTCGTCGAAGCCGCTGCGTGAACTTCGTTTCTCCGCCACCGCTCCCGATGATCTCCGTGATCGGCAACTCAATGGAGTTCAAAGCTGCAGCAATCTCAAGCAAAGCGTCTGGAAATTCGCCATCAGTGATCGACTTCGCATGCGACAGAAATCGGATCTCGAAACCCTTTGCTTCCAGCGCATCGAAAGGGTGAGTCGACTTCTTCGGAGATTTCCGCATGAGTGGAATGATAGCGACGCCTGTCACTCTTCCCACTGAAACCGCGCTATCGCCAGCGCCGTGAACACGGCGCTGAACCCCAGCATCACCACGACCGGCATCACCGCCGCGTCCAGCGGCAAGCCGCGCCAGGTCATCGCGTCGAGGCCGTCGATGGCCCAGCGGGTCGGCACGAACAGTGAGACGGTCTGCAGCCAGGCCGGGAAGATGAACGACGGCACCCAGGCGCCGCCCAGCATCACCAGCAGCAAGGTGGCCAGGATCGCCAGGCCGCGCGTCGCTTCGGGCGTCTTGCCGAGCGCGGCGATCAAAAGGCCGAAGCTGGCGGTGAGCAGCGCGAAGGCCAGCAGCACCGCCACGAAGCCGATCACGCTGCCTTCGATGCGCACCTTGAACACGGCCATCGCCACCGCGTAGATCACCGCGAACACGATCAGCGCGATCAGCGCCGTGCTGGCGATGCGGCTGCCGAGCAGCTTGGTGCGCGACAGCGGTGCGGCACGCAGCCGCTTCCAAAGGCCGAGGCGGCGCATCAGCAGCAGGCCGACCGCCATGTCCACGCCCATCAGCAAGATGAACTGCACACCCATGCCGGCGAAGGAATGCGAGTAGCTGTTGTAGTGGGTCTCGGGCTGCGAGCTGGCTTCGACTTCACGGGTGCTGAAGGGCACGCTGAAGCTCGGACCAGCGCCTGGCGCCGAGGCTGCACCCGGCGCGGGCGCCGCGCGCTCCTGCACTTTCGCGATGCTGTCGAACATGCTGACCAGCTCGTCGCGCTGGCCGGCTGGCAGCTGCGGGTTCTTCAGCACCTGCTCGCGCATGTCTTTCATCATCGGCCCCGCGCCGCTGAACGCGGCCTGGCTCACCGCCTGCATCGCGTGCTGGGTGAGCAGGCCGCGCACCAGCGGCAGCACCATCGATTGCGAGGGGTCGTAGGTCAGCACGATCTCTGGCTTGTCGGCGCCGCCGAACAGCGCGTTGCCGGCTTTGGCGCCGAAGCCCGCGGGCAGCGTGACCGAGGCGCGCAGCTTGCCGGCCTTGACCTGCGCCAGCGCGTCGGCTTCGCTGGCTTCGGTCAGCGTGAGTGTGCTGTCGGCGCGCATCGCGGCCACGATCTTGGCCGAGAGTTCGGTGTGGTCGAGGTCGGTGATCGCGATTGGGATGTTGGCCGGCTTGTTGTTGCCGCCGCCGAACAGGCTGCCGAAAAATGCAGCAATGAGAATCGGCGCCAGGATGCTCATGATCACCGAGCGGCGGTTCGAGAAGTACAGCACCAGGTCTTTGCGCAACAGCGCGATGAAGGCGTTCATGTCTTGTTCCCCTGGTGTTGGTTCAGTCGCGAAGCTGGCGCCCGGTGAGGGCGAGGAACACGTCTTCGAGGTTGGCGCGGCCCGAGCTCAGGTGGCGCACCGAAGCGCCACTCGCGCTCACCGCCTGCAGCACGGCGCTCGCGCTGCGTGTCAGGTCGTCGAGACCCACGGTCAACGTGCCCGCATCGAGCTGCACTTGTTTCACGCCGGCGATGCGTTGCAGCGCCGCGAGGTCGGGGGTGCCCTCGATGTCGATTGCCAGCGTCTGCGCGGCGGGCAGCGCGCGCAGCAGATCGGCCAGCGTGCCACTCGCGACCACCTTGCCGTGGTCGATGATGACGATGCGGTCGGCCAGCCGCTCGGCTTCTTCCATGTAGTGCGTGGTGTAGACCAGTGCCTTGCCGGCGCGCTTGAGTGCTTCCAGGTTGTCGAAGATCGCGTTGCGGCTTTGCGGGTCGACACCGGCCGTGGGTTCGTCGAGCAGCAGCACGTCGGGGTCGTGCACCAGCGCGCAGGCGATGTTCAGGCGGCGCTTCATGCCGCCGCTGAAGGTGGCGGGCTTGTCGCGCGCACGGTCGGCCAGGCCGACCATGTCGAGCACTTCCATGGCACGCTTTTTCAACGCGGCTTTGGGCAGTTCGTAGAGCGCACCGAAGAGTTCGATGTTGGCCAGCGCGGGCAGGTCTTCGAACAATGCCAGGTCTTGAGGCACGAGGCCGATGCGGCGCTTGAAGGCGAACTCGTCGGCCGCGAGGGTGATACCGCCCACCGTCACCGAGCCGGCGTCCGGTCGGGTCAGGCCGACGATCATGCCGACGGTGGTGGACTTCCCGGCGCCGTTCGGGCCGAGCAGGCCCAGCACCTCGCCAGCGCGCGCCGAAAGCGACACGCCGGCCACTGCCGTGCGATCGCCATACGCCTTGCGTAAACCTTGAGCTTCGAGCATCGCAACCCCTTGAAATCCGGAATGGCGCGATGTTAGGGGCGGGCCGCGCTGCGCAACGCCTGCTGCGACGAACGGCGAGCCTGCCGGCGCGAACCGCCATCAGGCGGCGCCAGCGGGCGGCAGCAGCGCGGCACGCCGCTGCTGCAGGAAGCGCCGCACGGCCGGGTCGGCTTCGAGGCCGATCGCCCGCGCATAGGCCGCGTCGGCGGGTTCAGTGGCACCGGCACGCGCCAGCAGCCCGGCGCGCGCGGCCCAGTAAGGCTGGTAATCGGCCAGGCGCGCGTCGCCCGCGATCGTGTCGAGCGCTGCCAGCCCGGCCGCCGCGCCCCGGGTTTCGGACAGCGCCACGGCCCGGTTGATCGCCACCACGGGCGAGCCGGTGAGCAGCGCGAGCGCGTCGTAGAGCTGGACGATCGCGGCCCAGTCGGCGCGGCCGGTGCGGCGCCGGATCACATGGGCCGACTGCACCGCCGCTTCGAGCTGGTAACGCCCGATCGTGGCCATCTTGCTGGCGCGCAGCAGCAATGCTTCGGCGGCATCGATCTGGCGTGCGTCCCACAAGGCCGGGTCCTGTTCGGCCAGCGGCACGTAGGCGCCTTCGGCATCACGGCGTGCAGCGCGGCGTGCCTGGGCATGCAGCATCAGCGCAAGCAGGCCCAGCGCTTCGGGTTCGTCGGGCATCAGCGTGGCCACCAGTTCGCCGAGCCAGATGCCTTCATCAGTCAGGTTGCGGCGCCGCGCTTCGGTGCCGGCCGGGTCGGACCATCCTTCTGTGAAGGCGGCGTAGATGGCCTCGAGCACGGCGTCGAGCCGCTCCGGCAGGTCGTCGTGCTCGGGCAGGCGAAAGGGAATGCCGGCGCGCTTGATCTTGGCCTTGGCGCGCACCAGGCGCTGGCCCATCGTGGCCGGTGCCACGAGAAAGGCCGACGCGATCGCCGCGGCGTCGAAACCGAGAATGGTCTGCAGCATCAGCGGCGCATGCACATTGGCTTCGATGGCCGGGTGCGCGCAGGCGAACATCAGCAGCAAGCGGTCGTCGGGGATGGCGCGCTGCGCATCGGCGTCGGTCGCCAGATCGGCGAAGAGCAGCAGATCGGCGGCCGAATCGTCCTGCGTCTTGCGGCGCCGCGCGGCGTCGATCAACGAGCGCTTCGCGGCGGTCATCAGCCAGGCCTCGGGGCTGTTGGGCACACCGTTCACGGGCCAGTCGCGCAATGCCGATTCGAACGCGGTGGCGAGCGCGTCTTCGGCCGCTGCCACGTCGCGCGTGCGTGCGGCCAGAAACGCGACGAGCTTGCCGTAGCTGCGCCGCGCCGCCGAGACGACGGCCTCGCGGCCGCCATGCCCAATGGCCGCGCAAGCCGGCGAGGACGGATCGCCGATCACATCTCCCAGATCGGCCGCACTTCGATCGTGCCCTGGCTCGCGCTCGGGCAGCGGGCCGCCCACGAAAGCGCGGTCTCGCGGTCGGCCACGTCGATCACGTAGTAGCTACCGAGCTGTTCGCGGGTTTCGGCATACGGGCCGTTGAGCACTTCGGTCTTGCCGTTGCGCACGCGCACCGAGGTGGCGTCGCTGGTCGGGCGCAGCCGCTCGCCACCCTGCATGGCGCCGGCCTTGGCGAGCGTTTCGGCGTAGGCCATGTGGGCCTGGGTCATCGCGCTCGCGGTGTCGGCGGGCACGCTGTTCATCTTCGATTCGTCGCCGTGAATCATCAACAAGTACTTCATCAGGATCTCCTGTGGGGGCCGGTGCAGCGATGTGCTGCACCTCTGCGATGACGTTCGGGCTGCGCCTGTTTCGACGCGCGCGCGAGTTCTTTTCGCCGCCGCGTCACCGCGCGTCACATTTCCCAGATCGGCCGCACTTCGATCGTGTCGTAGCTCGACGTGGGGCAACGCGCGGCCCACGAGAGCGCGGCGTCGAGGTCGGCCACGTCGATCACGTAATAACCGCCGAGCTGTTCGCGGGTTTCGGCATAGGGCCCGTTGAGCACGTCGGTCTTGCCATTGCGCACACGCACCGAGGCGGCGTCGGTGCTCGGGCGCAGCCGCTCGCCGCCCTGCAGCACGCCCGCCTTGACCAGCGCTTCGGTGTAGGCGCCATACGCCTGCATCAATCGGCCGGTGTCTTCGGGCGACATCTTGTCTTCTTCGGTTTCGCTGGCGTAGATGCTCAGAAGGTATTTCATCGGTCTTTCCTCCGGGGTCGTGATGCGGCAACACGCCGCATCTGTGCCTTGACGTTCTGGTTGCGCCCGTTTCGACAGGCCTTTGAAGAATTATTCAGCAGGGACACCCGGGCGGGTACAGATGCTTTTGGGGCGTGGCCGCCCATGAACTAGGGCTATCGCGGGGTGTGCCAGGCGCCCATGATGCGCTCCCCGAGAGCGCTTGCGCCCCCGCCACAGACGGAACCTGACATGCCTGGCAGTGACATGCGGAACCCTGCGATGAACCCGTCGGCGGCGCCGGTCACGCTGTTCTACAGCTATGCCCACGAAGACGAGGGCCTGCGCGACGAATTGCAGGGCCACCTCAAGATCCTCGAACGGCGCGGCCTGCTCGCCCCCTGGCACGACCGCCGAATCGTTCCGGGGCAAGACTGGTCGCAGCAGATCGACACGAACCTTCGTGTGGCCGAATTGGTGCTGCTGCTCGTCAGCAAGGACTTCATCGAGTCCGACTACATCATGGGCACCGAACTCGGCGCCGCGATGCAGCGCCATGCGGCGCAACAGACCGTGGTGGTGCCGATCGTGGTGCGTGCGGTCGACCTCGACCCGGACGACGCCGAAGACTTGCCGTTCCTGAAGCTGCAGGGCCTGCCCACCAGCCTGCGGCCCGTCACTTCATGGCCGAACCGCGACGAGGCCTGGACCGACGTGGCCAAGGGCCTGCGCGCCACCGTCAAAGGCATCCGCGAACGCCGGCCGCCGCCTTCGGCAGCGCAGCCCGCGCCGGTGTCCGCCGCGGCGCCTGGCCGTTTGCCGGCCCAGCCCGACGGCGTCGACCCATTCGAGGCGTTCGCTGGTGAATTCAGCGTCGTCCGGCCCCGCACAGGGCCGGCCTCCGCCGGCGCGGCGCCGCCCGACCCGGTGCTCGATCGCCTGCTCGCCGCTGTATCGAAGCAGGTCGATGAAGCGGGGCGCATGCGCCAGGAACCGCGCTTGACCGAAGGCGCCACGCGCGACTTGCAGGCCGGCATTCAAACGCTGATCGACCTGCCCGAGCAGAAGCGTGTTCTGTGGGTGGACGACAACCCGGCGGGCAACCACTACGAGACGGCGGTGCTCGCCAAGCTGCAGATCGAGGTCGTGACGGCGCTGAGCACGCGGCAAGCTTTGCAGTGCATCGAATCCGATGTTGAAGGTTTCGACCTCGTCATCACCGACTGGGAACGTGATGGCGAGGCCGCAGAAGCCGGATTGCGACTGCTCGCCGAGCTGCGCAAAAAGCAGTTCTCGCTGCCCGTCATCTTCTACCATGGTGCACGCGGCGCGCAGCGCGCCGAGCGTGCCGCGCAAGCCTTGCTGGCCGGCGCCTTCGGCGAGGCGGTGGTGCCGGCCGACCTGATGGCGCAGGTGGGCAAGGCCCTCGCGGGCTGAGGCGCCACGGTACGCCGGCTCGGCGCACGATATTCACAGGAGCGAGACATGGCCACATCGGCGCAAGACATCATCTTCATCATCCCGGGCAAACCCCAGTCGCCCGGTGCGGCCACGCGCGGCACGGCCAAGGCGTCGGTGCTCGTCGGCACGCAGCGTGGCGGAGGCGACGCGGTGCGCGTCACCGCGCGCCCCGGTGAAGACGTGGTGGTGCTCAGCATCGCGAACGGCCCCACGCTGTACCTGCACCCCGAAGACGCCCGCGACCTGATGCGCGCGCAGAGCGCCGGGGGCACGCGCGCAGCCGTCAACGCGGCGAGCGAGCACGAGGTGGTGGTGTCGCCGCAGCTCGGCTGGCCCGGCCTCGAAGCCGGTGCCACACGCGGTGCCACCCGGGGCTGGATGGGCCAGGCCGTGCTGAGCGCGTTCGAGGTCGTGACCGGCTTGGCCAAAGACCCGTCCAAGCTCGCCGCTGCGGCGATCACGAAGAAGGTCGACGGTGCGGTCGAGGCCGGCGTGTACGAACTTTCGCCCGACGCGCTGCAGCCACTCAAAGGCAGCGGTCGCAAGCGCGACGCCGTGCCCGCCGCGGCCGACGGCGGCGCGCTGCTGGTGCTGATCCACGGCACCTTCGTCGAAAGTGTCAGCACCTTCGGCAAGCTCTGGGTGCTGCACCCGCAAACCGTGCGCGAGCTGTTCACGCACTACGCCAACCGCGTGTATGCGCTCGACCACCCGACCATGGGCGCCAGCCCGATCACGAACGCGCTGACGTTGGTGCGTGCGATGCCGGCAGGGGCGCGCCTGCACCTCGTCACGCACTCGCGCGGCGGGCTCGTGGCCGAAGTGCTGGCCCGGGCCTGCGGCGGCAAGCCACCCACCGCCGACGAACTCGCGCTGTTCGCCGGGGCCGAGCGCAGCCAGCAGCGCGCCGACCTGATCGCGCTGTCGAAGGAAGCCATTGGCAAGGGCCTGAAGATCGAGCGGGTGGTGCGTGTGGCTTGCCCGGCGCGGGGCACCTTGCTCGCCTCGAAACGCTTCGATGCCTATCTCTCGGTGCTGAAGTGGGGGCTCGAACTCGGCGGCGTGCCGGTGGCGCCGCAGCTCGTCGACTTCCTGCACGAAGTGGCGCGGCGCCGTGCCATGCCCGACGAGCTGCCCGGCATCGAAGCCATGATGCCCGAGAGCCCGCTCGTGAAATGGCTCAACGGCGGCAGCGACACGATCCCCGGCGACCTGCGCGTGATCGCGGGCGACATGGAAGGCGACTCGATCGGCTCGTGGGTCAAGACGCTCTTGTCCGACGCGTTCTACTGGACCGACAACGACCTCGTCGTGCAGACCCGCTCGATGTACGGCGGCGCGCCGCGCGCGGCCAGCGCCAGCGGCGCAGGCGCGAGCTTCCTGCTCGACCGCGGCGCCAAGGTCTCGCACTTCAACTACTTCGCCAACGAGCGCACCGTCAACGCGATCAAGAGTGCCCTGTTCGATGCGGCACCGAACGACTTCGCCGTGATCGGCCCGCTTTCGTGGGCCGGGCAGGACGCGAGCGGCACGCGCTCGGCACGCGCCGTGGCGCGCTCGCGCGGGGCCGATGCTTCGGCTGCAGCCGACCGCCCGGCGGTGTTCGTATTGCCCGGCATCCTCGGCTCCAACCTCAAGCTCGATGGCAAGCGCATCTGGCTCGGCTTCCGCTTCATCAACGGCTTGAAGAAGCTCGCCTGGGACCCGGCCACTGCCGCGCGCATCGAGCCCGACGGCCCGATCGGCATGGTCTACGACGACCTGATCGAGCGTCTGGCCGACACCCACGAGGTGATCCCGTTCGCCTACGACTGGCGCCGCCCGGTCGAGGACGAAGCGCGCCGCCTCGCCACGGCCGTAGACGCGGCGCTCGCGGCACGCAACGTCAGCCAGCAACCGGTGCGTCTGATCGCCCACTCGATGGGCGGGTTGGTGGCACGCACCATGCGCCTCGAAAAGCCCGAAACCTGGCAACGAATGATGGCGCGCGAAGGCGGCCGCCTGCTGATGCTGGGCACACCCAACGGCGGCTCGTGGGCACCGATGCAAACACTCTCGGGTGACGACACCTTCGGCAACGCGCTGGTCGCGTTCGGCTCGCTGTTCGACAACGGCGGCACGCGCAAGATGATGGCGGCCATGCCCGGTTTCATCCAGCTCCAGGCGTCGCTGCTCGACCCCAGCCTCAGCCTCGACAAGGCCAGCACCTGGCAGAAGCTCGCCGACGACGACATGGCGGCGCTGCGCGACCGCAGCCTGTGGCATGACGAAGGCGCGCAGCGCACGATCTACGAATGGGGTGCGCCGCCGCAAGACGTGCTCGACCAGGCCGTGAAGCTGCGCCGCCGGCTCGACGCGCAGGTCGAAACACTGGGCCCCGACGCGCAGAAGATGCTGCTCGTGGTCGGCCACGCTGCGTTCACGCCGGCCGGTTTCACGCAGACTTCCGAAGGGCTCGAATACCTCGACACTCCCGACGACGGTGACGGCCGCGTGCCGCTGCAAAGCGCGCTGCTGCCCGGTGTGCGCACCTGGAAGGTCGATGCCGAACATGGCAAGCTGCCCGACGAAGCAAGTGCTTTCGCGGCCTACATCGAGCTGCTCACCAAAGGCGAGACCGCCCAGCTCGAAGCTTATGTGCCTGCCGCGCCCGGCACGCGCGGCGCGGGCGGCGCAGCCGCCGTGACGGCGGCGCTGGTGCGCAGCCGGCCCTCGCGCGGCTTGCAGTCGTCGAGCCCGCCGGCAAGTGAAGCCGAGGTGCTGGGCCTGGCGCGTGGTGCTGCGGAATCGCGGCGTGGGCGTGGCAAGAGCGCGGCGCTGAGGGTGTCGGTGTTCAACGGCGATCTGAAGTTCATCGCGCAGCCACTGCTCGTGGGGCACTACCGCTCGATGGCGCTCACCGGCACCGAGTGGGTCGTCGACGGGCTGGTCGGCAACGCGATGAGCAAGTCGCTCGCCGCCGGCCTGTACCCCGACGCGACCGGCTCACACCAGATCTTCGGCAACCTGCGCAAGGACCCGAACAACCCCTTCGTGATGGCGCGCCCGCAGGCCGTGATCGTGGCCGGGCTCGGTGACGAGGGCAAGCTGCGCGCCAGCGAACTGGTCTACACCGTGCGCCAGGCGGTGCTGGCCTACGCACAGCGTGTGGCCGAGCAGGGCGGCGAGGCGCAGTTCGAACTTGCGGCCACCTTGATCGGCAGCGGCGGCAAGGGCATCTCGCCAGGCAGTGCGGCGCAGCTCATCGCCCAGGGAGCGTTCGAAGCCAGCCAGAAGCTGCAGCAGGGCAACTGGCCGCAGCTCAGCCGCTTGATCCTGGTCGAGTTCTATCTCGACCGCGCGAGCGACGCCTGGCGCTCGCTGCAGGTGCAGGCCACTGCCGCGCCGAACCAGCTCGAACTGGTCGGGCTGGTCAGCTCGGGCGATGGTGCGCTCCGGCGCTCGCTCGATTCGAGCTACCGTGGCGCGGCCTACGACCTCATCAGCGCGCTCAGCGGGCCCGCCGACAAGAACGGCCAGCCGACCATCGAGTACGTGCTCGACACGCGCCGCGCCCGCACCGAGGTGCGCGCGGTGCAGGCGCAAGGCACGCTGCTGAAGGAACTGGTGGCCAAGGCCTCGAACGACGAGAACCGCGATTCGCAGATCGGCCGCACGCTCTTCAAGCTGCTGGTACCGGTGGAGATGGAACCCTTCCTCGGCGGCACCAGCGAGCTGCTGATCGAACTCGACGGTGGCTCGGCCGTGATCCCGTGGGAGCTGCTCGACACCGACGCCCCCACCCAGAGCGGCGGCGACCCGCGGCCCTGGTCGATTCGGAACAAGCTGCTGCGCAAGCTGCGCACGGCCGAGTTCCGCGCCCAGGTGTCCGACGCGAACGCCGACGACAGCGTGCTCGTGATCGGCGAACCCCGCACCGACAACCCGGCCTACCCGCCACTGCCCGGCGCGCGCGCCGAAGCCATCGCTGTGGCAGCGCGGCTGACGAGCGGCGCCGATGGCATTCCTGCCGCGAAGCTGCGCTCGCTCGTCAGCGACGATGACGCCCGCACTGTCATCAACGCGCTGTTCGAGCGCCCCTACCGCGTGGTGCACGTGGCCGGCCACGGCGAGCTCGGTGCGCGGGGCGGCGTGGTGCTGTCGGGCTACACCTTCCTCGGCGCGGCCGAGATCAAGGCGATGCGGGTCGTGCCCGAACTGGTCTTCCTCAACTGTTGCCACCTGGCCGGGCGCGATGCGTCAACCACGCTGCAGCCTTATGACCGCGCCACCTTCGCTGCCAACATCGCCGAAGCGCTGATCGAGGTCGGCGTGCGTTGTGTGATCGCGGCCGGCTGGGCGGTCGAAGACGGCCCGGCAGAAACATTCGCGACCACTTTTTATTCGGTGCTGTTGCGCGGCGAACGTTTCATAGACGCCGTGGCCGCTGCCCGCGAAGCGTCGTGGCGCGACAACCCGCAGGGCAACACCTGGGCCGCCTACCAGTGTTATGGCGACCCGGGCTGGACCTGGAGCCGCGGTGGCGCCGACGCGCAGCGCCCCGCGCCGCCGGTGGGCGACGAGTTCATCGGCGTGGCGTCGCCGGTCGCGCTCACGCTCGCGCTCGAAACGCTGGCGATCCGCAGCCGCTTCGGCCCGGTCAAGGCCGAGCTGCAGCGCGACAAGCTGCGTTTCCTCGAATCGAAGTTCGCGCCCGAATGGGGTGGCATGGGTGCGGTGGCAGAAGCTTTCGGCGTGGCCTATGGGCAGGCCAAAGACAGCGCCAAGGCGATCGAGTGGTACCGCGTGGCGGTGAACTCGTCTGACGGCAGCGCCTCGTTCCGGGCCGCAGAGCAGCTCGGCAACGAACTCGCCCGCTGCGGCGAGAAGCTGAAAGACGAAGCCGAGGCGCGCGCGATGATCGAAGAAGGCATCGACCAGCTCGCCCGGCTGGTGGCCTTGCAGACCACGGTCGAGCGCGAGAGCCTGCTCGGCTCGGCGTGGAAGCGGCTCGTTCTGCTGGAAGCGCGTGCCGGCAAGGACGCTGCTTCGTTGAAGGCGCTTGAGAAGATGCTCGCGCACTACGCGAATGCCGAACTGCTTGCCTGCCGCGCGCGCGCCGACAACCTGTACTACCCGGCGAAGAACGGCATCAGCGCCGAGCTGCGGCTGGCGTTCCTCGGCGGCCGCGCACCACGCCTGACCGAAGCCCGGCTGAGCCTGGTGCGCGAGTCGCTCGACAAGGCCGCCACCGAACACCCCGACTTCTGGTCGGTCGTGGGCCAGACCGAGTTGAGCTTGCTCGAAGCGCTGGCGCAGCGCCGCCTGGCCGGCTCGGCACCGGGCCTGCTGCTGGCCTTTCGCGAACTGAAAGCACGGGTGCCCAGCAGCTCGGGCTGGGACTCGGTCTACACCGAAGCGCGCTTCACCCTCGAGCCGTACCAGAAGGTGGCCAGCGCCGCTGAACAGCGCGCGGCGGCCGAAATCCTGGCCGGCCTGAAAGCGCTGGCCGCAGCATGAACCCGAGCGGCGCGCAAGCGCCCGACGTCTTCGTCAGCTACGCGCGCAAGAACCGGCCGGTGGCCGAGCAGTTAGCCGAAGGCTTGAGCGCCAGTGGTCTGCAGGTCTGGTGGGACAGCGAGCTCTCGGCCGGCAGCGAGTTCGCTGCCGTGATCGAAACCAAGCTGCAGGGCGCGGCGGTGGTCATCGTGCTGTGGTCGGCCGACTCGGTGCGTTCGTCGTTCGTGCGCGACGAATGCTCGCGCGCCCTCAAGCACGACAAGCTGCTGCCGGTGCGCATCGAAGACATCGAGCTGCCGCTCGGCTTCGGCCAGTTGCACACGCTCGACCTGCTCGAATGGGAAGGTGATGCCGACGACGAAGCCTTCGAAAAACTGCTGCTCGAAGTGCGGCGGCGCCGGCAGCAGCGGGGCCATGCACCGAGAAGGCTGCTGAGCCCACTGCCGACGCCGCGCCCCGGCTTCGGGTGGCCGCGCCCGGTGACGCTGCTCACGGCGCTGCTGGTGCTGGTGTTCGCCGCCGGGGCCGTCACCTGGTATGTGCGCGATCTGCAAGAGCAGAAGGCGATCGAGCAGCGCGAAGCCCTGGCGCGGGCCGAGAAGCAGGCGCGCGAAGAGGCGCGCCGCATCGAAGCCAACAAGATCGAGGCCGAACGCCATTTTCGCGCCGGGCTCGACCTGCAGATCGCCGACGTGCCACAGCTCGAGAAAGCGCTGAACGAGTACCTGAGTGCCATCGAACGCGTGCCGGCGCATGCGCGTGCGCACTACTACCTGGGCCACGTCTACGCGCAGACTGGCAGGGGCCTGGATGCGCTTGTTTCATTCAAGCTGGCGCTTGCCGGCACCGAAGCACCGCTCGACCGCAGCCAGCGCGCGGTGGCCGAAAAGCAGGTGCTCGCGCTGGCCGTGGTGGAAGGTGAAGAAGCGCCCGTCACGCGGGCTGCGGGCATTGCGGAGCCGGCGCCTGCACCAGCGCCACGGGTCAGCGCAGCGGGCAGCGGCGGCCCCGACCGCGGCGTGGCGGTGGCCGCGGCACCGTCACCGCGCCCGCCGACAGCGAGTGCAGACACTGAAGTGCTGACACGTTCGATCAAAACGAAGCCCGCCGCAGGGGCCGCAGGGGCCGCAGCCCGGCCCGCGCCCGCGGTGGTGGCGGCGGTGCCCAGCCCCGTCGCTCCGCGCGAGCCGCCACGCATCGAGTCGCCCGAAGCCGCCATGGCGCTGCTGGCCAAAAGCGTGGACGGCCTGTTCGATGCGAACAAGGAAACCCGAATCACCGCGACCACAAGCCTCGTACTCGACCCGCAGGCCTTGTCAGACGCGGTGCCGATCGCGGTAGCTCGGGCTGTGAAGGCGGCCGGCGCGGGGCCGTCGGGCATGAACGCGGCTGCGTCTTCGGGCGTGGTAAACACGCTGGTGCTGCTGCAAAGTGCGTTGCCCGGCACGCTGCGGGTGAACCGCGCCGCGATCGAAGAACTGCTGGCGGCGGCCCTGCCGCTGGGCGACTACACCGCATTGCAGGCCGGCAAGGTGCGCGAGCTGATGAAGCAGTCTGCGGCGCGCCACCCGCTCGCTTACATCCAGATCGCCAACGAAGCGCAGCGGCCGATCGCCGAAGCGCTGGCGCTGAAGATGCGCAGCTTCGGTTACGACGCGCCGGGCATCGAGCTCGTTGGCAACCGCGCCCCCGAAGTCACGCAACTGCGCGTGCAGGGCAAGAGCGACCGCAGTTATGCCCGCTGGGTGCGCAAGGTGCTGGCCGAGGCGGTCAACGCGCAGCCGGCGGTTAGTGCGCTGCGCAACGCCAAGCCGGGTGTCGACACCTACGAGATCTGGCTCGGGCGCCTGCTCTGCGCCCCCGGTGGCCGGGTGCTGGCCAGCTGCAAGCCAGCGTAGGACGGCAACTACGCGCGTGCGCGGCGTGGTCTGCTGTGCGCTGCGTGCGATGCTGTTGACACTCCCGTCTCCATCTCAAGGCGGAACAGAAAACCATGACCCCACTTCTCAAAGCCGTGTTGACCGTTGCCACCGTGGCCGTCGCCGCTCAAGCCTCGGCGCAAGTCACTTTCCACGAGCGCGAAGGTTTCCAGGGGCGCACCTTCACGACCGAGCGGCCGGTGACGAACTTCCAGCGCTACGGCTTCAACGACCGCGCGTCGTCGGTCGTCGTGCTGCGCGACCGGTGGGAGGTGTGCAGCGACGCGCAATTCAAAGGCCGCTGTGTCGTGCTGCGCCCGGGGCGTTATGCCTCGCTGGCCGAGATGGGCATGAACGACCGTGCCTCTTCGGCTCGTCTGGTCGGCCGCAATGTGCGTGTTTCCAATGACCGTTTTGTGCCGGTGCCTGTGCCCGTCTACGACAACCACCGGCGCCCCAACGAACGCCTCTATCAGGCCAACGTGACCTCGGTGCGCGCGGTGCTGGGCAAGCCCGAACAGCGCTGCTGGGTCGAGCGCGAACAGGTGGCCCCCGAACAGCGGGGTGACGTGAACGTGGGCGCGGCGATCGTCGGCGCCGTGCTCGGCGGCGTGCTCGGCCACCAGGTGGGTGGCGGGCGCGGCAAAGACATCGCCACCGCCGGTGGCGCGGTGGCGGGTGCTGCGCTCGGCGCCAACGTGGGCCGCGACGGCGGGCAGCCGGCCATCACGCGCGACGTGCGGCGCTGCGACACCGCGCCCAGCCAGGCTCGCCCCGACTACTGGGACGTGAGCTACGTTTTCCGCGGGCAGGAACACCACATCCAGATGGTCAGCCCGCCGGGGCGCACGATCACGGTGAACCGCCGGGGTGAGCCTCGCGCGTAGCGGTATCGCGCTCCCACACGGAGCGAGAACGATGCCGTGCCGGGTCTGCCGAGCCTTTGCGCGCTGGCCCTCGGGGCTGGCCGATCAGCCCACGCGCAAGACGCTGCCGGCCGCGTGACGGCTGCAGCGCGTTGAGGCGGCGAGTCTGCGAAACTGGCCGATTCGCAGCAACCAAAGCCTCACCACCATGACCGCGATATGGAAACAAACCACCAGCGTCGACATCCTGTGCGCACTCCACGTCGACACCGTTGTGGCGCTGCTCGGCATCGAATTCCTGGAGGTCGGTGACGACTTCATCCGCGCCCGCGTGCCGGTCGATTCGCGCACGCGCCAGCCGATGGGCATTCTGCACGGCGGAGTCTCGGTGGTTCTTGCCGAAACGCTCGGTTCCTGTGGTGCGGCGTTCGCGTCGCCCGCGGGCCACCGGGCCGTGGGGCTCGACATCAACGCCAACCACCTGCGCAGCGCCAGCGAAGGCTGGGTTACCGGCATCGCGCGGCCGATTCACATCGGCCGCACAACCCACGTGTGGCAGATCGATCTGAGCAACGAGAAGGGGCAGCTCACCTGCGTGTCGCGCCTCACGATGGCGATTCTTGCGCCGGCCGCGTCGGTGCCCTGAGCGGGCGCCGATCAAGCGGAGTAGCCGAGCACCGCGAAGAAGTGGCAGGCGCTGCCACCGAGCACGAACAGGTGCCACACGAAGTGTGCGTATCGCACCCGCGAGTCGTAGAGAAACACCACTGCACCGGCGGTGTACGACACACCACCCGCAATGAGCCAGGCCAGGCCCGCACCCGGCATGCGCGCCAGCAGTGGCGCCGCGGCGATCACCGCGACCCAGCCCATCGCCACGTAGAGGCCGGTGGACCAGAGCGGGTGCTTCAGCAGGTTCAGCAGCTTGGCCGCCATGCCGAGTGCAGCCATGGACCACACCACGCCGAAGAGTGACCAGCCCCAGCCGCCGCGCAGCACGCCGAGCACGAAGGGTGTGTAGCTGCCGGCGATGAAGAGGTAAATGGCCGCGTGGTCACAGCGGTTGAGCAGCTCCTTGGCGCGGCCGGCCGGTACCGCGTGGTATACGGCCGAGACCAGATACAACAACATCATCGTGGCCGAGAACACGCACACGGCCACGTTGTTCATCGCGCTGCCCTTGCCTTGCGCGAAGCCCAGCAAGACCGGCAGCGACGCCACGGCCAGCAGGAAGCCGATGCCGTGGCTGATGCTGTTGGCGATCTCTTCGCCCCAGGTCTGGGGCCGGTCGGTGAGGGGCAGCTTGGGCATGGCAGAGGCGTGCATGGCTTGAGCGGTCAGGGTCATTGAACGCCCGACGCGAGCCGGTTGCCATCCCCTTGTCGGGGGAGCAAAAAAGTCACGGCTCAGTGTCAGCGCCCGCCGGTCACATCGACGATGGCGCCGGTGGTGTAGCTCGACGCGCCCGACAGCAACCAGGCGATCGCCTGCGCCACTTCTTCGGCGCTGCCGGCGCGCTGCATCGGCACCAGCGGCGCCATCTGGCTGGCGCGGTCGGGCAGGCCGCCGGAGGCGTGGATCTCGGTCTCGATGATGCCCGGGCGCACCGCGTTGACCCGTATGCCTTCGAGCGCCACTTCCTTGGCCAGCCCCATCGTGAACACGTCGATCGCACCCTTGGCCGCAGCGTAGTCCACGTACTGCGCGGGCGCGCCGATGCGCGACGCGGCCGACGAGAGGTTGACGATCGCGCCGCCGTTCCCGCCGTGTTTTGTCGACAGGCGCTTCACCGCTTCGCGCGCACACAGGAAGCTGCCGAATACATTGATCGCGAACATACGCTGCCAGCGTGGCAGGCTCATGACATCGACACGCGCCTGCACGTCGACCACGCCGGCGTTGTTGACGAGCGCGCCCAGCGGCGGCAGCTCGCGTTCGATCGTGGCGAACATGGCGAGCACCTGCGCTTCGTCGGACACATCGGCCTGCACGGCCAGCGCGGTGCCGCCTGCGGCGCGGATTTGCGCCACGATCGCCGCAGCGGGGGCTTCGCCACGGGTGTAGTTCACGGCCACAGCCCAGCCTTGTTGCGCACACAGCAGCGAGGTGGCGGCGCCAATGCCACGGCCACCGCCGGTGACGAGCACGGTGCGCTGGGGGGTGGTGTTTGTTGCCATGCTCGCTTCGCCTCGTGTCTTTGCGTTGCTCACTCTTCGCTCTCGCCACGGCCACCGGCTTCGTCGGCGCCACTCGTTTCTTTCGCCTTCTTGTCGAGCGGCGCTTTCAGGGCCGCCAGGCCGTCGATGAAAACGTCCTCGCTCACTGGTTTGGCGAGCCGCATCAAAGGGGGGAGCAGGTGGTTCATGTACAGCTCTTCGCCGAACTGGTCGGTGCGCTGCACGTTGAACCAGAGTGTCAGCGCCACGCCGGTGACGCCACAGGCCACGGCCGCCCAGCGCAGCGCGCGGTGGCGGGCCGGTTCGACCGCCAGCAAGTGGAAATAGAGGGCGGTGGCGCCGACCGCATAAGTGCCTACGAAGGCGAAGTCGGTCAGCCACGGCCAGGAAAAAGCGAAGGCCAGGACAGCCGGCAAGGCGCCGACGATCAGCCAGGCCGTGCTGGAGATCAGGAACACCCGCAAATGCCAGCCGAAGCGCGCCTGGTGCGTGAAGGTCTTGGTCAGCAAGGCCCAAGCGCCGCACCAGATCAAGGCCCCCGCGACCGTGCTGAGCAGCGTGGCACCGACTGCGCGGCCCAGGCCGTCGGGATCGGTATCGAGGTAGGTGTTGAAGAGCATGCCCAGCACCAACAGCAGGGCGGCAACGACGATCGGCACCAGGCGCTGCCGCAGTGGCGCCACGACCGCCAGCGGCAGCTCGGGCGCCAGCATGTGGCTTGGCAGGCGCAGGCGCAGCCGGGTGCGGCCGATGCTGAATTCCGGCGCGTCGCCGCTCGTGGCGAGCGGCTGGCGCGCGCCGGTGGGCAGCTTCTTTGCGCCGAACTGCACACCGTTTTTCGTGGCGCCGACACAGAGCGCGAGGCCTTGTTCGTCGTGCACGAGCGTGAGGTGCTCGGCCGCCACATGGGCGTCGCTCAGCACCAGGTGGTTGTCGAGCCCCCGGCCGATGCGCAGCGGCCATTCACCAACACCGAAGCTCTGGCGCACCTGACCGTCGCGGTCGAGCACTTCGATCAGGGCCAGGCGGGCCGGAGTTTGCGCAGCTGTGCTGTTCTCGGGCGCAGGTTCGCGGGCCGGCGCTGCCACCACGGAATCGTCGGCCGGCGCGCACATCGGTTGCGTCGCCGGGGCGTCGTCGCCATGCGTCGTCATTTCACCCACCCGTAAGCGTCGATGTAGTGGCGCGCGAGTTTTTGCGCGTTCTCGAAGCTCAGACCTTGGGCATCGAAGCGGCCCTGCACGCCGGCCTGGGGCTGGTCGAGCGTGGCCACCAGCACCGACAAGTCGTAGAGCTGCGGCAGTTTTTTGTACGCGCGCAGGCACACCACCGCTCGCAGCGGCAGGCCGTCGCGGTCGACGAAGGCTTCGTGGCACTGCGGCTTGGTCTGGTACCCGGGGCGCAAGCGCACAAACGACTCGTTGCGGAAGCTTGCCGAATAACGTGACGCAAAACGCAGTGTGCCGAGCTTGGTGCCGTCGTAGCTTTCGTGGCGCAGGCTGATCGCGCCGGTGGTGTAGTCGCCCACATAGATGCGCGTGTCCATCACGCAGTCGGAGCGCTCCAGGTCGAGGCCGCCGGTGCGCGACGGCTCGCTGCTGCCCCAGCAGCGCATGAACTGGTCGCTCGGCACCGGCACCTTGTAGCGTGGGTGGGTGGCGCTCTTCCAGCCTTGTTTGATGAATCGATCCGTCAACGCCGCCTGGTGTTGCATCAGCTGGTCGGTGACGATGCCGTACGCGGCCGCCTTGATCGGCGGCGCGTCACGCCCGCGCTTGAGCAGGGCCGAGGCAAAACTCGCCGGCACCAGGAAGCTGACCTGTTCGCCGTCGACCCGCCGCGCCACGTTGATGCCGATCACCCGGCCTTCCTGGTCAAGCGCCGGGCCGCCGCTCATGCCGCCGCTGAGCGCGCCGCCGAAGAAGATCTGCGGGTAGAAACTGCGCTTGACCAAGCCGTTGTAGTTGCCTTCGGTGACCGCAAAGCCCACGTCGAGCGGGTTGCCGAGCGAGTAGATGCGCTCGCCCTGCGCCAGCGCGCGCGCCTCAGGCCGGAACGAGAGCGCGTCGAAGGTCGGGCGGGTGGCGGCGGCGTCATCGGCCTTGAGCAAGGCCAGGTCGTGCAGCACGTCGAGCTGCAGGATCTGCAGCGGCGCTTCGCGGCCATCGGCCGTGACGTAGACGAGGTCGTGGCGCTCGGGCTTGAGCGCGGCTTCGGCAACGACGTGAAAGTTGGTGACGATGTGGCCTTCGGTCGACACGAAGAAGCCCGAGCCGACCGAGGTCTGGCTGGCGCGGCCCTTCAGCACCGTGCGGATCTGCACCAGCTGCGAGCGCGCCTGCTCGTAGACCTTGCGGGCCGACCACGACACCGGCGCCGAAGCCGGTGAGTCGGCCGCAGCGGCCGCGGCCGGCGCCGGCTGCGGCGCGCTCGTGGGTTGCCCCCAAGTGCTGGTCGGCAGGCCGCTCAGCGAGAATGCACAGACAAGACCGGCCAGTGCGGCGGCCCGCGGGTGAAATGGATTCATTGAATTTCATTCTACGGGGCGCCCTTGGCCCACCACTTCACAAGGAGACTTTGACCATGCAACGCCGCAGTTTTATTCTCGCCGGCAGCTCGCTGATCGCGATGCCCGCTTTCGTTTCAGCCCAGACCGTCGAGAAGCCCAAGCTCACCATCGCGGTCGGCGGCAAGAACCTGCTGTACTACCTGCCGCTCACCATCGCCGAGAGCCTGGGCTACTTCAAGGCCGAGGGCCTGGACGTGACCATCGCCGATTTTGCCGGCGGCTCGCGCGCCCTGCAGGCCATGATCGGCGGCAGCGCCGACGTGGTTTCGGGCGCCTTCGAGCACACCATCAACATGCAGGTGAAGGGCCAGCGCTTGCGTGCCTTCGTGCTGCAGGGTCGCGCGCCGCAGATCGTGTTGGGCGTGAACCCGAAGACGATGCCCAACTTCAAGAGTGTGGCCGACCTCAAGGGCAAGAAGCTCGGCGTCACCGCGCCGGGCTCCAGCACCAACGTGCTCGCCAACTTCGTGCTCGGCAAGGCCGGGCTGAAGCCAGGCGACGTGTCGATCATCGGTGTGGGCGCCGGCAGCGGCGCGGTGGCGGCGATGCGCTCGGGCCAGATCGACGCGATCAGCAACCTCGACCCGGTGATCACGCTGCTGGCGCGCTCGGGCGACCTGAAGATCGTTTCCGACACCCGCGTGGTCAGCGAGGCCGACAAGATTTTCGGCGGTCCGATGCCGGCCGGCTGCCTGTACGCGCCGCAGAGTTTCATCGACAAATACCCGGCCACCGCGCAGGCGTTGGCGAACGCGATCGTGCGCGCCGACAAATGGATTCAGGCGGCGGGTGCTGGCGACATCATCAAGGCCGTGCCCGAGAGTTATTTGCTCGGCGACCGGGCGGTGTATGTCGATGCCTTCCTCGCGGCGAAGGGGGCGCTGTCGGTCGATGGCTTGTTCCCCGAGGCGGGGCCCGAGACCGCGCGGCGCGCGCTTGCGAGCATCGACCCCGCAATCGCCGGCGCGAAGATCGATTTGGGCGCGATCTACACCAACGAGTTCGTGAAGAAGGCCAACGCGAAATACCCCAAAGGCTGATGCGCTGATGGCCTCCGTGCATGCGCTCGATCTGAGCGACCTCAGCTGCACCTTCGTCGACAAACACGACCGGACTCAGCGCTACACGGCGGTTCGCGACGTGAACCTCAGCGTCGCCGCCGGCGAGTTCGTCTCGGTCGTCGGCCCCACGGGCTGCGGCAAGAGCACGCTGCTCAACGTGGCGGCCGGCCTGCTCGCGCCAAGCACGGGCAGCGTGCGCGTGTTCGGCGAGCCGCTCGCCGGCATCAACGCCCGCGCTGGCTACATGTTCCAGAGCGAGAGCCTGATGCCTTGGCGTACGGCGCTGCAGAACGTGATGGCAGGGCTCGAGTTTCGCGGCGTGCCCGATGCGCGAGCGCAGGCCGAGGAGTGGTTGAAGCGTGTCGGCCTGGGCGGCTTCGGCGACCGTTACCCGCACCAGCTCTCGGGTGGGATGCGCAAGCGCGTGAGCCTGGCGCAGACCCTGGTGCTCGACCCCGACATCATCCTGATGGACGAGCCGTTTTCGGCGCTCGACATCCAGACCCGGCAGCTGATGGAAAACGAAGTGCTCGACCTGTGGGCGGCGAAGAAGAAGGCGGTGCTGTTCATCACGCACGACCTGGATGAGGCGATCGCGATGAGCGACCGCGTGGTGTGCCTCTCGGCTGGGCCCGCATCGCATCCGATCGGCGAATTCACGATCGACCTGCCACGCCCGCGCGACGTGGCCGAGGTGCGCGTGACACCGCGTTTTGTCGAGCTGCACCATGCCATCTGGTCGGTGCTGCGCGACGAAGTGCTGAAGGGCTACCAGCAGCAGCTGGCGGCTTGAGCGGCCGAGATTCGGGTACACACCATGTGGAAACTCATCAAACCCACGCAGGCCAACCTGCGCGTCTGGCAGGTCGGATTGCTGGTCTTCATTTTCGTGCTGTGGCATGTGGTCACGAAGCCGGGCCTGATCCCACCGATCGTGTTCGAGAACGACCAGCAAGCCGCGTTCTTTTTCGGCGAGCCGCTGAAGATCTTCAGCCGCATCTCGGCCTGGTTCTTCACCAACGCCGACATCTACCAGCACCTGTGGGTCACGCTGCTCGAGACCGTGCTCGCGTTCGGCATCGGCACCGTGCTCGGCCTGGGCTGCGGTCTGTGGCTGGCATTGAGCCCGATGGCCGCGGCCATTGCCGACCCGTACATCAAGGCGCTCAACAGCATGCCGCGAGTGATCCTGGCGCCGATCTTCGCGGTGTGGTTCGGCCTGGGCATCGCGTCGAAGGTGGCGCTCGGCGTCACGCTCGTCTTTTTTATCGTCTTCTTCAATGTCTACCAGGGCGTGAAGGAAGTGAGCCCGGTGGTGCTGGCCAACGCCCGCATGCTCGGCGCTTCGCAGAAGCAGTTGTTGCGCCACGTCTACCTGCCGAGTGCCACGAGCTGGGTCTTCAGCTCGCTGCACACGAGCGTGGGGCTGGCGTTCGTGGGGGCGGTGGTCGGTGAATACCTGGGTTCGTCGCGCGGCGTGGGTTACCTGATCCTGCAGGCCGAAGGTTCGTTCGACATCAACACCGTGATGGCCGGCATCCTCGTGCTGACGGTGTTCGCGCTGATGCTCGACGGCGCGGTGGGCCGCATCGAAAAACGCTTGATGAAGTGGCAGCCGCAGGCCGGCGAGACCGAAAAACTCTGACGGGGGCAAGACGGCGCATGGCCAAAGACTTCGACACGATGGAAGACAGCAATCGGTCTTCCAACTTCGACATCCACAGCGTCTCAGACCCGGCCCGCCGCGTGTGGCTGCAGGGTGGCCTCGCGGCCCTCGCCGGCGGTGCGCTGGCGCCGCTGTTCTCGGGTTGCGCGATGACCGCCTCAAACGGCGGCCCGCTGCTCGGCTTCAAGGGCGTTGCGACCAGCACCGCCGACACCGTGGTCGTGCCCGAAGGTTATGTCGCGACCACGATCGCGGCCTGGGGTGAGCCGGTCGGTGTGGCCGGCAACATGCCGGCCTGGCGCGAAGACGCGAGTTGCAGTGCGGCCGATCAAGCGCTGCAGATGGGCATGCACCACGACGGCATTCACTTCTATGCGCTGGCCGGCAGCAGCACGCGCGGCCTGCTCACGATGAACCATGAGTACGTCGACGACGGCCTGTTGCATGTGGGCGGCATGGCACCCTGGACCGCCGAAAAAGTGAAGAAGGCGCAAGCCGCGCACGGTGTGACGGTGATCGAGGTCGAGCGCAAGGGCGAAGGCTGGGAGATGGTTCGGCCCTCAAACTACGCGCGGCGTTTCACCGCCAGCACCCGGTTCGCTCTCGGCGGGCCGGCGGCCGGCCATTCGATGATGAAGACCGCGGCAGACCCCGCGGGCCGCACCGTGCTGGGCACCGTCAACAACTGCGCGAGCGGCAAGACACCTTGGGGCACCTACCTGTCGGGCGAAGAGAACTTCGCTTTTTACTTCGCCCTGGGCGAGGCCGAACCCGACGCGCACCAGAAGCGCTGGGGCCTGCGCAAGAGCGCGTATTTCCGCTGGAACGAACACGATGAACGTTTTGATGCGGCGAAGAACCCCAACGAGTTCAACCGCTTCGGCTGGGTTGTCGAGATCGACCCGATGGACCCGAAGAGCACGCCCGTCAAGCGCACCGCGCTCGGCCGCGCGGCGCACGAAGGCGCGTGGGTCGCGGTCACGAAAGACGGGCGCGCGGTGGTGTATTCCGGTGAAGATGCGCGCTTCGAGTACATCTACAAGTTCGTCAGCCGCGACCGCATCGCGCCGGCTGCGGGCGGCCTCACTCAAGCCCAGGCGAACCGCGAGCTGCTCGACCACGGCACGCTCTACGTGGCACGTTTCGACGCCGACGGCAGTGGCCGCTGGTTGCCGCTGGTGCACGGCCAGGGGCCGCTGACGGCAGCGAACGGGTTTGCCGATCAGGGTGAGGTGGTGATCAAGACGCGCCAGGCGAGCGACGCGCTCGGCGCCACGAAGATGGACCGGCCCGAGTGGCTGGCGATCGACCAGCACAGCGGCGAAGTGTTTTGCAACCTCACCAACAACAGCGCGCGCGGCGCGAAAAACCAGCCCGGTGTTGATGCGGCGAACCCGCGCGCCAACAACGTGATGGGCCAGGTCATTCGCTGGAAGGAAGAGCGCGACTTCGATGCCACCACGATGCGCTGGAGCCACCTCGTGCTCGCCGGCGACCCGGCCAACACCCGACCCGAAGCGAAGGGCAACATCAACGGCGACCTCTTCGCCTGCCCCGACGGCCTGATGCTCGACGCGCGTGGCGTGTTGTGGATCCAGACCGACATGCACGCGTCGCAGATGCACCAGGGCGAACTCGCGCGCATCGGCAACAACCAGATGCTGGCGTGTGACCGGAACACTGGCGAGATCAGGCGTTTCTTGACCGGGCCTGTGAACTGCGAGATCACCGGCGCCACGCAAACGCCCGACGGCAGCACGATGTTCGTCAACATCCAGCACCCCGGCGAAACGCCGAGCGACCGCAGCGACCCTGCCGAGCCGAGCCGGAATTCGAAGTGGCCCTCGGGCGGACGGCCTCGCTCGGCCACGGTCGTGATCCGGCGTCGCGACGGGGGCGTGATCGGCACCTGAGTTCTGTAGCGCACGCCGCGCTGCGTTGCGTGCCCTCCTACAGGCAGCGCTGTCGGCGGCCGACAGACGGCGCGGCCTGGTGCGCCTACGCTCTCTCCATCGTGAACACATTCTGGAGAGAAACATGAGAGCACTCGCCACCTTGACGCTGGCCGCTGCAACGGCGTTCGTGAGCCTGGCTGCATCTGCCCAGACGGCCCAGCCGGCACAAGCCCCGGCCGTCGGTACCAGTGAGCGTGGGCCGCTGCCGGCGGTTCGCACGATGAACGGCGTCTCTTACATGAACGGCGGGGCAGGCCTTGAGAACGCGGCGTACATCAAGTCGCGCGGCAGCGAATTTCCGCTGCACATCCTCTTCAGCGGCCGCGGTGGCGAGTATGGCGTGGCACAAAGCGTCACGGTACGCAACGGCGACCGCGAAGTGCTGACCCTGCCGAATGTCGGCCCCTACTTCATGCTGCAGGTGCCGCCAGGGCGCTATTCGATCGACGCCACCTTCAAGGGTGCGGTCGAACAACGCAGCGTGACGGTCGGCACGGGCATCAGTACCGTGAACTGGAATACGCTGCGCGCTTCGGAGTAATCACTTCGCCGTCGGCATCACGAACTCGGCGCCCTTGGGCGTGGTCGAAGGCCAGCGCTGCATCACCGATTTCTGCTTGGTGTAGAAGCGCACGCCCTCTTCGCCATAGGCGTGCATGTCGCCGAACAGGCTCTTCTTCCAGCCCCCGAAGCCGTGCCACGCCATCGGCACGGGGATCGGCACATTGATCCCCACCATGCCCACCCGCACCTGGCGGCTGAACTCCCGGGCCACGTTGCCGTCGCTCGTGTAGCAAAAAAAAGCCCACCGGCCTGAGCAGGTGGGCTTTGCAAGTCCTCGAAAGGACGTCGTTGGGACTGGTGCGGTCTGCGCTCTGTTCGGTGTGATGTTCTTCGCCGAGCGGTGAGGACCTTGCGTTCGCGGCCCGCTGCGGGGCCCCGTGTGACAGCAATGCCGCGACTCTATGAGCGCGCAAACCTTTGCACCATCCCCACTTTGAAGGACACAGGCCCCGAGTCACAAAGTTTCACTTTTGATTCCGTTGCGCGCAGTGGCGCCACAATGCCGGCATGCCTGTTCCTCCGCGCCGCCCTTCTTCGCCTCGTGCGCCCGCGAACGTGCCGGCGCTTCCGGTGACCGAAGCCGAACTCGAAGAGTTGCAGGCCTTGCTCGACCGCGTGCCTGCGCCGCTCGAAGCGCTCGACGTGAGCATGCTCGACGGTTTTTTGTGCGGTGTGCTGGTGCAGCCGCAGTGGGTGGCGGTGTCGCGCTGGTTGCCCTTCGTCACCGACGTCGACGGGCGCGCGCTGCCGCCGCGCTTCGAGACGACCCGTTTGCACCCGCTCGTATTGCGCCGCCACGCCGAGCTGAACGATGCGATCAACCGCCGCCAGTGGTTCGACCCCTGGGTGTTCGAACTGAATGGTGATTCGGCGGATGCCAACGACGACGAGTTCGACGAAGGCGCACCTGCGGAAGTCGATGCCGTGTACCCGTGGGTCGCCGGTTTCGCGACCGCGCTCGAGCACTTCCCCGCGCTGATGGCCGGTGATGCGAAAGAGCTGACCGAACCGCTGGCACTGTTGTACCGCCATCTGGCCGCCGACGATCTGGAAGATGCCGACGAGCTGCTGGCCGAGATCGAATCGCTGGAGCCGCCGGCCGACCTGAGCGAAGCGGTTGAGGGGCTGGTGCAGGCCACGCTGCTGCTGGCCGACATCACGCGGCCGCTGCCCGGTGCGCTGGGCACGGCAGGCAGGCCACGCCGCCCGGCGCCACCGCGGCGCCGTTGATTCAGATCGACAGCGGGTCCACGTCCACAGCCCAGCGCAAGACCTTCGCCGCCGCGCCCTTGTCGGCCGCGCGCGCCCGCCGCGTTTCATGCAGGGCCGCGAGCCACAGCGCCAGAAAGCGCTGCAAGGCCACGCGCGAGGTCGATTCCACCAGCATCTGCATGCGTTCCACGTTGGCCACGCGCGCCACGCCGAGGGGCACCGGCGGGTACATCGTCACCGCATCAAAGCCGGGCAGGGTCGCGGCCAGTTCGGCGGCCGCCTGCAAAAAGGCGCGCGCAGCCTCGGGGGTGCGTGCATCGGCACGCAGGATCGCCAGGTGCGAAAACGGCGGCAGGCCGGCCATCTCGCGCTCCTTCAGCTGGCTCGCCGCGAAAGCGTCGAAGTCGTGCTTTCGCAAGGCTTCGTAGAGCGCATGGCGCGGGTGCCAGGTCTGCACCCACATCTCGCTGCGCTCGGCCTGTTCGGCGTCGCGCCCGGCGCGGCCGGCGGCCTGCATCAGCAGCGCGAACAGGCGTTCGGGCGCGCGAAAGTCGCTGCTGAAGAGCGAGGTGTCCGGGTTCACCGCGGCCACGAGCGTGATGCGCCGGAAGTCGTGGCCCTTGGTCACCATCTGCGTGCCGACCAGCACGTCGACATCGCCCGCATGCACGGCGCCGAGCTGGGCTTCGAGCGCGCCCTTCAGGCGCGTGCTGTCGGCGTCGATGCGGGCGATGCGCGCCGGCTGGCCGTCGGCACCGAGCAGCGTTTGCGCCAGCTGTTCTTCGAGCCGCTCGGTGCCGCGGCCAAGCGGCGCGATGTCGAGGTTGCCGCACTCCGGGCAAGCGCGTGGCACCCGCTCGGTGAAGCCGCAATGGTGGCAGCGCAGCGTGCGGTCCAGCTTGTGGAACACGCGCCAGGCGCTGCAGTGCGGGCAGCCGCTCTTCCAGCCGCAATCACCGCAGTGCAACACCGGCGCATAACCACGCCGGTTCAGGAACACCAGGCTCTGTTCACCCCGGCCGATGCGCTGCTGCAGCGCGGCCAACAGTGGCGGCGACAACGCGGTGGTCACGCCCTTGCTCTTTGGCAGCAGGTTCATGTCGACCAGCCTGACAGTCGGGAACGCGCCGCCGCCAATGCGCGCTGGCAGCGCCAGGCGCTGGTAGCGCCCTTCGTTGGCGCGCTGCCAGGTTTCGAGCGACGGTGTGGCCGAGCCGAGCAACACCGTCGCCGATTCGAGCTTGCCGCGGTACACCGCCAGATCGCGTGCCGAATAACGCGCGCCTTCCTGCTGCTTGTACGACGGGTCGTGCTCTTCGTCGACCACGATCAGGCCGAGCCGCGGCATCGACGCGAACACCGCCAGCCGCGTGCCCAACACCAGGTCGGCTAGGCCCAGGTGCGCGGCGAGCCAGCTGCGCAGGCGCTGCGCAGGAGTCAACCCGCTGTGCAAGGACACGATGTGGCGGCCGGCAAAACGCTCGGTGAAGCGCGCTTCGAGCTGTGGCGTGAGGTTGATCTCGGGCACCAGCACCAGCGCTTGTCGGCCGGCGGCCAATGCGCGGGCCGCCGCACCGAGGTAGACCTCGGTCTTGCCACTGCCGGTCACGCCGTGCAGCAGCACGGTGTTCGCTCCCTGGCCTGACCCGATCTGCGCGAGTGCGCCGGCCTGCGCTTCGTTCAGCGGCGGCGCTTCGGTCTCGGTGGCGCCGGCCGGGCGCGCGGCGAGCGCCTTGTGCAGTTTGCGGATGCGGTTGGCGAGCTGCGCGTCGTCGAGCTTGCGCAGTTCCGGCGGCAGCACCGACAGCGCCACTTCGCCCACGCTGCGTTGGTAGTAAGCAGATGCAAATTCGACGAGTTCGAGCCAGGCGGCGTTCAACGGCGGAAGCGATGGGCGCGCACTTGAAACCGGCCTCAGGTCGGCCGCCGCTGTGTCGCCGGGCTCGCCAGGCCACACCAGGCCGGGCACTTCGCGCCGACCAAAAGGTACGCTCACCAATGTGCCGGGCGAGAGCATGCGCTCACTGATGTAGTCGAGCGGCCCGGTCAGGCCGGTGTGCTGCGGTGCATCGACGGCGACCCGAAGCCGAATCGTTTCAGCCACGGCAGCGCCCGAGATAGTTATCGCTCAAAGCTAAAAGATCCTGCAAGGACGACCGGTAAGTTGATGATTTTGAACAGCTTTTGAAATTCTCCACTCATTCTGTGGATAACTTTGTGCGTAACTCACCCTGAATGACCGCAAACGCTTGCTGCGCTTGGGATCGGAAAGGATTGCCCGCTTTCGGGGCATCGACCGACTTTCAATGAAATCAACAACTTGGCGCAGCTTGGTGAAATCTGCATGCTGCATCGCAACAGCCTCTTGTGCGAGACGCGTGGGGTCAGCTTTTGGGGATAAGTCAAGCCCTGAGCGCTCACTTACCTGCAAGTTGTCGGTATTTGCAGGTTGTCGGATTTCGGCGGGGCTTCGGCCTCACCGTCGCTGGCGAATACGGCGCGAGACCTCGTGCACGGTGTCGACGAGCACCGACACATTCTCAGGCGGCGTGTGCTGGCTGATGCCGTGGCCGAGGTTGAAGATGTGGCCAGCGACGCTGCCGTCGGCGTTCGTCGGCGGGCCGAAGCTCTCGAGCGTGCGTGTCACTTCGGCACGAATCTGGTCCGGGCCGGCGAACAGCACGTTCGGGTCGATGTTGCCCTGCAGCGCCACGCGGTGGCCCACACGCGCGCGCGCGGCGCCGAGGTTCATGGTCCAGTCCAGCCCCACCACGTCGGGGTTCAGGTCGGCAATCTGGTCGAGCCACAATCCGCCGCCCTTGGTGAACACGATGTGCGGAATGCGCTGGCCTTCGTGTTCGCGCTTCAGCCGCTGCAACACACGCTGGGTGTACGCCAGGTTGAAGGCCTGGAACGCGCCGTCGGCGAGCACGCCACCCCAGCTGTCGAAGATCATCACGGCCTGCGCGCCGGCTTCGATCTGTGCGTTCAGGTACAGCGCGACCGCATCGGCGTTGACGGCGAGCATGCGGTGCATCAGGTCGGGCCGGCTGTAGAGCATGGTCTTGACCAGGCGGTAGTCGTCGGAGCCGGCGCCTTCGACCATGTAGCAGGCCAGCGTCCACGGGCTGCCCGAAAAACCGATCAGCGGCACGCGGCCGTTCAGCGCGCGGCGGATCGACGTGACGGCGTCGAACACGTAGCGCAGCTTGTCCATGTCGGGCACTTCGAGCTTGGCGACCGCGGCTTCGTCACGCACCGGGTGCGCGAATTTCGGGCCTTCGCCGAGCGCGAAAGACAGGCCCAGGCCCATCGCGTCAGGCACGGTCAGGATGTCGCTGAACAAGATCGCAGCGTCGAGCGCATAACGCTTGAGCGGCTGCAGCGTCACCTCGGTGGCGTAGTCGGTGTTGGTCGCCAGGCCCATGAAACTGCCGGCTTTCGCGCGCGTGGCGCGGTATTCCGGCAAGTAGCGGCCGGCCTGGCGCATCAGCCAGACGGGGGTGTGCTCGGTGGGCTGGCGCAGGCAGGCGCGCAGAAAGCTGTCGTTTTGAAGCGGTGCGTACATGGGGCATTGTCGCAAAGGCGTTGGGGTGACTGCTGCGGCGCTTTCGGCATGCCCGCGCCGATAATCGGCGCTCCAACCAGGAGGCCGCCATGCTCGCTCAAGACATTCTCGCCACCATCGGCAACACGCCGCACATTCGCATCAACCGCCTTTTCGGCAACAGCCACAGCGTCTACGTGAAGAGCGAACGCTCGAACCCGGGGGGTTCGATCAAGGACCGGATTGCGCTGTCGATGATCGAAGTGGCCGAAGCTTCGGGTGCGCTCAAAGCTGGCGGCACGATCATCGAGCCCACTTCGGGCAACACCGGCGTGGGTCTCGCGATGGTGGCGGCCGTGAAGGGCTACAAGCTGGTGCTGGTGATGCCCGACAGCATGAGCGTCGAGCGCCGCCGCCTGATGCTCGCCTACGGCGCGAGTTTCGTGCTCACGCCGCGCGAAAAAGGCATGAAGGGCTCGATCGCCCGCGCGATGGAACTGGTTGCGGAAACCCCGAACTCCTGGATGCCGCAGCAGTTCGAGAACCCGGCCAACATCGACGTGCACGTGCGCACCACGGCACAGGAGATCGCGGCCGATTTCCCGAGCGGTATCGACGCATTGATCACCGGCGTGGGCACCGGCGGCCACCTGACCGGCTGCGCGCAGGTGCTCAAGGCCATGTGGCCCAAGCTGAAGGTCTACGCGGTCGAACCCACCGCCTCGCCGGTGATCAGCGGCGGCGCACCCAGCCCGCACCCGATCCAGGGCATCGGCGCCGGCTTCATCCCGAAGAACCTTCGCACCGAGTTGCTCGACGGCGTGATCCAGGTCGAAGCCGAAGCGGCGCGTGAAATGGCGCGGCGCTGCGCGCGCGAAGAAGGCATCCTGGTCGGCATCTCGTCGGGCGCCACGCTGGCGGCCATCGCGCAGAAACTGCCTGATCTCGCGAACGGAGCGACCGTGCTGGGCTTCAACTACGACACCGGCGAGCGCTATCTCTCGATCGAAGGATTTCTTCCGAACGAATGAAACCGCGCATCCTGATTGTCGAAGACGAACCGGGCATCGCCGACACGCTGCAATACGCGCTGCGCACCGAAGGTTTCGAGCCGGTGTGCTGTGCCACCGGCGAAGAAGCGCTGGCTTCGGCGCATGCCGAGCCGCCAGCGCTGGTGATCCTCGACGTCGGCTTGCCCGACACCAGCGGCTTCGAGGTGTTCAAGCGGCTGCGCGCCAGCAGCGATGTGCCGGTGGTGTTTCTCACGGCGCGCAGCGACGAGATCGACCGAGTGGTCGGCCTGGAACTGGGCGCCGACGACTACATCAACAAGCCGTTTTCGCCACGTGAGCTGGTGGCCCGGGTGCGGGGCATTCTGCGGCGTTCATCGAAGAGCGCCGTGCCGGCGGGCAGCGCGGTGCCGGCGCCGACCGTGCTGCCAGTGCACGTCGACGAAGGGCGCCGCCAGATTCGTTTCTATGGCCGTGCGCTCGAACTTTCACGCTATGAGTTCGGCCTGCTGCAGACGCTCGCCTCGCGCCCCGGCCACGTGTTCTCGCGCGACGCCTTGCTCGACCGGGTCTGGGGCGACGCGACCGAAAGCCTCGACCGCACGGTCGACGCCCACGTGAAGACGCTGCGCGCGAAGATGAAGCTCGTCGCGCCGGCGCTGGAGCCGATTCGCACGCACCGTGGCAGCGGCTACGCGCTGGCTGAAGATCTGCCTGCCACTTTGCCTTCGCCCGCTTGAGCAAACGCACACGCATCTTCATCGGCATCCTGCTCGCCTATGCGCTCGGCGTCGGCGTGTTGATGTACCGCCAGCTCGGCGACATCGACCCGCGCTACCGCGAATCGGCCGAAGAGTCGCTGGTCGAAACTGCGCAACTGCTCGCGGTCTTGGTCGAAGGCGCGTCGCACGACGGCGCGCTGCAGACCGAAACACTCGGGCCCCTGTTCCAGTCGCTTTACGCACGCCGCTTCACGGCCGACATCTTCGGCCTTGAGAAAACCCGCGTCGAGCTGCGCCTGACGGTGGTCGACCGAACCGGCCAGGTCGTCTTCGATTCGATGAACCGCCACCTCGGCGCCGACCACTCGCAGTGGCACGACATCCACCTCGCGCTGCAGGGCGAGTACGGCGCGCGCACCAGCCGCGATGTCGACGGCGACCCCAAAACATCGGTGATGTTCGTGGCTGCGCCGGTGCGTGACCGGGCCGCAGGCGGCGACCGCATCATTGGTGCCGTCAGCGTCGGCAAGCCGGTGCAGAGCTTCGGCCAGTTCGTCGAAGCGGCGCGGCGCAAGACGCTGCTGGTCGGTGCGACTTCGGTGGTTGCGGTGCTGCTGCTCGCGGTCATTCTGTCGGTGTGGCTGGTGCGGCCGTTCGGCCTGATTGCCGACTACGTGCGCTACGTGCGCGCGCAACGCAGCATCAGCCTGCCGCGCCTGGGCCGGCGTGCACTCGGCGCGCTCGGTGCGGCTTACGACGAAATGCGCGACGCGCTCGCCGGCCGCAACTACGTGGCCGACTACGTGCAGACGCTGACGCACGAAGTGAAGAGCCCGCTCTCGGCGATTCGCGGCGCGGCCGAGCTGCTCCAGGAGCCGATGGCCGACGCCGACCGTGCCCGCTTCAGCGCCAACATCGTGCGCGAGACACAGCGCATCCAGGAGCTGGTGGACCGCATGATGGAGCTGACCGCGCTCGAATCACGCCGCAGCCTCGACGAGACGGCGCCGATCGCGCTGCGCTCCGTGCTCGAAGAGCTGGCCGTGAGCGCGCAGGCCACCGGCGCGGCGCGCGGCGTGGCGGTCGAGCTCGTGGCGGGCGATGACGCCACGGTCGAAGGTGATGCCTTCCTGCTGCGCCGCGCACTGGCCAACCTGATCGACAACGCGCTCGACTTCTCACCCGCCAACGCGGCCATCACACTCACGCTGGCCGTGCACCCGCGCAGTGTCGACCTGAGCGTGCGTGATCACGGCCCCGGCATTCCCGACTACGCCGAAGACAAGGTGTTCGAGAAGTTCTATTCGCTGGCGCGACCGCACTCGCGCAAGAAGAGCACGGGCCTCGGCTTGCCGTTCGTGAAAGAGATCGCCGAGTTGCACCATGGCCGCGTGACGCTGAAGAACGCGCCGGAAGGTGGCGGGGCCGTGGCCACGCTGTCGTTGCCGCGCGCGGCGCCTGGCCCCTGAAGCGGTTCAGCGCAAGGCCGCAGCGGCCGGGCCGCTGAAGTCGTCCGGCATCGGCAGCCCGGCTTTCACTGCCTTCGCGCGCGCTGCCGCGTGGTTCATGTCGGCCGGAATGAATTGTGTGGGTTTGCCACGCTGCTGCGCCACCAGCAGTTCGTCGCGCGCCACCTCGCCGCCACCGATCGCCACCAGCCGGTCGCTGCAGTCGACGATCGCCTGAGAGGTGGGCGACAACCGGGTCGTGCCCTTGATGAAACCACCCCAGCTGTCGTCTTCCGCCTCGAACACCGTGTCGACGAAAGCCGACATCAACACGCCGTTGGCACGGGCCTGCGTCGAGACGATGCCGGTGGTCTCGAAGCCGAGGCGTTGGGCCAGCGGGTAGACGGCGCCGATGCCGTCGGGCGTGGCGCCGATGTTCACGAGCGTGGTGCTTGGGTCGGCTTCGTTCAGCACCAGCACGGCGTGCGCGATCATCACCGCCTCGTCTTCGTAGCCCGAGCCGGAGTAGCCGAGAAAGGTCAGCACGCTCTTGCCGCGCGCGGCGAAATACTGGCGCGCCGCTTCGGCGCCGTCAAGCACGCTGCACCTCGCTCTCGGCATAACCCAGCACCGCATCGACCAGCGTGAGCAGGTCTTTCTGCAGCGCCGCGAACCCGTCGTGTTTCGAGCGTGTGGCCTCGTCCATGTACAGACGCTTGTTGATCTCGAGTTGCAGGCTGTGGCGGCGCTTCGCCGGGTTCGAAAACGCCCGCACCAGCTCGACGCCCTTGTACGGGTCGTTGACCTTCACCTGGTAGCCCATGCCGGTGAGCGCTTCTTGCACGAAGTGGGTGAAGGCCGGTGCGCAGCTTGTGCCGTCGCGGTCGCCGAGCACGAAGTCGGCGCGCTCGCTGCCGGCGCCACCTTCGCCCTGCGTGCCGGCCACCGCGTTCATCGAATGGCAGTTGATGTGATAGCTGGCGCCGAAACGTTCGTGCGTTGCAGCAATCCATTGCTGCAACAAACGCTGGTACGGCGCGTGGTAGTTCGCGATGCGCGCCTCGGTCTCTGCCACCGACAACTGGCGTGCGTAGATCGCGCGGCCGTCGTCGAGCGTGCGCCAGATCAGCGCCTTGCCCAGCAGGGCCTTGCCACTCGGCACGTGTTCGTGCGGCCAGCGGCCGCCTTCGAGCAGGGCCAGGTCGATGTCGCCGGCGTGGCGGTTCGGGTCGATGTAGGTGCGCGGGAACTGCGCTGCGATCAGCGCCACGCCGCGCTCGGTGGCGGGCCGGTAGAGCTCGTCGATGAAACAGTCTTCGCCGTCGCGCAGGTCGAACTCGCTGACGTTGGCTTGCATGTCGGCCGGGAACTCGAAACCCGAGTGCGGCGAGTCGAGCACCAGCGGCACTTGCGGCGCCGCCGGCCCGTGAAGCTCAACGGCGTTTTTCATGCTTTTTCCAGTAGCCGAACTCGTCTTCGTGGACTTCGATGTCAAGTTCCATGATGCGCGTCTGCAAACGCTCCTGCACTTCGAGCACGGCCTGGTTGTAGATGCACGGCCCGATCTCTTCCACGAAGAAGTTCAGCAGCGCGGCGGCCTGGATGTTGCCGATCTTCTCGTCCATGTTGTCGAGAAAGTAGCGCTCGATCGACAGCACCGCTTGTTTGCGGGCGTCCTTGTTCAGCTCGATGCTCATTCGGGGTTCCCTGGCGGCCAGTCAGCCGGCCATCTTACGGGCCGGCCGGGCCACGCTCAAGGCAGTTTGCCGACGGCGCACTGCACACCCGTCAGGTTGGCGCCGCCGGTCGACTGGCAGGCCACCACCTTGCCACTGGCCGGCTCGTGGAACCAGACCATGCTGGTGTTGCCGGTGGATGCCACGCCGATCGGCAGAAGACTGGGCGTGGCATGGACCTGCGAGCGGGCCGAAGGAATGAAGACCGCCGCCGCCACCAGGGCGAGCAACACGGCGGCGATGGACAAACGAGGCAAGGGAAGGTTCATGGCGTGCTCCTGAAGGTTGTGGCGCCATCTTGCGCACTTCGCGCCGACTTCACAATCCCTTCACTCAGGGCGCCGCTGGCTTCAAACCGGCTTCGCATGTCGCGCCGATCCTTGCTGCATGGCCACCGCTCCGGTGGCCGCTGCCCCAAGGAGAAACACCATGCCCCTGTTCTTTTGCCCGGTGCGCCCGCTCACACGCAGCGGGCGCGTGCTCTTGTGCGTTGCGGTGTCGGTGTTTGCCGCGCTGCTGCTCGTGGCCTGGTCGCCAGCCCAGGCCGACGACTCCGAAGCGCGCCAGGCCGAAAGCCCGTACTTCGCCGTCAACAGCAGCGAGCCCGGCACTGACCGCCTGCCGCTCAAGGCCACCCGTGTGGACGTGCGCATCGCGGGCGTGATCGCCGACGTGAGCGTCACGCAAACCTATCGTAACGAAGGGCAGCGGGCGATCGAAGCGCGTTACGTGTTCCCCGGCTCCACGCAGTCGGCCGTGCATGCGATGAACGTGCGGCTCGGCGACCGGCTGCTCACCGCGCGCATCAGGGAAAAGCAGCAGGCACGCATCGAGTATGAAACCGCGAAGAAGGAAGGCAAGACCAGTGCACTGCTCGAGCAGCACCGGCCGAACGTGTTCGAGATGAACGTCGCCAACATCCTGCCCGGCGACGAGGTGGCGGTGGAACTGCACTACACCGAGCTGTTGACGCCGACCGACGCGCAGTACGGCTTCGTGTTCCCCACGGTCGTGGGCCCGCGCTACAACTCGCCGCAAGGCGCGGCCGTGGCCGAGAAGTGGATCGCCACGCCGTACCTGCGCAGCGGTGAAGCATCGAACGCCAGCTTCGACATCAGGGTCACGCTCGACACGCCGGTGGCGTTGCGCGAGATCGGCTCGCCGTCGCATCAGATCGAAGTCACCGGCGACGGCACGGCGCACGCGAGCGTCGCGCTGAAGGCGAGTGACGCGCCGGCCAACGACCGCGACTTCATCCTGCGCTATCGCCTGGCCGGCGACCGCATCGAAACCGGGCTGATGCTGTTTCGTGGCGAGACCGAGAACTTCTTCCTCGCGATGGTCGAGCCGCCCAAGGCCGTGCCGGCGCGCCAGATCAACCCGCGAGACTACATCTTCGTCGTCGACATCTCGGGCTCGATGCACGGTTACCCGCTCGAAACCTCGAAGGTGCTGCTCGCCAACCTGATCAGCGGCCTGCGCCCGAGCGACACCTTCAACGTGATGCTGTTCTCGGGCAGCAACCGCATGCTTTCGCCCACGTCGGTGCCCGCCACGCGAGCCAACATCGAACGCGCCTTGCAGACGATCCGCGAGATGGGCGGGAGCGGCAGCACCGAGATCGTGCCGGCGCTCAAGCGCATCGCCGCCTTGCCCAAGAACCCCGACGTGTCGCGCAGCGTGATCGTTGTGACCGACGGCTACGTGAGCGTCGAAGCCGAGGTGTTCCAGCTGATCCGCAAGACCCTGAACCAGCAGAACGTGTTCGCCTTCGGCATCGGCAGCAGCGTGAACCGTCACCTGATTGAAGGCATTGCACGGGCCGGCCAGGGCGAAGCCTTCGTCGTCACCAAGCCTGCGGAAGCGGCAGCGCAAGCCGAGCGCCTGCGCAAGATCATCGAAGCGCCGGTGCTGACGAACGTGACAGCACGCTTCCAGGGTCTGGACGTGTACGACGTGGAACCGCCTCAGTTGCCCGACGTGCTCGGCGGCCGCCCAGTGCTGGTGTTTGGCAAGTGGCGCGGTGAGGTGGCCGGCAACGCCCGTTTGCTGGTCGAAGGCCGCAGCGCCGAAGGCCTGTTCAGCACCGAGGTGAGTGCCAGCGGGCGCGAAGACCGCAGCTCGTCGGCGCTGCGCCACCTGTGGGCACGCCAGCGCATCGCGGCACTCTCCGACCAGGAAGCGCTCGAAGGCGGCGACGCGCAAAAAGCTGCGATCACCGAGCTCGGCCTGAAGTACAGCCTGCTCACGCAGTACACGAGCTTCATCGCCGTCGACCATGTGGTGCGCAACCCGAACCCGGCACTGGCGCCCACGGTGAATCAGCCTTCGCCGTTGCCGCAAGGCGTGAGCGAACTCGCGGTCGGTGCCGAAGTGCCGAGCACGCCCGAGCCGGGCGTCTGGCTTGCGCTGCTGGTGGTGCTGGGCATCGTCGGCGCCACGGTGGTGTCGAGCCGCCGCCGTCAGCACAGCCGTTGAAAGGCGCAACGTGAACATATCGATGCAACACGCTGCCATGCCGACCAGCGCGCCCGGGCGCTGGCTGGCCGCGTGCGACCGCGTTCCGCCGCTGGCCTGGCTCGGCCTGCAGGCGGCTGCCCTGTGGCCACATTGGCGCTGGGCCGCGGCGCGGCTCGCCGATGGCTCGGACGACCCACTCGGTCTGGCCGCGATCGCCGTCTTGGGCCTGGCGCTGTGGCGCCTGGCACCCCGCTTGCGCAGCGCACCATCGCGCGCCGGGTTGGTGGTGGCGATGGTCGGCACCGTGCTCGCCACGCTGGCGGCGATGTTCGCGCCGCCCTTGCTCGCAGCTTGCGTGGCGATGCTCGCGCTCGTCGCCGGCTTGTGCGCCTTCGCGCCAGGCGGCACGCCGTTGCTGCCGCTCGCCGGCCTCTCGGTGCTGGCCCTGCCGGTGGTGTCGTCGTTGCAGTTCTATGCCGGCTTTCCGCTGCGGGTGGTCACCGCGCAGCTCAGCACCTGGGGGTTGCAGGTTCTGGGCATTGTGGCCGAACGCAGCGGCACCGCCATGCTGGTGGAAGGCCGGCTCGTGATCGTCGATGCGCCTTGTTCCGGCGTGCAGATGGTGTGGATGGCGTACTTCTGCGCCTGCACCGTGGCCTGGTGGTGTGGGCTCGACAACCGCAGCTTCCTGAAGCGGCTGGCCTTCGTCGGCGCGATCGTTCTGGCTGGCAACGTGCTGCGCAACAGCGTGCTCGTGGTGCTGGAAGCGCGCCAGGCGAGCGTGCCGGCGCTCGTGCACGAAGCCATCGGCCTCGTGGTGCTGGCGCTCGTGTGTGCCGCGGTCGCGCGGCTGGTGCATGGAGGCCGCGATGCGCATCGCTGACAGCATGAGCCGCGCCGGCGGCGTGGTGGGATGGAAGGCAGCGTTGTTCGGCGTGCTGGTGGTGTGCGCGCTCTTGCCGTTGCTCCGGCCCGCGGCCGTGCGGGGCGACGCCACCGCCACGAGGGTCTTCGCCGAAACGCCGCAGGTCTGGCAAGGCCGCGCGTTGCGCCCGCTCGCACTGAGCGTGGTCGAGCAGCGGTTCGCGGCGCATTTCCCAGGCCGCATCGCACGCCTGACCGATGGCGAACAGTTGCTCGTGCTGCGCGACGTGAGTGCGCCCACGCGCATGCTGCACCCGGCCACCGACTGTTACCGCGGCCTCGGCTATCGCATCGAGCAGGCGCGCCTGGAACGCGATGCCGAAGCGTTGTTGTGGCGCTGTTTCATCGCCGAGCGCGCTGGCGTGAAGACGCGCGTCTGCGAACGCATCGTCGATGCGAACGGCGCCTCGTTCACCGACACCTCGAGCTGGTACTGGGCCGCGCAGCTCGGCCGCTCCAGCGGGCCGTGGCTCGCGATCACCACCGCAAGGCCGCTGTGAAACACGCATTCCTCTTCTGGATGAAGCGCACCGTGATCGCGCTCGGCATCATCGTGCTTGCCGTGCTGTGCACCGCTGTGGCGAGCGCGGCGATGTTGTTCGCGAGCCTGCGTGCCACGCCGGGCGAATGGGCACAGGCCGTACCCGTCGGGCCCTGGCATGTGCAGTTGAGTGTGCCGGCGGTGTTGCGCCTGGCCACGCACCCGCTGGGCTTGCGCGCATTGGCGGGCCGCAGCTTCCACACTTCCCACGGCACGCTGCGCTTTCAGCAAGGCGCCGATGAAAGCTCGATCCGCATGGTCTGCGATCCGTGCACGCCGCATGCGGCCGTGCTGGGCAAGGGCGCGCTGCGCCTGCAACGTACCGAGCTGAGCCTGACCCGCGTCGGCCAGAACCACCTGCACGGCGACGTGCTCGCGGGAGCGGTTCGCGCGACGTGGAAAGTTCAGATCGAAAAGCGCAGCGTCGATCTGCGCGTGCAGGTGCCCGACGCGCCGATCGCCGACTTTTACGCCGCCGTTGGCGCAAACATTCCCGAGCTGGAGCGCGCCACCATCGAAGGCCGCGCCGGCGCCGAGCTGAGTGTGGCGCTGCCCTCGGGCGTGTGGCGTGTGCTGCCGCGCATCGAAGGCTTCAGCGTGAGCGGCCTCGGAACTGAAGCGCTACTCGGTGCCACGCCGCAGCCCGCCTGCGCGCGCCCGACACGCCGCGCCGATGCAACAGCGCCGTTTGGCGCGTGGCTGCCACGCGCGGTGGTCGCGGCCGAAGACCAGCGCTTCTACGAGCACGCGGGCATCGACGTGGTCGAGATGCGCGCGGCCTGGCGCTCGGGCACCGATACGAACCCGCACCCGCGCGGCGCCAGCACGCTCTCGCAACAACTCGCCAAGCTGCTCTACACCGGCGACGAGCGCAGCGCCGTGCGCAAGCTGCGTGAAGCGCTCTACGCTGTCGAGATGGACCGTGTGCTCGGCAAGGCGCGTGTACTGCAGCTCTACCTCACGGTTGCGCCCTGGGGCAACGGCCAGTGCGGTGCACAGGCCGCATCGCTACAAGTGCTGCACAAACGCGCTTCGGCTGTGACACCGATCGAAGCGGCCTGGCTCGCCAGCCTGTTGCGCAACCCCGAGGCCGAGCTGGCGCGTGTCGCTGCAAACGGCAGTGTCGACAAGGCGCGCGTGGCCGAGATCATCGAGGCGATGCGCCCGCTCGCCCGCACCCGTCGCGAAGCGCTGCAGCAGCAGCTTGGCGACTGGGCGCCGCCCGCTACAAGCGCATTCGCGGCGCGCTGACCGGCGGCAACTCGCGCCCGTCGAGCCAGGCCTGCACCAGCGCACCCGGCTCGCGCGCCTGCGCTGCGAGCCACACCAGCTCTGGGGGTGCCACGCGGGTGCCCGGCGCGCTGCTCGGCAGGCGCGCAGCGAGTTCGGTGACGAACGCGGCGACCTTCTGCACCCGCACCGGTTGTTCGGCTTGGGGCACCATGAAACGAAGCTGTGCGATCACGCCGTCGGCCAAGCGCTGCAGGCCGCTGGCAGCGCGCACGTCGGGCGCTGTTTGTGCCGGGCGCACGAACACCACGTGCTCGAACCCGAGTGTGGCCACCGTGTGCTCGTCGAGGCTGGCCAGGCCCGCCTTCAAGGCCTGCGGCAAGCTCGCCATGCTGTGCGGCAACACCACCACGAGCCGGCGCACACCGCCGGCGAACAACCAGCGCGCGAGAGCGGGCAAGGCCTCTGGCTGCGGTTTCACGAACGCGTCTTCGCGGCCGTTGGCGCGGCGCGTGCGGTCGAAGACCACGAGCGCGATGTCGGCGGCGAGTGGTGCCGCCGGCGCTGTGTCGAGCGCCGAAGGCGCGACCACCAGCGGTTCGAGCCCGCGCATCGCGGCATGAAAGCCCTGCGTGACCAGCACCCGCACATGCGCGAAACGGCGCCCGGCCAGCAGGCGCTCCAGCACGGCCGAGCCGAGCGTGCCACCGCCGCCGACCACCAGCGCCGAAGGCTGCGGCAGCGCAGTGGGTGGGCGCGCGTGGCCGCCGCGCAAGGCTTCCTGGATCATGCTCATGGCGCGACTGTAGCGAGCGGCCCGCCCTGGCAGGGGAAAGGCAGGAGCGGCCAGCCGGCCGCGGCGCACGCGGCCTTGAAACGAACGCGGCATGACCTCAGGTAGTGGCCGCGCGGTAGCATCGCCCCGCACCCATTCGGAGGAACTCGCATGTTTCGCACCCAGACCCTGCCCGTGATTTCGTCGTTGGCGCAACCTTTCAGCCAGCGCCTGCTCCTGGCTGCTTTCGCGCTGCTCGCCACCCTGGGCCTGAGCGGCTGCGGCTACAACAGCTTCCAGCAGGTGGATGAGCAGGTGAAGGCCTCGTGGGCCGAGGTGCTGAACCAGTACCAACGCCGCGCCGACCTGATCCCGAACATCGTGTCCACGGTCAAGGGCGAAGCCAACTTCGAGCAGGAAACGCTGACCAAGGTGATCGAGGCGCGCTCGCGTGCCACCAGCATCCAGGCCACGCCGGAACTCGTCAACGACCCGGCCGCGTTCGAGAAATTCCAGGCCGCCCAAGGCCAGCTCACCGGCGCGCTGAGCCGGCTGATGGTGGTGGCCGAGCAGTACCCCAACCTCAAGGCCAACGCGGCATTTCAAGACTTGCGCGTGCAGCTCGAAGGCACCGAGAACCGCATCACCGTGGCGCGCAATCGCTACATCAAGACCGTGGCCGACTACAACGTGCTGGCGCGCAGCTTCCCGAGCAACCTGACGGCGATGGTCTTCGGCTACAAGGTCAAGCCCAGTTTCACGGTGCAGAACGAAGCCGAGATCTCGAAGCCACCGGCGGTGAGCTTCGACAAGCCGGCGTCGAAGTGATCGCGGCATCGCAGGTCTGTTAGTGCGCCTGACCTTGCGCCTGCTCGCTGCGTTGCTGACGGCGGTGTCGCTGTGCCTCGCGATGCCCGCGAGCGCGCAGGACGTGCCGGTGCCGCCGCTCAGCGGCCGGGTGATCGACCAGACCGGCACGCTCACCGCGGCGCAGGCGCAAGCACTGTCCGCCAAGCTCGAAGCGATCGAAACGCAGCGCGGCGCGCAGGTCGTCGTGCTGATCGTGCCGACCACACAGCCCGAAGACATCGCCAGTTACGGGCAGCGTGTGGCCGACACCTGGAAGGTGGGCCGGCGCGACGTGGGCGACGGCGTCGTGATCGTGGTCGCCAAGAACGACCGGCGCATCAACATCGAAGTCGCCAAGACGCTCGAAGGTGCGATCCCCGACGTGATCGCCGGCCGCATCATCAGCGAGCAGATCAAACCAGCCTTTCGCGCCGAAGACTACGCTGGCGGGCTCAACGCGGCGGTCGACAAACTCGGCGCCCGCATCGCCGGCGAAGCCTTGCCCGAGCCCACGGCGAAGGGTGGCGGTGCCAACCGGGGCGTGGGCGGCTTCGACCTGCAAGACCTCGCGATCTTCCTGTTCGTCGGCGTGCCGATCGCTGGCGCGATGCTGACCGCCATCTTCGGCCGCAAGCTCGGCTCGCTCGTCACCGGTGCGGCCGTCGGCGGGTTGGGCTGGTGGCTCACGGCCAGTTTGCTGGTGGCGGGCGGTGCCGGGCTGATCGCGCTCTTTCTGGTCGGCGTGATGGGCCTGGGCAGCCGCGGCGGCCGTTCGGGCGGGCCGATCATCTGGGGCGGTGGCGGCGGGGGAGGTTTTGGCGGTGGTGGCGGCGGCGGAGGCGGTGGCTTCAGCTCTGGCGGGGGTGGTGACTTTGGTGGCGGTGGCGCCTCGGGAGACTGGTGAGATGGGCCACTGGATCACGCGCCTTTTCAAACACCGCCGTTTCGACGAAGGCGACGCACAACGCCTGCTCGGCACCGGCGCCGTGCAGCGCGTGCAAGCGCGCGTGGCGGCCAGCGAAACCGCCCACAGCGGCGAGATCCGTGTCTGCGTCGAAGCGGGGCTGCCGTGGAGCTACCTGCGCCGCAGTGCCACGCCGCGCGAGCGCGCGGTGGCCATGTTCGGCAAGCTGCGCGTGTGGGACACAGAACACAACAACGGCGTGCTGATCTACCTGCTGATCGCCGAACACGCGATCGAGATCGTGGCCGACCGCGGCCTGGCGCGGCACGTGGCTGACGCCGCCTGGCAGCGCATCACCGCCACGATGAAAGCCGAATTCCAGCGTGGCGAGTTCGAGGCCGGCTTGAACCAGGCCGTTGACGCGGTCGACGCCTTGCTGCGCGAACACTTCGCACTCGCGCCGGGCGAGGCCAACCCGAACGAATTGCCCGACGCGCCCGATTTGCGCTGACGGGTACGCCAGTTTGCCGCCCTGCCGGTGCGAGCCGGCTCGGTGGAAGGTCAGCCGCTCGGTTTTACGCAGCCACGCGTTGCTGCAGCGCCTCTTGAGCCAGTGTGTTGATGCTCTTGCCTTCGGCTTGCGCCACGATGGCCAGCTTTTCGTGGAGAGCCGGCGAGATGCGCAGGTTGAACTTGCCAGAGTAGTTTCGGCGAGGTTCGATGCCCTTCTCCTGGCACACCTCCAAGAAGACTTGCAATGACTTCTTGAACTCTGCGCGCAGTTCTTTGGGGTTCTTCCCGTAGAAGTCTGCACCTCCGCTCAGGCCAAGGATTTCGCCTCGAAAAACATCCAGTTCCGCGTCGTATTCGATCTTCGCGCTGAATCCGTCAAGGGTCATCATGTTCATGGTGCTACTCCGTGCTGTTCAACCCACTTTCGAATGCTCGCAACCGCCCCTTTGTCAGTGTTCGCTTGTCGGGTGGGCAAAGACCAATTCGAGCGCGCGTTGATGCTTGCGCTTCATGCAACATGGTACCGCAATCGGGTACCGTGACAGTGCCAAGAGAATCGCCGGCTGACAGGCCCTAGTTCGGGTGCGCGTCGGCGCTCGCTTCGGTGGGCTGCGTGCGCACGGCCCACATCACGCCCGCAACGAGCAAGGCCACGCCGATCAGCGTCTCGGCCTGCGGCGCGCGCCCGCGCAATGTGAACGCGTAACTCAGCGCGGCCAGCGTTTCGAACACGATCAACTGGCCCGAGAGCGACGGTGGCAGACGCTGGCTAGCTTCGTTCCAACACAGCGTGCCGAGCCACGAGGCGAGCAGGCCGATCGTGAACATCAGCAGCAGGAAGTCAACTACCCGCGGGCCGAAGGGCATCGGAAAAGCGTCGCCGCTGGCAACGCTCCAGCCCCACGCGAGCGCATAGCCGATCAAGGCGAGCGGCAAGGTCATCAAACCCTGCGCCGTGGCCCAGCCGCGCGGGCTGCGCTCGGGGTGGGCGCGCAGCCATTCGGCGTTGCGGATCGGGTACCAGGTCCAGCACACCACCGCGCCGGCGGCCAGCAAACCACCGAGTGCGTAGCGCGCCAGGTCGGCCTTCGGGTCGCTCTTCAGTGCGTCGAGTTCGACGTGGTTGACGAGCGCGATGCCCAGCCCGATCAGCAGCAGCGAAGGCAACAGGCGACGCCATTGCAGCGGCGCTTCGACGCGTGCGCCCGGCGCGGCGCGGCGCAGTTTCGAGGTGATGGCGATCACGACCGGCAGCGTGCCGATGATCATCGTCGGCAGCGGCCCGCCGGCGCGCTGGATGGCACTGGCCAGGAACAGGTAGTAGACGATGTTGCCGACCAGCGCGAGCTTCAGCGCTTCGAGCCAGTCGGCCCGCGCGAGCTGGCGCAGCTTGTCGCGGTCGAACCAGGCGAGCGGCAGCGCGATCAGCCCGAACGCGAGGTAACGCCCGAACGACTGCAGCGTGGCCGGGTACTCCGGCAGCAGCAGCGGACCGACGAACACCAGCCCCCACATCAGGCCGGCGGCGAGCGCAAAAAATACTCCGGTGAACAGCGGGGCGGTGAACATCATGAGCGCGGGAGTGTCGCTCATGTCGCGGTGCACGGAACCCGGCGCGCCTTGCGTGGAGCCTCGGTGTGCGGGCCGGTACGCAACCCCGTTACAAGATTTCCCGGTGGGGCTGTCGATTCCGCCGGCCGCGGTTCGTCGTATGGTTGAGGCTCACCTCCAACCCTTTGCCACACGGAGTTTTCATCATGCAGATCCAGCCCTACCTGTTCTTCAACGGCCGCTGCGAAGAAGCGATCGATTTCTACCGCAAGGCGCTCGGCGCCGAAGTGGAAATGATGATGCGATTCAGCGAAAACCCCGATCCGATGCCACCGGGCATGCTCGCGCCAGGCTTCGAGAACAAGGTGATGCACGCGGCGCTGCGCATCGGCGGCGCGGTGATGATGGCCTCAGACGGCATGGCCGCCGGCGAGACGAATTTCAAAGGCTTTTCGCTCGCGATCTACGCGCCCGACGCGGCCGGCGTCGACCGTTTGTTCAACGCGCTCGTCGAAGGCGGCAGCGTGACGATGCCGCTCGGCAAAACCTTCTGGTCGCCACGCTTCGGCATGGTGACTGACCGCTTCGGCGTCGGTTGGATGGTCAGCATCAGCGAGGCCTGAAGGCCGGCCCCACCGCAGCACGAGCGCTTGACGCACGGCAGCGCTGGATGGCGCTGCTGGTGCTGTGTCTGGGCGTGCAAGCGAATGCTCTGGGGTGGTTTCAATACCATCGTCGAGCTCTGAAACCGCCAGCGCTCACGGCGCTTGCAAACGCTTGAGCGCGGCGAGCGTCATGTCGGCGATGCGACCCGACGAGCCTTCGCGTTTGAACTCGTCGCGCAAGGCTTCGAAGCGCACACGGGCGCTGGCCCGCTCGCCGGCCGCTTCTTCCAGCGAAGCCAGCAGGTAGCGCCAGAGCGCTCGCCGGTCTTCGCGCACATCGGCTTCCGGAAACAACCACAAGAACGTGGCCACGCCATCGGCGTCGTGGATCGCGGCGACGAAACCCTCGCGCCGTTCGCGCGACAGCAGCGAGTCGTAGTAGACGTAGGTCCACAGGCGGTCGCTCAAGCCGGGCGCCGTGGTTTCGCCACGCTGGCGCATGTCGTTCGCCGCGCGTGCCGCTTCGATCTGGCCCGGGCCGGGGGTGTAGTAGAGCAGCGCTGCGAACTGCATCGTTCGCACCCAGTCGTGTTCGCGCCCGCCCGCGAGCGCCACCTTGAAGTGCTCGCGCGCGGCGTCGATCGGCCCGCGCTGCACCATCGTGTAGTGGCCCAGCATCGTGTGGGCGTAGACGTTGTCGGCATCCAGCGCCAGCGCCTTGCGGTAGTGCGTTTGCGGGTCGAGCCCGCCCACGCCTTCACGGGTGCGCAGGTGGTCGGCCCAGCCCATGTGGGCTTGCAGGTCGGCGCCTCGTTGGCCGGTGGCCGCTGCGGCACCTTCGGCCAGTACCGGCAAGACACGCTCGACGATGGCGGTGAAGCTGTCTTTGTCGGCCTGCACCCGGATCTCGCGCAACCAGCGCATCGCGCAGTCTTCGTGTGCCCGGCGCACGGCGGGCAGGTCGGGCTGCGTCTTGGTGATCTCGGCGAAGCGTTGCCATGCGAGCGCATGGTTGCCTGACTCGCAGAGCTGCACCGCTGCCGCCAAGGCGGTGGCCTGCGAGGCCGCGGCAGCACTGGCCTGGGCTTGCGCTGCCGTGGCGGCGCGGGCGCGTTCGTCACGCCGCTTCTGCCAGTTCAGCGTGCCCACGGTTCCCAGCCCAAGCGCCACCGCCAGGCCGGCGCCGCCCAACGCCAGCCAGAGTTTTGTGCGCGACGGTGCCTTGACCCGTTCGACCGCAGCCACGGTCTCGGCGACCAGGTCACCTTGCGGTTCGAGGATGGTCACGGCGCGCAGGTACGGAGGGATCGCCTCCTTGGGCACGGGTGCCACCTTGACCGGCAGCACATGGCCGCCCGGGTGGTGCCAGCGCGTTTTGGCCATGTCGAGTTCGGCGAGCGCATAACTGCCGGCGGCCACGCTCTCGGGGCTGAGCAGAAACAGCAGCAGGTCGCAGCCGAGCACGGCCTCGCGAATCTTTTCGTCGAAAGGCTGGCCGGGGATCAGCTCCGAACGGTCGCGGAACACCTCGTGCCGGCCGTCGGCTTCGAGCGCGAGCTGCAAGCGTTCGCACAGCTCGCCGTACTTCGATGAATACGAAATGAAGATCTGCACCGCCGGGCCTCCGTCGCTGTCGAGGTCGTGAACGCAGACCATATCACCGGCCGCGCTCGTTACCATCGTGCATGGCCACCGCCACCACCACCACTGTCGAAGAGCTGCTGAGCCTGGCGCTTCGCCATGTCAACGCGGGCCAACGCGAGCGTGCGAGGCTGCTGTGCGAACACGCGCTGGCGGCATTCGCGCCGCATGCCGCCGTGCACCAGCTGCTGGCCGTGCTCGATTTACAGCAGGGTGATGTTGCAAGCGCGCGCGAGCACACGGCGGCCAGCCTGGCGCTGCGCGCCGATCATTTGCCGACGCTCTTGCTCGCCGGCGAAGCGGCCCGCGGCGCAGGTGCACTGCCCGACGCGCTGCGAGCTTTCGAGCGTGCCGTGTGGCTCGCACCGGAGCACGCCGAGGCCTGGTTCCAGATCGGGCTGGTGAGTCAGGACCTGCGCGACTTCGACAAAGCCGCTGCGGCCTTTCGTCGGGTGCTGGCGCTGACGGCAAGCGCCGAGGTCGAGGTCAACCTGGGCATCGTGCTGCAGGAGGCGGGCCAGTTCAACGAGGCGCTGCGGGCCTTCGGCCGCGCCTATCGATTGCGCGACGCCACCTTCGGCCGCATCGCGCATGCGCTGTCTACGCCAAACGTCGGCCGCCTGTGGCTGAATCTCGACGAGCTTCGGGAAGCGCTGCGCCGCGCCTGAATCAGGTGCCGCCGCGCTTGCTGCGATAGGCCTTTCGGTACACGCCGGGCCCCGACATGATCCGGGCCGCCAGAGCGTCGTAGTGCTCGACGCGCTCTGCCACCATGGGCTCGCAAGTCAGTGTTGGCGTTTCTCGCGGCACCGGGTAGCACTGCGCGATCGGCGTGCCGCGCGGCAGCGTGCCGCTGAAGTCTGGATCGACCCAGACCGCCGGGAAATTGATGCCGACCGCGTTAAAGCGGTCAGCGTCGACGAGGCCGGTGACGAGGTGGAACGGCAGGTCGTCGCGGTTGACCGGGTGCACGGCCATCAGCGACCACCCGGCCTCCAGCTCGATGGTCCAGAAGCTGTTGAACTTGATGGCCGACTGCGCGCCGTGCGCCAGCGGCGAGCCGGCAATCTGCTCCGGCACGTGAAAGCTGAGTGGCGCGCGCGGATGGCCGCTCAGCGTCAGCGCGGGCAGCGCCCAGTCCCAGCTGAACTGGCCCGCCGCCACATGCACGTCGCAGGGCAGCAGCATCATGAAGCCGTGCGTCATGGCGTCGACGAAGGGCGGGCATTGCTTGACGGTGCGGATGGCTCGACCGTGCACGCCGGAAGGCACACGCGGCGCCATCTGCCGCAGCCAGTCGGGCAGCGCGGCCTGGGCCGGCACCGGGCGCGGCAGCAGGTCGATGAGTGCCGGGTCGCAGCGGAAGACGATGTTCATGGGTCACGAAGAATAACGCCCTGCCGATCCCGGAGATCGGCAGGGCGCAGGGCTCACCTCAGCAGGTTGCGGGCTTTAGCGTACCTTGCCCGCCTTCCACGCGTTCAGCAGCTGGTCGTAGGCCACGGTCTCGCCCTTGGGCTTCTCGTTGGCCAGCTTCTTCCACGGCGCATGGTCGCTGCTGAGCCACTTGTCGGGGGAGCTCTTCGGGTTCAACTTGGGCGCGCAATGCGCCATGCCGGCGCGTTGCAGGCGTGCCATCACGTCGTCCATCTCGACCGCGAGGTTGTCCATCGCCTGCTGCGGTGTCTTCTCACCGGTCACCGCCACGGCCACGTTCTTCCACCACAGCTGCGCGAGCTTCGGGTAGTCGGGGACGTTGTTGCCGGTCGGCGTCCAGGCGACCCGCGCCGGGCTGCGGTAGAACTCGATCAGGCCGCCGTACTTGTCGATGTTCTTGGTGAAGTAGTCGGCACGGATGTCGCTGTCGCGGATGAACGTCAGGCCGACAATCGACTTCTTCAGCGACGTGGTCTTGGCCGTCACGAACTGCGCATACAGCCAGGCGGCCGCGGCACGGTTCGGGTCGTTCGACTTCAGGAAGGTCCAGGCGCCCACGTCCTGGTAGCCGTTCTGCATGCCCTCCTTCCAGTACGGGCCGTGCGGGTTCGGCGCCATGCGCCACTTCGGCGAACCGTCGTCGTTCACGACCGGCAGGCCCTTCTTGACCATGTCGGCGGTGAAGGCGGTGTACCAGAACACCTGCTGCGCGATCTGGCCCTGCGCCGGCACCGGCCCGGACTCGCCGAACGTCATGCCGCTGGCCTCCTTGGGCGCGTACTTCTTCATCCAGTCGACGTACTTGGTCAGCGCGTAGACGGCAGCCGGTGAATTCGTCGCGCCACCGCGCGCCACCTCGGCACCGACCGGCGTGCACTTGTCGTCGGCCACGCGAATGCCCCACTCGTCGATCGGCAGCCCGTTCGGGATCCCTTTGTCGGCTTCGCCGGCCATCGACAGCCACGCGTCGGTGAAGCGCCAGCCCAGCGAGGGGTCCTTCTTGCCGTAGTCCATGTGCCCATAGATCGGCTTGCCGTCAATCGTCTTCACGTCGTCGGTGAAGAATGCAGCGATGTCTTCATAGGCGCTCCAGTTGACCGGCACGCCCAGGTCGTAGCCGTACTTGGCCTTGAACTTGTCCTTCAGGTCCTTGCGTGCGAACAGGTCGGCGCGGAACCAGTACAGGTTGGCGAACTGCTGGTCGGGCAACTGGTACATCTTGCCATCGGGCGCGGTCGTGAAACTGGTGCCGATGAAGTCCTTCAGGTCCAGGCCGGGGTTGGTGTACTCCTTCCACGGGCCGGCCATCGCGTCGGTCAGCGCGATCGCGGTGCCGTAGCGGTAGTGCGTGCCGATGTGATCGGAGTCGTTTATCCAGCCGTCGTAGATCGACTTGCCGGACTGCATCGAGGTCTGCAGCTTCTCGACGACGTCGCCTTCCTGGATGATGTCGTGCTTGACCTTGATGCCGGTGATCTCCTCGAAGGCCTTGGCCAGCGTCTTCGATTCGTACTCGTGCGTCGTCAGCGTCTCGGAGACGACCGAGATCTCCTTCACGCCCTTGGCCTGGAGCTTCTTCGCGGCCTCGATGAACCATTTCATCTCGGCCATCTGCTGATCCTTGCTCAGCGTCGACGGCTGGAACTCGGCATCGATCCACTTCTTCGCGGCGGCTTCGTCTGCCCATGCGCCCTGGCCGATGACCAGAGCGGCAGCGGCAAAGGCCACAGCATTCAAGCGCAATTTCATGTGTGTCTCCTCAGGTGCTTCCCATTGACGTATCGGCAGGCCGGCTGGGAAGGAACGACCGGCTGCCTTTTCAAACACTATCCCTTGCGAATGACCAGACCCAACAACAGCATCGAGAAGACGAAGCTGATCCAGATCGACGGCTCGGCTTCGAGGCTGAACCAGGCGATCATCTTTTCGCTGACGGCGACAAACGCCAGGTTCACGTAGGCCGCGCACAGCAACCCGATGAACAGGCGATCGCCGCGCGTCGTCGCGATCGGCAGCCAGCCCTTGCGCTCCAAGGTGGGCGACTTGAGCTCCCACACCGTCATGCCGACGAGCATCAGCGCGATGCTGCAGAAGAACACCGCGACGGGCAGGGTCCAGGCCATCCAATTGAACATGTCGTGTCTCCTAGACGCGGCCCATCGCGAACCCCTTGGCGATGTAGTGCCGCACGAACCAGATCACGATCGCGCCGGGCACGATGGTCAGTGCGCCGGCCGCGGCGAGCACGCCCCAGTCCATGCCGGAGGCGCTCACCGTGCGCGTCATCACCGCGACGATCGGCTTGGCGTTGACGCTGGTCAAGGTGCGCGCCATCAGCAGCTCGACCCAGCTGAACATGAAGCAGAAGAACGCCGCCACACCGACGCCAGCCTTGATCAGCGGAATGAAGATGGTCAGGAAGAAGCGCGGGAACGAGTAGCCGTCGATGTAGGCCGTCTCGTCGATCTCGCGCGGGATGCCGCTCATGAAGCCTTCGAGAATCCACACCGCCAGCGGCACGTTGAACAGCAGGTGCGCGAGCGCCACCGCGATGTGCGTGTCCATCAGCCCGAGCGTGGTGTAGAGCTGGAAGAACGGCAGCAGGAACACCGCCGGCGGCGTCATGCGGTTGGTCAGCAGCCAGAAGAAGACGTGCTTGTCACCGAGAAAGCTGTAGCGCGAGAACGCGTACGCCGCCGGAAGTGCCACGGTGAGCGACATCACCATGTTCATGGCCACGTAGATCATCGAGTTGATGTAGCCCGAGTACCAGGACTCGTCGGTGAAGATGACCTTGTAGTTGTCCCAGGTGAACTGCTTCGGCCAGAACGAGAAGAGGCTCAGGATCTCCTCGTTCGTCTTGAACGACATGTTGATCATCCAGTAGACCGGCAGGATGGCGAACACGAGGTACAGCACCAGGAAGATGCTCCGCTTCTTGAAGCGCGAGTCATTCATGAGCCGGCCCCTTGTCCGCGGTGCCCACGCGCTGCATCCAGTTGTAGAGGATGAAGCACAGCAGCAGGATGATCAGGAAGTAGATCAGCGAGAACGCCGCCGCGGGCCCGAGGTCGAATTGGCCGACCGCCTTCTGCGTCAGGTACTGACTCAGGAAGGTTGTCGCATTGCCCGGCCCGCCGCCGGTCAGCACGAAGGGCTCGGTGTAGATCATGAAACTGTCCATGAAGCGCAGCAGCACCGCGATCATCAATACGCCGCGCAGCTTGGGCAGCTGGATGTAGCGGAACACCGCGAACTTCGATGCGCCGTCGATGCTCGCGGCCTGGTAGTACGCGTCTGGGATCGCGCGCAGCCCGGCGAAGCACAGCAACGCGACCAGCGGCGTCCAGTGCCACACGTCCATCAAGAGCACCGTGAGCCAGGCGTCGCGCGAGCTGCCGGTGTAGCTGTAGTCGATGCCGAGCTTGGCGATCGCCGCGCCCATCAGGCCGATGTCGGTGCGGCCGTAGATCTGCCAGATCGTGCCGACCACGTTCCACGGAATCAGCAGCGAGATCGCCACCAGCACCAGAACAGCCGACGACTTCCAGCCCTTGGCCGGCATCGACAGCGCCAGCCCGATGCCCAGCGGAATCTCGACAAGCAGCACCGAGAGCGAGAACACGATCTGGCGCACCAGCGCGTCGAGCAGTTCGTCGTCGCGCATCACCGACTTGAACCACTCGGTGCCGACGAAGACGCGGCGCTCGGGCGAGATGATGTCCTGCACCGAGTAGTTCACCACCGTCATCAGCGGCAGGATGGCCGAGAAGGCCACGCACAGGATCACCGGCAGGATCAGGAACCAGGCTTTCTGGTTGACGGGCTTCATGCGCTCACCTCGGCGTGGATGTGGACCGCCGGGCCGGCGGGCCCCGATCCCAGGCCTTCGATCAAGCGGTCGTCGCTGCCGTAGTAGCAGGTGTGCGCGCCGGTCACCTTGAGCCAGACCCGCTCGCCGACCCGCGGCACGGGCGAATCACGGTCAAGCCGCGCGCGCAGCGGCATCTCGCCGCAACGTGCCGTGAGCAGCCAGTAGGTGCCGACATCCTGCAATTGCAGCACCTCGATCGGCAGCGCAGTCGGGTCGTCGGCCGGGGCGAGCGACACGTATTCCGGCCGCACGCCGAGCGTGAAGCTGCCAGCCGCCGCGAACCGTGCCGGGTCGCTCGCCGATTGCAGGGTGTGGCCACCGACTTCGACGCCGCGCCCGTTCCAGCGTGCGGGCAGGAAGTTCATGCCGGGCGACCCGATGAAGTGGCCAACGAAGGCGTGCGTGGGTCGCTCGAACAGCTCGGACGCGCTGCCGATCTGCACCGCGCGGCCGCGCGTCATCACGACCACTTGGTCCGCAAAGGTCAGCGCTTCGACCTGGTCGTGGGTCACGTAGATCAGCGTCAGCTTCAGCTCGTGGTGGATCTGCTTGAGCTTGCGGCGCAGCTGCCATTTGAGGTGCGGGTCGATCACGGTCAGCGGCTCGTCGAACAGCACGGCACTCACGTCTTCGCGCACCAGGCCGCGCCCGAGCGAGATCTTCTGCTTTGCGTCGGCGGCGAGGCCGGCGGCACGCATGTCGAGCTGGTCGCTCATTTCCAGCATCTCGGCGATCTTGCCAACACGCTGCGCGATCTTGTCGGCGGCCACGCCACGATTGCGAAGCGGGAACGCGAGGTTCTCGGCCACCGTCATCGTGTCGTAGATGACCGGAAACTGGAACACCTGCGCGATGTTGCGCTGCTGCGGCGTGCGCGCCGTGACGTCGACACCGTCGTACTTGACGCTGCCCTGCGACGGCGTGACCAGGCCCGAAACGATGTTGAGCAGCGTGGTCTTGCCACAGCCCGAGGGGCCCAGCAGCGCGTACGCGCCGCCGTCGTCGAAGCTCATCTTCAGCGGCAGCAGTGCGTAGTCTTCGTCGCGCTGCGGGTTTGGCTTGTAGGCATGCGCCAGGTCGAGATCGATGCGGGCCATGGTTCAGGCTTTCCCGGGTGCGACGAGCAGGTTGCCGTCGGCGCCGAACACATAGGCCTGGGCCGGGTTCAGGTACAGCGTGACCGCTTCACCGAGGCCGAACACGTGCACGCCGGTGAGTTGCGCCACCAGCTCGCCGATCGGCGTGTGCACATGCACGAAGGTGTCGGAGCCGGCGATTTCGGCCAGCTCGACCTTGCCGGGCAAGGCCAGGTCGCCGTCGCGGGCCTGCACGCGCAGGGCACCCGCGCGCACGCCGAGCGTGAGCGCCTCGGAGCGGTTCGCAGGCAGGGCGATCTGCAAGACCACACCCCCCGGCAGCGCCACGCCGCTTGCGTTCGCCGTGCCTGCGATCAGGTTCATCGGCGGGTCGCTGAAAGCACGTGCGACGCGGATCGACTTCGGCCGGTGGAACACCTCGGCCGTCGGCCCGTATTGCAGCAATTCACCGGCGTCCATCACCGCGGTGTAACCGCCGAGCAGCAGGGCTTCGGTGGGTTCGGTGGTGGCGTAGACCACGGTCGACTGGCCGTTCGCGAACAGTTGCGAGAGTTCGTCGCGCAGTTCTTCGCGCAGCTTGTAGTCGAGGTTCACGAGCGGTTCGTCGAGCAGCATCAGCGGCGCGTTCTTCGCCAGTGCGCGCGCCAACGCCACACGCTGCTGCTGGCCACCCGAGAGTTCGGCCGGCAGGCGTTTCAGGAAAGGTTCGATGTGCAGTTTGGCCGCCAGTTCGTTGACGCGCGCCGCGACGTTCGCTTCCTTGCGCAGCTTCAGCGGCGAGGCGATGTTGTCGGCCACCGTCATCGACGGGTAGTTGATGAACTGCTGGTAGACCATGGCCACGTTGCGCTCGCGCACCGGCTTGCCGGTCACGTCGATGCCGTCGGCGAGCACGCGGCCCTTGGCCGGCGCGTCCAGGCCCGCCATCACCCGCATCAGCGTGGTCTTGCCGGCCTGTGTGGCGCCCAGCAGCACGGTCACGGCCAGCGGCACCAGTGTGAGATCGAGTGGGTACAGGTGGGTTCTGGCCCCCACCCGCTGTTCGATGCGTTCGAGCATCAGTTCCATGCGGGCTCCGTGGTGCGGGTGCTGATGTTCGGGGCTGCTGTTGCGGCGTCGGGCCAGTTGGTGGCGCACCAGCGTGCGACAGCGGCGCGCTCGGCGGCGTTCAGGTGCAGGCCGAGCTTGCTGCGCCGCCACAGCACGTCGTCGGCGCTGCGCGCCCACTCGTGGTCGTGCAGGTAGTTCAGCTCGGCTTCGAAGAGGCCAGGCGCGACCTCGGAGCCCAGGTCGGCTGCGAGCAGGGCGTCGATGCGGGTGCCGTAGGCCCGCGCCAGGCGTTGGCACAACGCGGCTGGCAGTTGTGGGTAACGCAGGGCAACGGCCTGGGCGAAGCGGTTGAAATCGGTGTCGGGGCGTTGCGCCGCGCCGATCCACTTGCTCAGGTCACCCCCTGGCAACGACGCAGCGTGGGTCCAGGCGCCGCGCTTCGCGGCGCTGCCGAGCGGCGCCATCAGCATGTCGGCGGCTTCTTCGGCGAGCTTGCGGAAGGTCGTGATCTTGCCGCCCCACACGGTCAACAGCGGAGCTTGAGCAGTATCAAGTTCGAGCAGGTAGTCGCGTGTCACGGCCGAAGGGTCGCCCGATTCGTCGTCGAGCAGCGGGCGCACGCCGGCGTAGCTCCAGACCACGTCTTTCGGCTTCACCGGCTTGGCGAAATAGCGACTCGCCTGCTCGCACAGATAGGCGGTTTCGCTCTCGTCGATGCGCGCTTCGCCTACGGCACCGTGGTGCTCCACGTCGGTCGTGCCGATCAGCGTGAAGTCGTCTTCATAGGGGATCGCGAAGATGATGCGCTTGTCGGGGTTCTGGAAGATGTAGGCGTGGTCATGGTCGAACATCTTCGCAACGACGATATGGCTGCCCTTCACGAGCCGCAACGATTTGGCGCGTGGCACGTGCGCGTGTTCGGCGAGGAACTGCGCTGCCCATGGGCCGGCGGCGTTCACAAGTGCCCGCGCGGTCAACTCTCGCTGCTCACCGGCTGCGCTTTCGAGGCGCACGCGCCATGCTGCGGCGCCGCGCTTCGCATCGACGCAGCGCCAGCGCGTGAGCACCTCGGCGCCGTGTTCGCGGGCGTCCATCGCGTTCAGCACGACGAGGCGGGCGTCGTTGACCCAGCCGTCGGAATAGACGAAGCCCTTGGTGAATATCGGCTTGAGCGGCTTGCCCGCAGCATGTGCGCGCAGGTCCACGGTGCGCGAGCCGGGCAGCACTTCGCGCCGGGCGAGGTGGTCGTAGAGGAACAGCCCGATGCGGATCATCCAGACCGGCCTCATGCCCGGGTCGTGCGGCATCACGAAACGCAGCGGCCACATGATGTGCGGCGCGCTCTTGAGCAGCACCTCGCGCTCGGCCAGTGCCTTGCGCACGAGCGAGAACTCGTAGTACTCCAGGTAACGCAAGCCACCGTGGATCAGCTTGGTGCTCGACGACGAGGTGTGCGCGGCCAGGTCGTCCTTCTCGCACAGCAAGACCGACAGGCCACGCCCGGCCAGGTCGCGCGCGATGCCGGCACCGTTGATGCCGCCGCCGACCACGAGCACGTCAAACGCCTGCGAAGGCGCGATGCGGGTGTCGCCTGCCGGCCGCAGGGGCGGGCTGGATTCGGTGGGGCTCAACAGGTCTCCTCGGTCTTGAACGAAGCGCACATTCGAATCGCTGCGAATGACGCCGAGATGAAGGTTCGTTTTTGTTCGTTTATGTTGTTCTGCTTTCTATTGTTAGCCTAACACTTCACAAAGCGCAAGCGCGGTTTCCGCAATGGAAGCGCGGCAGTGGTTCGCTACGCTCACGCGCACCGCTTCGTTTGCCACTGCCCATCATGACGCCGAACCCCCGCCAGGCCCTGCTGCTCACCGAAGTGCGCGGCCGCGGTTCGGTCTCGGTCGAAGCGCTGGCCGAGCAGTTCGCCGTGACCTTGCAGACCGTGCGGCGCGACGTGAAGCTGTTGTCCGACGCCGGCCTGCTGGCGCGCTTTCACGGCGGTGTGCGGGTGCCGAGCTCGACCACCGAGAACATCGAGTACCTGCAGCGCCAGATGCTCAACGAGCAGGCCAAGCAGCGCATCGCGCGCACGGTGGCGGCGGCCGTGCCGGCGGGCTGCTCGCTGATCATCAACATCGGCACCACCACCGAAGCGATTGCACGCGAGCTGCTGCGCCACAAGGGCCTGCGCGTGATCACGAACAACCTGAACGTGGCGGCGATCCTGTCAGACAACCCCGACTGCGAAGTCATCGTGGCCGGTGGCATCGTGCGCGCGCGCGACCGCGGCATCGTGGGCGAAGTGACGGTCGAGTTCATCAAGCAGTTCAAGGTCGACATCGGCCTGATCGGCATCTCGGGCATCGAGGCCGACGGCACGCTGCGCGACTACGACTACCGCGAAGTGAAAGTGGCGCGCGCGATCATCGATCACTCGCGCGAGGTCTGGGTCGCCGCCGACCACAGCAAGTTCAACCGCCCGGCGATGGTCGAGCTGGCGCGCTTCGATGAGGTCGATATGCTGTTCACCGATGCCGCGCCGCCAGTGCCGTTCCCGCATCTGCTGCGCGAGGCCGGCGTGAACTGCGTGACCTGCGAATCGGAGGAAAACCCATGACGAACAAGACCCACATCCTCGCGCTCGATCAGGGCACGTCGAGCTCGCGCAGCATCGTCTTCGACGCGCAGGGCCACATCGTCGCGATGGCGCAGCGCGAGTTCCGGCAGATCTATCCAAGGCCGGGCTGGGTCGAACACGACCCGCTGGAGTTGTGGGCCACGCAGCTCGCCACCGCGCACGAAGCGCTGGCCAAGGCCGGGCTGAAGGCCAATGAGGTGGCCGCGATCGGCATCACCAACCAGCGCGAAACCACGTTGGTGTGGAACCGCAAGACCGGCGCACCGATCTACAACGCGATCGTCTGGCAAGACCGCCGCGCCGAACCCACCTGTGCCGCGCTGCGCGAACAAGGGCTGGAGCCGACCTTTCGCGAGAAGACCGGGCTGATCCTCGATGCGTATTTTTCCGGCACCAAGCTGAAGTGGATTCTGGACAAGGTGCCCGGCGCGCGTGCCGCCGCGCAACGCGGTGAACTCGCGTTCGGCACCGTCGACTCTTGGTTGATGTGGCAGCTGACCGGCGGCGAGCTTCACGCCACCGACGTGAGCAACGCTTCGCGCACGCTGCTGCTGAATGTGCGCAGCAACGAGTGGGACGATGAACTGCTCGGGCTGCTCGACATTCCGCGCCAGATGCTGCCCACCGTGCACCCGTCGAGCCACCCTTTCGGCGCCACCCGCGCCGACATCTTCGGCACCGCCATTGCGATCGGCGGTGTGGCCGGTGACCAGCAGAGCGCGCTCTTCGGCCAGGCCTGCTTCAAGGCCGGCCTGGCGAAGAACACCTACGGCACCGGCTGCTTCATGCTGATGCACACCGGCGCGCAGTTTCAGACTTCGGCCAACGGGCTCATCACCACCAGCGCCGCGCAGCCCGGCGCCACACCCGAGTTCGCGCTCGAAGGCGGTGTCTTCATCGGCGGCGCCGTGGTGCAGTGGCTGCGCGATGGCCTGCACGCCATCAAGGCCAGCGGCGAAGTTCAGCAGCTCGCCGAAAGCGTGCCCGACAGCGGTGGCGTGATGTTCGTGCCGGCCTTCACCGGCCTGGGCGCGCCCTACTGGAAGGCCGATGCGCGCGGCGCCATCGTCGGGCTCACGCGTGGCAGCACGGTCGCGCACATCGCGCGCGCGGCGCTCGAGAGCATCGCGTTCCAGAGCGCAGCCTTGTTGCAGGCGATGAGCCGCGACGCGGTGGCCGCGGGTGCGACGCCGGTGGCCGAGCTGCGCGTTGATGGCGGCGCTTGTGTCAACGATCTGCTGATGCAGTTCCAGGCCGACCTGCTCGGCATTCCGGTCGTGCGGCCGAAGGTGATCGAGACCACCGCGCTCGGCGCCGCCTACCTGGCGGGACTGTCGTGCGGCTTGTTCAAGGGGCTCGACGAACTCGCTGCGCAATGGGCCGTGGAACGCACCTTCCGCCCGACGATGCCGCGCGAGCGGGCGGCCGAGTTGATGCTGAACTGGGAGCGCGCGGTGCGGCAGGCGGTCGCCACCTGAAGCCAAGCGCGCAGGCTGCTGACACCACGTTGTCAGCAGCCCGGCAGCACCATGAGCGCCTCTTCAACACCACCAGGAGCACCTCATGGAACACACGACAAACCACGCCATCAACTGGTTCGAGATTCCGGTCGGCAACCTCGATCGCGCGACGGCTTTCTACGAAACCCTGCTTGCCAGGCCGCTGCGCCGCGAGACCATGGGCGCGAGCCAGCTCGGCGTGTTCAGTTATGACGAAACCGGCGTCGGCGGTTGCCTGATCGCCGGCAGCGAGGTGCCTGCACCGGCGGCCGACGGCACCCTGATCTACCTCAACGCGAAACCTTCGCTCGACGCGGTGCTGGCGCGTGTCGAAGCGGCAGGCGGGCGCATCACCACGCCGAAAGTGCAGTTGCCGGGCGACATGGGCTGCTTCGCCCACATCACCGACACAGAAGGCAACCGCGTCGGCCTGCACGCGCTGGTCTGAGCGCGGGCACGGCGCCGCCAGGGCTGTCATCATCCAAACGATGAACGCAAAGGCCTCATCAAATGCGCCGCGCTGAGCGCCTGTTCCAGATCGTGCAGCTGATTCGTGGCCGGCGCTTGAGCACGGCCGCGTTTCTGGCCGGGCGGCTCGAAGTGTCAGAGCGAACCGTGTACCGCGACGTGGCCGAGCTGATGGCACAAGGTGTGCCGATCGAAGGCGAAGCCGGCGTGGGCTACCGCATGCAAGCGGGTTTCGACCTGCCACCCCTCATGTTCACCAAAGACGAAGCCCAGGCGCTGGTCGCCTCGGTGCGCATCGCGCAGGCGCGGCTCGACGTGGCGCTCAGCCGCCATGCCGAGACGGCGCTGTCGAAGATCCTCTCGGTGTTGCCGGCGGCGGCGCGGGCCGCGGCCGAAAGCCTCGCGCTCTACGCGCCGCCGGTCGGCCCCGACCCGGCGACGCGCACCCGGCTCGAAACACTGCGCGTGGCGGTCGAGGCGCGCTGCAAGATCCGCATGGCCTACACCGACCTCAAGGGCCAGCGCAGCGAGCGTGTGGTTCGGCCGCTGGGCTGTTTCTACTGGAGTTCGGTGTGGACGCTCGCGGCCTGGTGTGAAACCCGCGAAGCGTTCCGCAGCTTCCGGGTCGACCTGATCGGCGAACTGCAGGTGCTGGAAGAGCACTTTCGCGACGAGCCCGGCAAGACGCTGGCAGACCTGTTCCGTCAGATCGAGTCGCAGATGGCCGAGCGCGACAGCAGCACCGACGCCTGAAGTGCGCCGTCTTTCAGGCTGCCTTGGGAATCTGCCCGACCCAGCTGCGCTCCATCTCCTCAAAGAGTTCGTGGTCGACTTCGCTCACGTCGGCCGGCTGCGCCGAGTCGAGCCCGGCGAAGACGCTGATCCTCGAGGCCGGGCCTTCCAACATATCTTGTGATTCGCGCGCGGCTTCGACCGGCTTGTTCTTCACCAGCACCGCCAGGCGCGAGCGCAACTCGGCCAGGCCCACCGGCGACCAGTCGCGCACGAGGCGCTCCAGTTCGTCGAGCGCACGCGCCAGCACTTTTTGTGGAAGTTTGTCCACGCCTTCAAAGCCGCTGCGCTGCATGGTGCGCTCGACCAGCGCCAGGGCGCGCACCAGATCGCGCGAAGCCGGGTGCTGCTCGAGCATGAAGAACAGATCGGCGCGCATGCGGCGCACATGTTTGCGTTCGGTGGCGCGGGCCTGCTCGATCAACGTACTGCGGGCCACGCCCAGGCTGATTTCGCCGTTCTGCAAACTCAGCGGCCGCTTGAAGAACGCACCCACCGAGTGGAGCGACTGGCCGATCTGCGATTTCAGGTCTTGCTTCATGGCGGTCACCAGTAACTGATTGATGCGAATTGTTGCTGTCAGAGTTGTACTTGCCTACCTTCAGCTGCGGGAGTGAATATTCCGCAAGCCCGGTAAGAAGCCGGGAGCGGGGCTGAAGAGCTTGCCCGGCGCGTGCCAAAACTAACGCCAGAGATGCAAGCAGTGCAGCGCGGCGAGAATGCGGCTCCCGCCACTTCGCCACGCGCCATGCTGCAGCTTCACTACTACCCCAGCAACGCCAGCATGGCGCCGCACTTGTTGCTCGAAGAGCTGGGCCTGGCCTATGAGCTGAAGCTCGTTGACCGCACCCGGCAGGCCCACAAATCGGCCGGGTACCTGTTGCTCAACCCGAACGGCCTGATCCCGGTGCTGGTCGATGGCGATCTGGTGCTGTACGAGACCGCGGCCATCTGCCTGCACCTGCTCGACACTCACCCGAAAGCGGACCTCGCGCCCGCGCCGGGCACCCCCGCCCGCGCGCACTTCTACAAGTGGCTGGTCTGGATGACCAACAGCCTGCAGGCCACGCTGATCGTCTACTTCTACCCCGAGCGCTGGGCCGACGACGCCGAGGCCACGGCGCAAGTGCGCTCGCATGCCGAGACCAAGGTGGGCACATTGCTCGACCAGATCGAAGCCGAACTCGCACGCCATGGCGGCCCGTACCTGCTGGGCGAGAGCTTCAGCGCCGTCGACCTGTACGCGTTGATGTTGTGCCGCTGGACCCGCGGTTTCGCGCGGCCGGCGCGCAGCCTGCCGCAGCTCGGCCCGTACCTGCAGCGCTTGCTGGCGCGGCCTGCGGTGCAGCGTGTGTTCGAGCGGGAAGGGCTGGCGGCGCCGCTCGTGTAAGGCGCAGGCCCGGCGTGGGTTGGTGGGCCGGGCTCTAAAGGCTGCCGCTCGTGCGCAGCTTTTCAAGCCGCAGCGCGATGTGCTGCTGCAGTTCGCTGGCGCGTTGGCGCATCGCGTCGGCTTCGGGCGCATCGGGCGCCGCGTTGATGCGCTCGCGCAATGCCGCTACCTGCTTCATCAGCTCGACCTCGGGCGGCACAAAGCCGGCGTCTTTCAGCGCCTTGAAGGCCATGCGCAGCTCTTCGGGCGTTTGTGCGTAGCCGTCATCCAGATCGAGCGGCTTGCCCCAGCTCTTCGCTGACTGCAGCTCGCCGCTGGCTTGCGATTCGCGCAGGCTTTGTGCGATCTGTTCGTCGATGGTGTTTGCCATGGAGTCGCCTTCCTGGGTTGTGCCTCAGGCGCCGAGCCGCGACGCCCAGTGCGCGGTCAGCGGTGTGGCCGGCTTGGCGAGCCGGCGTTCGTTCAGCAGCGCCCGGCCCGCGGCCCAGTGGCTGGAACGTGCGGCCGCGGCGAGCAGCGTCTGGTCGATCAGGTCGCGCTGCGCGTGGCTGCCGCCGAAGTGGTGGGCCACGCCGCGCAGCGGGTAGAGCGTGGCGCAGGCGGTGTCGGCATCGCCATTCGCAAACGCCATCAGCCCCTGCATCAAGGGCACGCCGACCTCGCGCGCCATGCCGGCGTTGTCGGCGTTCGCCTGCGCGCTGCAGGCGGCAAGCAGCGCTTGCGCGCGCGCCATGTCGCCGCTGCCAAGGTAGGCGAGCAGTGCGTGCACGTCGTTGAAGGCGTAGTGCCCGGCGAGCCCGACCGGGTCGGCCCAGTCGGCGGCCAAGGCCTGCCAGCGTGAGCCCACGTCGATGCCGAGCAACTGCAGGCGCCACAGCAGGGCGGAAGCGTCGAGCCACTGCAGGTTGACGCCCGACGCGCTGCCGGCCATGCGCGCGTCAAACAAGGCCAGCGCGGCGGCGCTGTCGAGCGTTTCGAGCCGGAACAGCGCCAGGTGCCACCACAGGTGCACCGCCAGGCCGTTGTCGGCCCAGCCAGCGCTGCCTTCTTCCAGCCAGCGCACGCCTTCCTCGTGGCGGCCCTGCATTTCCATCACGTGCGCGACCGCGTGGATCGCCCACGGCCCGCGCGGGTCGCGTGCGAGCGCTTCGCGCCCTGCCGCTTCGGCCTGCGGGTAGAGGTTGCACTCTTCGAGGCCGAAGGCGTGCATGCCTTGCACGAAAGGCTGCAGCGGGTCGCTGGTGGGCCACTCGGGCAGCACCCGCGCGACGCGCGCACGCAGGTTGCGTGCATCGCCGCGGTAGAAGTCGAAAAGGTGCGCGGCGGTCAGCGCGAGCAGGTCGCGTGGCTGATCGAGCAGCAGCGCATCCCAGCGCGCGCAGGCTTCGCGCCAGTGGCCGGCGACTGCGGCCTGTGCGGCGGCGAAATGGCCCTGTTCGTTCGCCGGTGCGCCGGCCATCAAAGGTTCAGCTTCAGTGAGCAGCTGGCGCGCTTGCGGCAGCATATTGGGCTCGGTCAGCGTCAAGATGAACACCGCCTTGATGACACGCGCCAGGCCCCAGCCGGGGTCGGCGGCGATGGTGGCGTCGAACGCCGCCATCGGGTCGCCGTAGAACGAAACCAGGTGCCACAGCGCGCGTTCGTGGTGTTCACGTGCGAGCGTGGAAGAGCTTCCCGAGGGCACCCCACGAACATCGTTCATGAACGTCTCCAGGCCCGTGCGGCGTCAGCGCGCGGGCGGTGTCGGCCAGGGCCGCTGCGCCGGCCGCATCTGCTCGTAGGCGCGCGAGACCTGCAGCACGCCGAGGTCGTCGAAACGATGGCCGACGATCTGCAACCCGATCGGCAGGCCACTCGCCGTGTAGCCGCAATTGATGCTCGACGCCGGCTGCTCGCTCATGTTGAAGGGCAGCGTGAAAGCGATGTGTTCGAAGGGCGTGGCCGGGTCGTTGGTCGGGCCGGCCCATTCGGCCGCGTAGGCCGGCATCGGAGCGGTCGGCGAAAGCAGTACGTCGAACGGGCGTGTCGCAGCATTGGCGGCGTCGCGCATCGCGCCCATCTGGCTGTAGCCACGAAACACACGTTCGCCCGACAGCCCTTCGCCACCGCGCGCCCATTCGGTGATGTAAGGCAGCACCTTCGCGCGGCGCGCTTCAGGCAGCGCAGACATGTCCATCCACGAGCGGGTGCGCCAGAAGTCGTCCATGCCGTCGATCATCGCGCGGGTCATGAAGGGTTTGATCGGCGTGACGATCGCGCCAGCCGCTTCGAAGGCACGCGCCGCTGCTTCGACCGCCGCGCGCACTTCGGGTTCGACGGCAAGGCCCCAGCCGGCGTCCATCAGCAGGCCGATGCGCAGGCCTTTGATGTCGCGCTCGAGTTGCTGCCATTCGATGGCCTGGTAAGGCAGGCTCATCGTGTCGCGATCGTCGGGCAGGCTCAGCGTCGCCATCATCAAGGCCGAGTCGGCCACGCTGCGTGTCATGGGCCCGGCCACGCGCCCGGCATACGGCGGGAAGATCGGGATGCGGCCCAGGCTGGGTTTGAGCGTGAAGATGCCGCACCAGCCGGCCGGCAGCCGCACCGACCCGCCGATGTCGGTGCCCACGTGCAGCGGGCCGTAGCCGGCCGCGGCCGCCGCGGCCGCGCCGGCGCTGCTGCCGCCGGGGTTCTTGCTCAAATCCCACGGGTTGCGCGCGAGCTTGTGAAAGCTCGACAGCCCCGACGACAACATGCCGTAGTCGGGCATCGTGGTCTTGCAAAGGATCACCGCGCCGGCTTCGCGCAGGCGCGCCGCCGGTGGCGCGTCGGCCGCCGCCGGCACCAGCTCGGTGGCCGCCGTGCCCACCGGCACCGGCACACCTTTGGTCGCGATGTTTTCCTTGATCGTGACCGGCACGCCGTCGAGCGCCCCCTGCGGCACGCCTTTCAGCCAGCGCGCCTGCGACGCTTCGGCTTGCGCCAGCGCTTCGTCGCCCTCGAGTGCCCAGGTGGCGTGCAGGTGCGGTTCCCACCGGTGCATGTGGGCGAGTACAGAACGTGTCACCTCGACCGGCGAGAGCGCCTTGCTGCGGTAGGCGGCAAGCAACTCGATGGCGGGCAGGTCATGCAGTGTGCTCAAGGATTTGGGCTCATCGTTGGTCTTCCGTGGTTGATGCTAACTCGCGACCGTGCCGGCAGTGTCAATCCCCAGTCTGAAGCGCTCACCCTGTAAGGGTTGACTATTGCGTTTGCAAAGTTGGCCATGTGCAATCTTGATCAATCCAGAACAAGCAGAACTAAAGATGATTTCCTCCGCATCACTCAAACCCATGATCGTTCGTCTGCTCTTGGCGGCGTTGGCACTGCTTGTTGGCGCGGAAGCGTCCGCGCAATACGCCACCGTGTTTCTGGAGCAAGGGCAACTCGTGCGGGCCAGCCAGAACGTCACCGCGCTCGGCCCCGACCTGATGGGCGACAAGGTGAACCTCTACACCGGCGCCGTCGAATTCAACCAGACCGACGTGAGCCTGCCCGGGAACAACACACTGCCCGTGGCCGTCGGCCGCCGCTATGTCACTGGTATCGTTCGAGGCTCTTACTACGAAGGCCTGTTCGCCGATTGGGATCTCGAAATCCCACACCTTCACGGTACCTTCTCAAGCGCCGGCCTGTGGGTCGGCTGGATCGTCTACGGCGCCGACGGCAAAGTCAGCATGCAGCGCTGCTCGCGCTTCAGCGCCCCGCCAGTAGCTGCTTTCCGCCAAAGCTCGCAGACGGTCGACCCAGACACTTTCTGGAGCGGCAGCAGCCTCTACGTCCCCAGCATCGGCGACCAAAAGATGCTTGCCCGTGACCCGCAAGACAGCTTCGCGCCCAACGACGGCCAAAGCTACCCGATCGTCACCAAGTCCAAGTGGCAGATTCGCTGCATCACTGGCCTTCAGAGCCCCAAGACAACGGCCAACACCGGCCCGAGCGGCGAAGGCTTCGTCGCGCTGTCACCTGACGGTACCCAGTACCGCTTTGACTGGATCGCCACGCGACCGTACGTCGGCGTCAGTGGGCCTGATGGCGCCACCGGCCGCAACGAAATCTGGATCATGCCGACGCTCGTCACCGATCGGTTCGGCAACACCGTCACCTACACCTACGACACAACCGATCCCTGGAAGTTGCTCGGCATCGTAGCCAGCGACGGACGCCAACTCACCCTCACCTACGGCGGCGGCCACCGTGTTGCGTCTGTAACCGACAATACCCGTACTTGGCTCTACGGCTACGGCCCGGCAGTGGTCGGCTCGTCCCTCAACCGACTGAACCAGGTCGTGTTGCCAGATGCCAGCGCCTGGGGCTTTGACCTGCAGGGGCAGGTCGGCCACCCGCAGTTCTCAACGCTTACGGGCTGCTACACCGGCATCACCCCGAACAACACTACGTGGCAGAACGGAGCGGTCATCCCGGCAGCGACCAGCAGCGTCGTCACGCACCCCTCGGGTGCGGTAGGAACGTTCAACATGCAGTGGGTGACGCACGGCCGATCCGGCATGTTGTCGACGAATGCGAACCCGTGCCCGAGCGGTCCCAATTTGGGTCCGACGCCGGAATATGCGGTGCGTTCGATCACCTCGAAGTCCATCAGTGGCCCGGGTCTGACACCGCTCAACTGGACCTATGCCTGGGGCGCCCCGAACGGTAGCTGGTACTGCGGGACTGGCTGCCCCACGACCACAACGCTTGCCGTCACCGACCCGCGCGGTGCGATGAGCCGATACACCTTCGGCAACCGCTACCTCACAACCGAAGGCCAGTTGCTGCAGATCGACGAAGGCTGGGACGGCAACAGCAGCGCTCTTCGCAGTACGACCTACGCCTACCGGCTGCGTGGCGCCGGCCCGTATCCGTCGAGCGCCGGCAACAGCGGCAGCACCAGCGGCGATGACCTGATGGAAACGAGCTACCTGCCGCAGTACCAACGCAGTATCAGCCAGCAGGGCGTGAGCTTCACTGCAGCCACAACCGCATTCGACACGATCGCCGGCCCCGTCGCCGCAAGCCGCAGCAGCAGCCTCGGCTACAGCAAGACCGAGACGACCGCCTATTCCGACAACACGGCTCGCTGGGCGATCGGCCAGATCGCCAGCCGTGCAGTCAACGGCATCACCAGCGCCCGCACCAGCTTCGATAGCGCGACCGGCTTGCCCTCGGCCAGCTACCAATTCGGCAAACTCAAAGCCAGCTACGCCTTCAATGCCGACGGCACCTTGCGCACCGTGACCGACGGGCTGAACCACACCACGACCTACGCCGGCTACAAACGCGGCCTCGCCCAGACCATCACCTACGCTGACAACACATCGGTCAGCGCAACCGTCAACGACATCGGCATGGTGACCAGCCTGACCAACGAAGCCGGCACGACCACCAGCTACGGCTACGACGCTATTGGCCGCCTCGCCCGCATCACGCCCCCTGGCGGCGACCCGGTTGTCTACAACCCGACCACCATCGCCTACCAGCAGTGGCCCGGCGACGAATACGGCATCGCTGCCAACCACTGGCGCCAGACCATCACCACGGGCACCGCCGTCACCGTCAACTATTTCGATGCGATGCTGCGCAAGCGCATCTCCAGCACCAGTGACACCAGTGACCCGGGCAACACCCGGCGCGCCCAGCTGAACCACTTCGACGCCGACGGCCGCAACGTCTTCGCCTCCTACCCGGCGCGCAGCATCGCCTCGATCGGTAGCACGATGCCTGGCACCACCACCACCTACGACCCCCTGGGCCGCCCGACACGCAGCGTGTCCGACAGCGACCTCGGTGGGCTCACCACCACCACCGACTACCTGAGCGGCTTCCAGAAGAAGGTGACCGACCCGCGCGGCTCCGCCACGACGATGAGCTACCAGGCCTTCGACGAACCGAGCGAGTCCGCGATTGCCTCGATCACTGCGCCCGAGACCGTTGGTGTCGTCATTCAACGCGACGTTTTTGGCAAATCGCTGACCATCACTCGGAGCGGAAGTAGTTCGGGTGTGTCCGTCAGCGCCACGCGCAGCTACGTCTACGACACCAACCAGCTGCTCTGCAAGACCATCGAACCCGAAGTCGGGGCCACCGTCCAGGTGCTTGATGCCGCCAACAATCTGGCATGGCGCGGCACTGGCTTGAAGCTGCCGAGCACCGGCAGCTGCGACACGGGCAGCGTACCTGCCGCCAAGATCATCGGCTACACGTACGACAACCGCAACCGCCTGACCGGCACCGGTTTCGGTGACGGCAGCACGAGCATCGGTCGCGCCTACACGCCCGACGGCTTGCCGTCAGTGGTGGTCTCGGGCGCTTCGACCTGGAACTACGCGTACAACAACCGCCGACTGCCCACGCTCGAACGCCTGAGCTTCAATGGCAACTTCGACATTGCGTGGGTCTATGACGCCAACGCCCATGTCACGCAGCTGACCTACCCCGGCGGCTACAACGTCACCTACAGCCCCAATGCTCTGGGCGAGGCCACCCAGGTCAGCGGCTACGCCAGCGGCGTGCGTTACCAGCCCAACGGCGCGGTGGCGACCTACACCCTAGGAGCGTGGGCGGCAGAAGTTGCCGATCCTGCGCTGGTGGTCGACTGTGAC